>CACJFJ010000001.1 GCA_902592675.1 uncultured Pelagibacteraceae bacterium
CCTAAAAATTTCCAAGAATTTAATAGAGTAAAATCTTTCGGTTTTTCTGATAAAAAACTATCTGAATTATCGAATACATCTTTAGATATTGTTAGAAAAAAAAGATCAGCACTTAAAGTTTTTCCTGTATACAAAAAAGTAGATACGTGCGCAGCTGAATTTAAATCTTTTACTCCTTACATGTACTCCACTTATCAGAGAAACTTTTCTATAAGCTCAGAGTGCGAGGCAGAACCCTCTAATAAGAAAAAAATAATTATTCTAGGTGGTGGTCCGAATAGAATTGGTCAAGGAATTGAATTTGATTATTGTTGTTGTCAGGCAAGCTTTGCTTTAAAAAAAGCAGGTTTCGAGACAATAATGATAAATTGTAATCCAGAAACTGTTTCAACAGATTATGATACAAGTGATAGATTGTACTTTGAGCCTTTAAAAGAGGAGTATGTTTTTAATATAATCAAGAAAGAACAGGAAAATGGAAATCTTGTAGGTATAATAGCTCAATTTGGCGGACAAACACCAATTAAACTAGCAAAATTTTTACACAATAATAATTTCCCAATACTTGGAACTCAATTTTCATCTATTGATTTAGCTGAAGATAGAGATCGATTTAGAAATCTTCTTAATAAACTTAAACTAAAACAAGCCAAAAGTGGAATTGCAAAAACATTTAATCAAGCTATTCAAATTTCAGAAAAAATAGGTTTGCCCTTAATGGTGAGGCCATCTTATGTTTTGGGCGGAAGAGCAATGGAAATTGTACATGATAAAAGCCAGCTTAAAAAATTCGTGCAAGAAGCATTTAAAGCTGCAGAAGATAATCCAATTCTTATAGATAAATTTATTGATAATGCTATGGAAGTAGACGTTGATGCTATTTCTGATGGCAAACAAGTTCATGTCGCCGGAATTATGCAACACATAGAGGAAGCAGGAATTCATTCTGGAGACTCAGCTTGTAGTCTTCCTCCGGTATCTATAAAACCCTATCTTATCAAAGAAATAGAGAACCAAACAAAAAAACTAGCGTTAGCTTTAAAAGTTAAAGGTTTTATGAATATTCAGTTTGCAATAAAAAAAGATGAGATATTCGTAATTGAAGTAAATCCTAGAGCCAGCCGAACAGTACCTTTTGTCTCTAAAGCGAAGGGAATACCTCTTGCAAAAATAGCATCTAGAATAATGGTAGGAGAAAAGTTGTCAAAATTTAATTTGAAAGATAAATCTAATGGTATGTATGCTGTTAAAGAAGCTGTTTTTCCATTTAATAAATTTCCTAATAGTGATTTGCTTCTAGGACCAGAGATGAAATCTACTGGAGAAGTAATGGGATTTGATAAAAACTTTGGTATGGCTTATGCAAAAAGCCAAATAGCATCTTCAAATTCTTTACCGGTTATGGGTCTAGCTTTTTTATCTTTAAAAGACTCACATAAAGATGAAGGAATAGAGCTTGCAAAAGAATTGTTAAATTTAAATTTTACTTTATGTGCAACAAGGGGAACAGCTGAATATATAAAAAAACATGGAATGAAATGTAAGGTAATAAATAAAGTAAGTAGTGGATCACCGCATATCGTTGATGTTTTAAACTCTAAAAAAATTGCGCTTGTTGTTAATACTGGGGGTGGGAATAGCGAATATCGTTTGAGCGATGCTATAGCTTTAAGAAGGGCAACTTTAAAAAATAAAGTTCCCTACTGTACAAATATGTCAACTGCACTAGCCTGTATTAGTGGAATAAAATCCCTTAAAACAATAAAACTAGAAATTAACTCATTACAGGGTTTAAAATAATTTATTCAATTAAAAGTTGATTTAATTATTACACTTCTAAGTTGAAGAAGGTAAAAAAAAAAAAAAATTTAATTTTCTTTCGACTAAATTGATTAGTAAGCTATCCGAAATTGTATATAGAAAAATGAGTTCAGAATTACATAAGTTCAAAGATACATCATTGAACAAAAAAGAAAATTTTTTAAACGCTGAGGTTATAGATTTTCCACTGGAAAAAAATGAGAGTAATTTACAAAATCTTGATAGTAAAAACTTAAGTTTTTGGAAACTACATGACAAATCTTATATAAATGAAGATGGTGACCAGCTAAAAGCGGTTGTGGGTATTTGTTTTATGTTAACTGTGCTTGCATTACTAGGACTATATTCAAATCTTCTTTAAGGTAAAAATTATTCTACCTTCCAATCAGTTTTAAATGTCACGTAATTGACTTGAATACAGCGTCTTTCTTTAACAATTCTTTTTTTTTCCATACCATGCCAAGTATTAGGACCACTTGTAAAAAAATAACCATAATTATGCTTATATGGAACAGTTTTAACTTTCTCCATTCTATCATTGTAAAAATCTGTTCCCAAATCTTCAGACTCATTAACATTATTTACAAAAATTAAACCTGACATTAACTTTTCTTTAATATCACAATGTGGTTTAAGCCAGAATCCTTCCCTATCACAAATAACTTCAACTCTTACATAAGAATTTGATAAGTCTTTTCCAATCATTTTTGATATTTGGTTATAAGTTTCTTTTGATTGTAGTTCTTTTATAAATTTCACTAAATTTGGGAAATCTTTAGCATTATCTTTAGTAATGAAGCATCTAAATTTAATTGCTTTACCACCTGAAGCTATTCCTTCTCTAAATTCAGCTGCACCACCGTCTATCGCTCTTGTACCATCATAATTCAAATTATGTTTGCTAACATCTGGAATATCAGCATTGATGATTTCCTGAATTGCTTCATCATTGAGAGCGTTTTTATATTCCCAATGACTAAAAGGAGACTTATATTCTTTTGAATTATTCAAAATTGAGTTAAGAAAAGTCATAATTATCTATCTTTTGTTTTATATAGCTTGAAATTTTATCAGTTTCATTAAGTTTTTTATAGTCCCATTTATCAATTGTATCCCCCAAATCTTTAATGATATTTAATGAGGTAAATAATTTATAAAAATTTTGAAATCTCGAATTTTCTCTAATAGCTTTCATCTGCGCAACATATATAGGTTTTCCAGTCATTGCTGCTTCAGAAATCATAGAGGTAGAATCACACGTAACAATTATGTAATTTGATAACTTTAAAGCTGATAAATACGCTTTTTTATCTACACTATCAATTATAATTTCATCTTTTGTAAAATATTTTTGTGCTTTATTAATAATTCTTTTAGGAGTTCTCATGGATGGAATAAATATTAACTGATAATTTTTTTTAACAAAATTATTCTTAATTTTTAAAAAAATTTCATCAATCAATTTTTCATTAAAGTCGTAGTATTTATTTGGTCCACCAACAATAAAACTCACTACTTTTTGTTTTTTAATTCTATCTTTAAGATAATTTTCATTTGCTTTTAATTCATCATTTCTCAAGTAATGAATTGCGCCTTTAGTTAATAGTACATTATTACCAATTAAACCATCGTGTTCTGGTGCAACTACAAAATCAAAATTACCTAAAGATACTTTTGGATCTTGAATATGTATATTCATAATATTATTTTTATATTTTCTTTTTAAATAAATTGAAGGAATTACACTTTTTCTTCCACAAGAAATAACAATATGGAATTTTCTATCAATTTCATTTTTAAAAACAAAATTTTGTACAGGCGTAAATTTTGGTGGAATCAGTTTCCAAAAATTATTAAGTTCAATTTTTTCGTGTATAAATTCTAAATCTAGTCCCTTAGCAAGCCCCTCTGCTTGACTAATCATTCCGTGTTTTCCCTCGGTCAATAATAAACCTTTTAATTTAGTCATTAATCACTATATAGCTTTCATATGAGTCAAAATCCAACTAAACACACAAAAGTGTTAATAATTGGGTCTGGTCCGGCCGGATATACTGCAGCTGTTTATGCTGCAAGAGCAATGCTCAATCCTATTTTAGTATACGGATCAGAGCCAGGTGGACAATTAACAACAACGACTGATGTTGAAAATTTTCCAGGATTTGCTGATGTAATACAGGGACCATGGTTAATGGATCAAATGAAAGAACAGGCAAAAGCAGTAGGAACTGAAATGATTGAAGATCACATTAGTTCTGTAAATTTAAAATCAACACCATTCGAAGCTATTGGAGATAGTGGTCAAAACTATACTGCAGACAGTATTATCATTTCAACTGGTGCTCAAGCTAGATGGTTAAATTTAAAATCCGAGCAAGAATTTAGAGGGTTTGGTGTTTCAGCTTGTGCTACTTGTGATGGATTTTTCTTTAAAGATAAAGAAGTAGCAGTTGTTGGTGGAGGAAATGCTGCAGTGGAAGAAGCGATGTTTTTGACAAAATTTGCTTCAAAAGTAAAACTAATTCACAGAAGAGATAGTTTAAGAGCAGAAAAAATGCTTCAAAAAAAATTAATGGAAAATAAAAAAATCGAAATTATTTGGAACTCCATTGTTGAGGATGTTTTAGGGGATAAAGATCCAAAAAATGTTAAAGGTATCAAAATAAAAAATGTTAAAACAAATAAAATTGAGGAAATAAAATTAGACGGAGTATTCATAGCCATTGGTCATGACCCTGCAACCCAGTTATTTAAAGATCAGCTTAATATGGATAAAGAAGGTTATTTGATAACAAAACCAGACTCAACAGAAACTAATGTACCAGGAGTTTATGCAGCTGGAGATGTTAAAGATAAAACATTTAGGCAAGCCGTAACTGCTGCTGGCATGGGATGCATGGCAGCGCTAGAGGCTGAAAAGTTTTTGTCTCATTAAAGTGAAAAATAATCTCCATGTTCTCTTGGGTGCTACAGTAGCTGATGCAGCGGCCAGACCATTACATTGGGTGTATGATCAAAAAAAATTAAATAATTATATTAAAGGCAAAAAAGATTTTTCTTTTTTGAAAAAAAATAAAAGTCCTTTCTATAATATAAAAACTGGAAAAGTTTCTGGTTATAATGAGATTAGCCAAGTAATGTTTAATACATTGCTAGATGGGCACGAAAATATAGAAAAACGTTTCAAAAGAAATATCCTTAAAAATTTTGGCCCAGGAAGTAAATATTGGAAAAATTTAAATCTGAGATCAAAATATAGAAAAGTCAAAGATTGGCGCAGTATGATTAAGGGACCATGGATACACCAAAATATTATTGAGACGGTAAATAACATTAAGTTAAAAAAGAAGATTTCAGGTGGTGTAAAAGTCAATGAGTCAGATGGTTTCTGTGCTACACTTCCATATTTTCTGTTTGGCTTTGACTTAAAAAATTTAGAAAAAATTTTCAAAATTGTAACAACTTCAAAAACTAGTTATAAATATGCTCTGGCAAAATTTTATCTAATAGACTTTGCGTTAAAGGGAGCCAAAGACCCTGTCAAAGAATTCATTAAAAAATTCAACAAAAATTCTTCTATGAAAACAATTGTTAATGACATAAAGAAAATAAAAAGATTAAAATCAAAATTTAATCCAATAATTGTAAGGAAGCTGGGTATGGCCTGTAGTTATCCAGGAACTTTTAATAGTTCAATGTATACAATCATCAATTCAAAAAATTATAAAGATGCTATTTTAAAAACAATTAAGGCGGGTGGCTGCAATTGTTCAAGAGCAAATTTTACTGGAGCATACTTTGCTGCTTTAAAAGGTGTAAGTTCTATTCCAAATTCTTGGATTAATAAAACTATTCCAGCAAAAAAGATTTTAAATCAAAAATAATTATTTATTTAAGGACTCACAGAAAGATTTGATTCTTAACATCGCTTTTTTTAAGTTTTTCATAGATGTAGCATAAGAAATCCTAAAATAACCGTCCAAGCCAAAAGCTGAACCTTGAACGACTGCAACGTTTTCTTTTTCGAGTAATCTTTGAACAAAATTTGTATCAGTTTTTAATTTGGTTTTTTTATTTAATAATCTTTTACAACTTGGAAAAACGTAAAATGCTCCATTTGGAGTTAAACAGCTTATACCCTTGATATTGTTAAGGCTTTTTACAACATAATTTCTTCTATCTTTGAATGCTTTGGCTCTAGTTTTTATAAATCCTTGTTTTCCATTTAATGCCTCAACAGCAGCTGCTTGACTTATTGAAGACGGATTGGAAGTAGATTGTGATTGAATTTTTCTAATAGCTTTAATAATTTCTTTTGGACCAGCCGCATAACCTATTCTCCAGCCAGTCATTGCATATGATTTACTTACTCCATTCATAGTGAGTGTCCTATCTTTTAATTTTGAGATTTGAGCAATTGTAAAAAAATTAAAATTATCATACCTAACATGTTCATAAATATCATCACTCAAAATGTAAATTTTTTTATTTCTGATTAAAATTTTAGCTAAATTATTTATTTCTTTTTTTGAATACCCTGCTCCTGTTGGATTTGAGGGAGAATTCAGGATAATCCATTTAGTTTTTTTAGATATTGCTTTTTTTAATTTTTTTGGAGTCAGTTTAAAGCCTTCTTGTTCAGTGCATTTAACAATTTTTGGCTTTCCTCCAGCTAGCAAGACCATGTCTGGGTATGATACCCAAAAAGGTGCGGGTATGATTACTTCATCACCTTTATTAAGAGTTGCCATGAAAGCGTTATAAAGAACTTGTTTTCCTCCTGTACCAACAGTTATTTGATCTAAAGAGTAGTTTAGTTTGTTTTCTCTTTTAAATTTCTTTTTAATTGCCATTTTAAGTTCTGGTGTACCATCAACGGCAGTGTATTTTGTATCCCCTCTTTTAATAGCTTTGATCGCAGCTTTTTTTATATTTTCTGGAGTATCAAAATCTGGCTCCCCAGCCCCCAAACCAATAACATCTTTTCCAGCTGCCCTTAGTTCTCTAGCTTTTTGTGTAACAGCTATAGTTGGGGATGGTTTAATTCTGTTTAGACTATCTGATATTATGCTCATTGAAATATAATTTAATTCTACTACTTTCTTTAATATATGGAAAATACTTATCAAGATTTAATTACAGATATTCAGAGCAAAAATCCTAAAATTAGTGGAAAACTTGAAGGTGGTAAAAAATTTAAAATTAAATCAGATTTTAAACCTGCAGGTGATCAGCCAGAGGCCATAAAAAAATTAGTTAAAGGAGCAAATAAAGAGGAATTTAATCAAGTATTACTTGGAGTAACTGGCTCAGGAAAAACTTTTACAATGGCAAAGGTTATTGAGGCAACCAATAGACCAGCATTAATTTTGGCTCCTAATAAAACTCTCGCTGCTCAACTTTACGGTGAAATGAAAACATTTTTTCCAGATAACGCAGTTGAATACTTTGTATCTTATTATGATTATTATACACCTGAAGCCTACGTACCCAGATCAGATACTTATATTGAAAAAGAAGCATCTATTAATGAACAGATAGACAGAATGAGACACTCTGCAACAAGATCTCTGCTAGAAAGAGATGATGTATTAATTGTTGCCAGCGTATCTTGTATTTACGGATTAGGATCAGTTGAAGCTTATAGTAAAATGACTTTAACTCTCCAAAAAAATTATGATTACAATAGAGAACAAATAATAAAATCCCTAGTTGCTTTACAATATAAACGTAATGATCAAAATTTTTATAGAGGTACTTTTAGAGCTCGTGGAGAATATTTAGAGATATTTCCATCTCATTTAGAAGACAGAGCTTGGAGACTGAATTTATTTGGAGATAAACTTGAAAAAATTGAGGAATTCGATCCACTTACTGGAGATCAAGTAAGAGAGCTAAGTTTAGTTAAAGTTTATGCAAACAGTCACTACATAACCCCAAAGCCAACGGTAGAGCAAGCAATCATCAATATTAGAAAAGAATTAGAGACAACTCTTAAAAAACACAGGGCAGAAAACAAATTGCTTGAAGCTCAAAGATTAGAAGAACGTACTAAATTTGATCTTGAGATGATAGAAGCTACTGGTTCATGTGCTGGTATTGAAAATTATTCAAGATTTTTATCTGGAAGAAAGCCAGGAGAACCTCCACCCACTCTATTTGAATACTTTCCAGATAATACTTTAATTTTTGTTGATGAATGTCATGTAACTGTTCCTCAACTAAATGGAATGTACAAAGGAGATAGGTCTAGAAAAAGTACTTTAGCTGAATATGGTTTTAGGCTTCCATCTTGTATGGATAATAGACCGTTAAAATTTGAAGAATGGGATCTGATGAGAACTCAAACAGTATTTGTTTCTGCAACTCCTGGTCCTTGGGAATTAGAACAAACAAAAGGTAAGTTTATAGATCAAGTTATTAGACCTACAGGGTTAATTGATCCACCTGTAGAAATTAGACCTGCTAAAAACCAAGTAGATGATTTAATGCATGAATGTAAAAAGGTAATTGAAAATAATCATAGAGTTTTAGTTACAACTTTAACAAAAAAAATGGCAGAAGACTTAACAGAATACCTTCATGAAAATGGGGTAAAAGTAAGATACCTTCATTCAGATATAGATACACTTGAAAGAATAGAAATCATGAGAGATTTAAGAATGGGTGTCTTTGATGTTTTGGTTGGAATAAATTTATTAAGGGAGGGATTAGATATACCCGAATGTGCTCTAGTTGGAATTTTAGATGCTGATAAAGAAGGCTTTTTAAGATCTGAGACTTCACTAATTCAAACTATAGGAAGGGCTGCTAGAAATGTAGAAGGAAAAGTTATTCTTTATGCTGATAAAGAAACAAAGAGTATAAAAAAAGCAATCCAAGAGACTGAAAGAAGAAGAAAAATTCAATTAGCATATAACAAAAAAAACAAAATTGATGCTAAGACAGTTAAAAAAGAAATTAATGATATTTTAGAAAGTGTTTACGAAAAAGATTATGTAAAAATTAGTGAAGGATCTAATGTTGGAGGAAATCTAAAGAAACACTTAAAAGCTCTCGATAAAAAAATGAAAGAAGCAGCTTCTAACTTGGAATTTGAAGAAGCAGCCAAAATCAGAGATGAAATAAGGAAGTTAGAAAGCACTGAATTAGAAATCACATTAAACCCAAAAATAAGACAATATGACGTGAAAAATAAACTTTATCCAAAAGGTAGATCGACAATGGGTATGCCAGGTACTAAAGTCACAAAAAAAAGAGATAAAAAATGGAAGCACAGAGGATAATTATTACAGGGGGAGCTACCAGAATAGGTGCTGCAATAGCTGAAAAATTATCGGGTCAAAATAAGCAAATTGTAATTCAATATCATAAATCTAAAACAAAAGCTGAAAACCTAAAAAAAAAACTTCAAAATTATGGAACAAAAATTTATTTAGTTAAAGGAGATCTAAGTAAAGAAAAAGATATCATTAAAATTATTAAATTCTCAAAATCAAAAATGAAATTTTTTGACTGTTTAGTAAATAATGCCTCGTTATTTGAAAATGATAAATTAGTAAATTTTACTTCAAAAAGCTGGGAAAAACACATTTCTACAAATCTTAGAGCTCCTGCTTTTTTATCTAAAGAATTTTCAAAAAATACCAGAGGAAAAAATAATAATATTATTAATATAATTGATCAAAGAGTATTTAAATTAACCCCATTTTTTTTCTCATATACATTAAGTAAAACGGGTTTGTATACTTTAACTAAAACTAGTGCGATGAGCCTTTCACCCAACATAAGAGTTAATGGGATAGCGCCTGGGCCAACAATTAAAAATAAAAGACAATCGGAAAAACATTTTAAAAGTCAATATTTAGCTACACCACTTAAACAGCAGGTTGATGTGAATGAGATTTGTAATGCAGTTGACTTTTTTATTAAAAACAGTTCTATTACAGGTCAAGTTTTGGGAATAGACAGTGGTCAAAGCTTAAATTGGCTAACACCTGATATAATTAGAGGAAAAGAGTGAAAAAAAATAATTTTAAAATTGTTAAAATAGATAAAAATAAATCGTTATTTAATTACGAAAAAAAAATTTTGATCAACGAATTAATTTTAGATTTAAAGCTTGGCTATTATGATTTTGAAAAAGAAAAAGCCCAAAGGGTAAAATTTAGTCTTGAAATAGACTATCAAGATAAAAAACCATCAAATGATAAAGATATAAAATCTATTGTTAACTACAGTACTATTGTAAAACTCATCACAAAGTTAGTCAAAAAGAAACATTACAATTTTTTGGAAACTCTTGCTGAAGCTGTTTTTGATGAGCTGTTTAAAGATAGAAGAATTGCAAAAATAATGTTGAAAATTGAAAAATTAGAAATTCTAAAAGAATGTTCATCTGTTGGTATCCAAATTACCAAAAAAAGAAGTCATGATAAGTTCTGAGATTGGTAGAGAAGTAATAAAAAAAGAACTACCTCTAATTCCTAAACTTCCTGGTGTATACAGGATGTTAAATGAAAAAGGGGATATTCTTTATGTAGGTAAAGCAAAAAATTTACCTAACAGACTCAAAAGTTATGTAGCAGAAAAAAATCATATTATTAGAACTGAAAGAATGTTGTCTCAAACAAGAAAACTTGAGATTACAACTACATCAAATGAAAGTGAAGCTCTTCTTCTTGAAGCAAATTTAATCAAAAAATATAAACCAAAATTTAATATTCTTTTAAGAGATGATAAGTCTTTTCCATTTATTTTTATTGGTAATAAAGATAAATGGCCACAAATAAAAAGACATAGAGGAAAAAAAACAAAAGAAGGTTTTTATTTTGGTCCATTTGCATCTGCTGGATCTGCTAATTGGACTATAAAAATGATCCAAAAAATTTTTCATTTAAGAGTTTGTGATGATACAGTTTTTAAAAATAGAGAGCGCCCTTGCATATTATATCAAATCAAAAGATGTTCTGGTCCATGTGTTGGGTATATAGAAAAAAATGAATATAAAAAAACAGTCGATGATGCGATTGAATTTGTATCTGGCAAATCAAGAAAAATACAAAAAAGTCTCTCAGACCAAATGGAAAAGGCAAGCGATAATTTAGATTTTGAAAAAGCTGTAATCTTAAGAGATAGAATAAAATCTTTAAATATTATCCAATCATCACAAAGAATTAACGAAGCAAATTTAATTGAAGCCGATGTAATCGCTGGTTATAAAGAATCTGGTAAAACTTGCATTCAGGTTTTCTTTTATCGATCAAAACAAAATTGGGGTAATCAGGCTTTTTTTCCAAAGCATGATCCCGATGAAAAACTAAGTGATATATTAAACTCCTTCGTTTCTCAATTTTATGAAAATAAAAGTGTTCCATCATCAATTATATTATCTGAAGAAATTAAAGAAAAAATTTTAATTGAAAAAACTCTATCTCAAAAAGAGGAAAAGCAAATCGATATATCCATTGGAAAGAAAGGGTCAAAGTTAAAAGTAATTAATCAGGCAATTAAAAATGCTAAAGATAGCCTAACTAGAAAACTTTACGAAAGTCAGAATAATAAAGAATTATTTGATGCAGTATCAAATAAATTTAATCTTGAAATAAATATTAATTTGATAGAGGTTTACGATAATAGTCATATCCAAGGAACAAATAGTGTTGGTGCGTTAATCGCCTATGGAGATGAGGGATTTATAAAAAAAAGATATAGAAAATTTAACATTAAGATTCAAAAAAATGAACAAGATGACTATGGTATGATGCGTGAAGTACTAAATCGAAGGTTTAAAAGAGCCATACAAGAGAAAGATAATTATCTCACTTTCCCTGATTTAGTTTTGATCGACGGTGGCAAAGGTCAATATTCAGTAGCTAGAGAAACTCTCAATGAATTAGGTCTACACGACTTGCCTATTGTTGCAATAGCAAAAGGAAAGCAAAGAAATAGTGGAAATGAGACCTTTTTTCATAATGGTAAAGAATTTAAATTTACAAAAAACGATCCTACCCTATTTTTTCTTCAAAGAATCAGAGATGAATCGCATAGATTTGCTATTAGCGCTCATAGAGCCAAAAGAAAAAAAGGGATTAATAAATCATTACTTGATCAAATTGAAGGTATAGGCTCTATAAGAAAAAGAGCATTATTAAATCATTTTGGCTCAGCAAGAGCTGTTGAATCTGCGAGCTTAGATGAAATTAAATCTGTGGATGGAGTTGAGGAAAAAGTTGCAAAAAAGATATATAATTTTTTTCATGAATAAATAATATGCTTAGAAAAATACCTAATATATTAACTGTTGGTCGAATTTTAATTGTTCCTTTTTTTGTTCTTGCATTTTATCTACCAGGATTTTATGGAGATCTTACGGCTCTAATTTTATTCATAGTCGCATCATTTACAGATTTTTTAGATGGAATGTTGGCTAGATTACTTGGACAAGAGTCAAAACTTGGTGAACTACTTGATCCAATAGCAGATAAAATAATTGTAGCTGCTGCACTTATCTTATTAGTTATGGATGGAACGATCCGTAATTACGAAGTAATAGCAGCAATAATTATCTTAACGCGAGAAATCTTGATTTCTGGTCTAAGAGAATTTCTTGCAAAGGGAAAAATTAAATTGCCAGTTTCAAGTCTTGCTAAATTAAAAACTGTTTTACAAATGGTATCAATCGCACTTTTACTTTCAGGAGAAACAGGAAATAAGATTATTAATTTTCAAGATTATAATGCTCAAACTATAGGAATAATTCTTTTGTGGCTTTCTGCTGCCTTAACACTTTTTACAGGTTATGACTATATGCGTAAAGGAATCGATCACGCAATATCTGAGGACAGTAAAGACTAAGCAGCTTTTTTTTTTTTAACAATTAATTGATAACTTTCATTTAGATCAATTATCATTTTGCAAACCTTAAACTGATGTTCTGCAATACAAGATACTGGAGTTACCTCTGCAGCTGTTCCAGTTAAAAAACATCCAACAAAATCTTTTAGTTCCTCAGGTTTGATCTTTCTCTCATGAACTTTTATATTTTTTGATTTAGCAATTTCAATAACAGTTCTTCTTGTGATTCCATCTAAAAATGAGTCTGGGATAGGTGTGTGTAATTCAGCATTTTTATCTTTAAAAAATATATTTGCTCCAGTTGCTTCAGCAACATTACCTTCGTGATCAAGCATAAGGGAGTCGGTATAGCCTTGTTTTTCAGCTTCATGTTTTGAGAGTGTACAAATCATATAAAGTCCTGATGCTTTTGTATCCCATGGTATCGTATTTGGTGCAGGTCTTCTCCAATTCGAAATATTTAATTTTATTCCCTCTACCTTAAGCTTTGGATCAAAATAAGATCCCCATTCCCATGTGGCTATAGCAACATGAATTTTTGTTTTTTGTGCTGATATGGCCATCATTTCACTTCCTCTCCAAGCAACTGGTCTTACATATCCATTTTCAACTTTTTGAGTTGCAATTATTTTTTTACTAGCTGAGTTTATTTCATCCTCACTATAAGGAATTTCAAATCCCATTCTTTTTGCAGAATAAAATAATCTTGATGTGTGTTCTTCAAGTTTAAAAATAGACCCATCATACACTCTTTCACCCTCGAAAACACAACTTGCGTAATGTAAACCGTGGCTCAGTACATGCACTTTAACGTCCGACCAATCTACTAATTCGCCGTTGTACCATATTTTTCCTGATCTCTTATCGTAGGGTATCATCTTTGAAATATTATAAAAAATTATTACCAAAAAATATCTTTGTATCTATAATATGTCAATATAACTTACCTATAATGAAAGAACTTTTATATCTTAAAGACGATCAGCTAAAGGAACTGATAGAAAAACTATTTATCAGCTATAGAGAGACATTTTCGGACTCTAAAAAAGTTCTCTCAAAATATTCTATCGGCCTAGCTCATCAAAAAGTTATACATCTATTATCAATGTATGAAGGTATTTCAATAACCGAATTGCTTAAAAAACTTAAAATTACGAAACAAAGTCTTAATAGAGTATTGAAAGATTTAATAAAAATTGAAATGGTAGTTTTTAAAAAAGATGATCAGGACACTCGTATCAAACACGTTTTTTTGAATGAGAAAGGTAAAAAAATATTCAATGAAATTTTTGAAATTCAAAAAAAAAGAATACACAACGCTCTTTTAAGCTCTACCTCTGAAGAAGTATTAAGCTTTGATAACGTTTTAAAGAAAATTATAAATGGATAAGTTAAAAGCACATATTCTAGTTGTTGATGATGATGATGGAATTAGAACTTTAGTTAAAAAGTATTTGAATGAAAATAATTACTTAGTAACGTCTGCTAAAAATGCTGAGGATGCATCAGAAAAAGTAAAAATTATAAAATTTGATTTAATTATTTTAGATATAATGATGCCAGGTAAAAGTGGATTGGAATTTATAAAAGAAAATATAAAAAAAATTGATACCCCAATAATACTTTTAACTGCAAAGGGAGAGGCAACAGATAGAATTGAGGGACTGGAAATTGGTGCTGATGACTACTTACCAAAACCCTTTGAGCCAAAAGAACTTGTTTTAAGAATTCAAAATATAATCACAAAAACAAAAATTAAAAATCAAAAGAAAATTGTAAATTTTGAAAATATAAAAATAGATTTAAATAAACAATTAATATTTAAAAACAATATGGAATATAAAATAAATAAAACAGAAAAGATAATTCTTGAAAGAATGATTAATAACCCAGGTAAAACTTTTTCGAGAGAAGAAATAGGTTTATTAATAGATTTAGATAAAGAGCGATCGATTGATGTTATTATAACAAGATTGAGAAAAAAAATTGAGACTGATCCCAAAAATCCAAAATTTTTGCAAACAATAAGAGGAACTGGCTATGTTTTATGGATTGAATAAATTTGTTAAAAATATTCTTCCTAAGAGATTATTTTATAGGGCACTTTTAATTGTTGCAGTACCAGTAATCGCTCTTCAAGTTATAATTACAATTGTTTTTTTTGATAGTCTATGGATTAAAACAAATAAAGGAATGACTAAGGCATTAGTAAATGAAATCAATACATTTATGGAAGTTTATAATGATGAAATTTACGATAAAAATGAAATTACAAATCTTTTTTCAGTATATCAAAACTTAAATATAGAGTACGTTGAGGATAGCAGTTTTATATATGAATATGAAGAAAGATGGTTCAGCCCAATTGACAGAACTCTAAGAAGAGAATTAAAATCAAAATTTGGTACAGGAAAATTTTGGTTTAATTCAACTAATTATAAAGAATTAATCGATATAAGAATTAAATATCAGTTAGGATACTTTAAATTTTTGATTCCAAAAGATCGCGTAACAAGCTCGTCGGCTAGAATATTTGCTCTTTGGATAACAGTGCCTGCGCTTATAATGATTTTCATATCTCTTATTTTTTTAAAAAATCAGACAAGACCTATAACTAATCTCGCAAAAGCTGCTGAAAAATTTGGAAAGGGTGAAGAAATTGAGGAATTCAAACCATCTGGAGCTGCAGAGATAAGGCAAGCAGGATATGAGTTTGATAAGATGAGAAAAAGAATAGTTCGTCATTTAAATCAAAGATCTGAGATGTTGTCAGGAATCAGTCACGATTTAAGAACACCGTTAACAAGAATGAAGCTTCAAATAGCATTTATAAAAGATAAAGAAATTGAGGAGAAACTGGCTGAGGATATAAATGAAATGGAGAAAATGCTAAATGAATATCTTCAATTCACAAGTTCGTCTTTTAAAGAGAAAGATGAAAAATTTAATCTTTCAGAACTAATTTCAAAAATAGTAAAAAAATATGAAAATCATAACATCTCAACAAATTTGATGGCAAATATCTTCCTTAATGGTCGTAAAAATTTAATTCAAAGAAGTGTTAATAATCTTTTAGAAAATGCAATAAAATATGCTGACAAAATTAATATTGAACTTAGTAAAAATAATAACAACTTATTTATAAAAATCGAGGATAATGGACCTGGAATACCTGAGAATGAATACGAAAATGTATTTAAACCATTTTATAAAATAGACAAAGGAAGGGCAGATGCAAAGTCAAGTGTTGGCCTGGGTTTGTCAATAGCTTCAGACATAATTAGATCTCACGGTGGAAATATTAAACTTGAAAAATCTTCTTTAAATGGATTAAGCGTTAAGATTTTTTTACCCGTTTAATTTTATTCTTTTTAATAGTTTTTGATTGATTTATTTTTTTTTCCAAGTTGTCTATACGTTTGTTCAATATATCAAGCTCTTCTTTGCTTACTATTTTCATTCTAAAGATTATTTCTTCACGCTTAGATTTTAAAATTGTCATTAATTCATTAACCAAATCTTTAGAAGATACTAAGCCCTGTTCAAATATTTTGGCTAACTTTTCAATAACAAACTTTGAATTTTTCATATATTTATATAACTATAGCTTATAATTATAATTTAAAAATGTTCATTAATAATTTTGACCCAGTTGCATTAGAAATTTTCTCTTTAGAAATTAGATGGTATTCTTTATCATATATTGCTGGAATAGTTGGTGGCTGGATATTGGGAAAAAATATTTTTGTAACAAATGTCAGATTAAAAGAGAAATTTGACGACTACATGACATATTTGATTATTGGTATAATAATTGGAGGTCGACTAGGATATGTTTTTTTTTATAACCCAAGCTATTATTCAAACAACATAATTGATATTTTGAAGATATGGAATGGGGGAATGTCATTTCACGGAGGTTTGATTGGGGTTATTGTGGCGAGTATTTTTTTTGCAAAAAAAAACGATTTAAATATTTTCTCTTGCTTAGATATTGTATCTTTAGTTGCTCCAATTGGAATTTTTTTTGGAAGGTTGGCCAACTTTATAAACTCAGAGTTATACGGGACCCAAACTAGCGTTTTTTGGGCAGTAAAATTTGTGAAAGTTGATAATATTTACAGGCACCCAACACAACTTTATGAAGCTTTTTTTGAGGGTTTAATTTTATTTTTAATATTAATTTATTTTAGACGTAAAAAATTACTTTCCATGCCAGGTTTAATTTCAGGGTTATTTCTGATATTTTATTCAATTTTTCGAATCGTAATCGAAATTTTTAGAGTGCCAGATGAACAATTAGGTTATTTATTTTTTCAAATTACGATGGGGCAAACGATCAGTTTTATTTTTTTGATAATTGGGTTTTATTTAGTAATCACAAAATATGAAACAAAGAAAAATTATTAATCTACCTTTAGATAAATTTATCAATTTTTCTCTCTATGATAAAAAATTTGGATACTATATGAAAAAAAACCCTTTTGGAAAAAAAGGTGATTTTATTACATCACCAAATATATCAAGGCTTTTCTCTGAGATGATTGCTATTTGGGTTTTTAGTTTTTGGCAAAATTTAGGGTGTCCAAAAAAATTTAATCTAATAGAGCTTGGTGCTGGTAATGGTGAAATGATGAAAGTAATGATTGAAAGTTTTAAAAAATTTCCAATATTTTATAATTCATGTAATTTTTATATTTTTGAAACAAGCCCGTCTCTTATTAAAATTCAAAAAAAAAAATTAAATAATTATAAGATTATATGGTTATCGAAAATAAAAAAAATTCAAAAATTACCAAGTTTATTTATTGCAAATGAATTCTTTGATGCAATCGCAATTAAACAATTTATTAAAAAAGATAATGCTTGGTTTGAAAAATTTGTTTCACTAAGAAATAAAAGTGACTCCTTCTTTTTTGAAAAGAAAATTAATATGAAAATATTTGAAAAGAAAATCAATTTCAATGTTTCTAAAAATCAAGATTTTATCGAATATTCAGAGCTTGGTTTTGATTACCTAAGAAATATTTCAAAGATTATAAAAGAAAATTCAGGAGGTCTTTTATTAATAGATTATGGATACACTAATAAAAAAATGAGGGACACAATACAGTCTGTATCGAAGCATAAATTTACAAATATTCTAAAAAATATTGGAGACTCTGATATAACTTATCACATTAACTTCCATCTTTTTAAAGAAATAACAAAACAAATTGGAGGTTTGAAAAGTAATTTAACCAGCCAAAGAGAATTTCTTATTAAAATGGGTATTTTTCAAAGAGCGGAAATAATCTCAAAAAAAGAGAGTTTTTTAAGAAAAACTGATATTTATTACAGACTAAAAAGACTTGTTGATAAAAATCAAATGGGTGAATTATTTAAGGTCATGTTTATAACAAATAAAAGAAATAAATTTAAATTAGGATTTTAAATCTGATTATTTCAAAGAAATTATCAAAACACAATAAGATAAGTCATGCTTTCTTTAATAGGAAGGGTGGTAAGTCAAAAGGTATTTACAAAAGTTTAAATTGTGGTCTTGGCTCTAATGATAAAAAAAATAAAGTATTAGAAAATTTAGAAATAGTTAAAAATAGACTAAATAAAAAATCAAAAAATATTTTTTTGGTTAATCAAGTACATAGTAATAGGTTCGTTTTTGTAAATAAAAAATTTAAAATTAAAAAAAAAAGAATTATTGCTGATGCTATAATAACTAATCAAAGAAATCTTCCAATAGCTGTCCTAACTGCTGATTGTGTACCCATATTGTTATATGACAAAGAGAAAGATATTATAGCGGCAATTCATGCTGGATGGAGAGGTGCTTATAAGGGTATAATTAAAAACGTTGTAAAGTTTATGATTAAAAAAGGATGTAAAAGTAAAAATATTCTTGCAGCTATTGGTCCTTCTATTTCAAGTTCAAATTATAATGTAAAAGAAGATTTTAAAAAAAAATTCATAAAAAAAGATAAAAGAAATATAATTTTTTTTAGGACTAGGTTGAATTTTATTTATTTCGACCTCCCAAATTATGTAAAATATCAACTTAAATTAAATAAAATTACAAATATTGATATGAAAAATACTGATACTTTTGATAAAAAAAATAACTTATTTAGTGCTAGACGATCTTTAAGATTAAAACATGATGATTATGGTAGAAATATTTCGATAATTATGATTAAGTAAATACTTTCAATGAAATTATTAACTGGAAATAGCAATAAGGTCTTAAGTAAAAATATTGCTAAATATTTAAAAACTAAACTAGTAAATTCAAGTATTAGGAAGTTTGCCGATGGTGAAATTTATGTTGAGATAAATGAAAATATCAGAGGTAATAGCATATTTATAATACAATCAATTTCATCTCCGGCTAACGATAATTTGATGGAATTATTATTGTGCATTGATGCCCTTAAAAGATCTTCGGCAAAAAATATTACTGCTGTTATACCATATTTTGGTTATGCAAGACAGGATAGAAAGGTAGTACCAAGAACATCCATTTCCGCAAAATTAGTTTCAAACTTAATAACGAAAGCCGGTGCTGATAGAGTGGTGACTGTGGATTTACATGCAGGACAAATCCAGGGATTTTTTGATATACCTGTAGACAATCTTTTTGCAACTCCAATATTTGCAAGACACATTAAAAAGAAAATTAAAGATAAAAAAATTATTTGTGTTGCACCTGATGTTGGAGGCACTGAAAGAGCAAGAGCTCTTGGAAAACTTTTAAATGTTGGGCTAGCAATTGTTGATAAACGAAGACCAAAGCCAGGTCAGTCGCAAGTGATGAATGTAATTGGTGACGTAAAAAATCAAACCTGTATAATTGTTGATGACATAATTGACTCTGGTGGAACGATTATAAATGCAGCAAAAGCATTAAAAAATAGAGGTGCAAAAGAAGTTTATGTTTATATCACTCACGGTGTATTAAGTGGTGAAGCAGTTAAAAAAATCAAAAATTCCGTTATAAAAAATTTGGTGATTACAGACACAATCGATAACAGTCAAAAAACTAAAAGTGCTAAAAACATAGAAGTTTTACCTATTTCAGGCCTAATGGCTGAAGCAATAAAAAGAATATCAAACTCAACCTCAGTTTCAGATTTATTTAAATAATTACCTTGATTATTTACAAACATGGGTTAAAAAACTCTCTTTTATGAATTCACTAGAGGCTAACATTAGAAATAACTCCACTAAAGGACAACTCAATACTATTAGAAACAATGGTAATGTTCCCGCTATAATTTATGGTGGAAAAGATGAAAATCAAAAAATATATGTCTCAAAAAAGCTTTTAAAAAATTTAATTGATAAAGAAAATTTTTTATCAAATATTTTAACTCTCAATATTGATGGCAAACCTCAAAATGTTTTACCTAGGGAAGTAAAATATCATATAATAAGTGATGAACCGACGCATGTTGATTTTTTAAGAGTGTTACCTGGTGTTAAGATTAAGATTGAAGTTCCTGTGAAATTTATAAATCATGAAAAATCACCTGGACTGAAACGAGGTGGAGTTTTAAATATAGTTAGAAGAAAAGTAGAGCTCAAATGCCCAAGTGAAAAAATACCTGAGAGCTTAACAATAAATCTTGATGGAGTTGATATTGGAGAAAGTTTTAAGATTTCATCTGTTAAACTTGATGATGAAGTCACACCAACAATCCGAGGAAGAGATTTTGTTATAGCTACCTTAGCAGCACCAACGGTGATGAAAGAACCTGAAAAACCTGCTGAGGCAGAGACCGCTGAGGGAGAACAAGGAGCTGAGGGCACTGAAGCTGCAGCAACAGATGGTGATAAACCTCAAGCAGATACCTCTAAAGGTGATAAAAAAGAAGGTGAAGAAAATAAATCTGCCGAAAAAAAACAGGCTGAAGAAAAAAAATAATCTACTAAATTGCAAATTTTTATAAATTAATTTATGCTTTTACTCGTAGGATTAGGTAATCCCACACCTAACAGTGAAAATAACCGACACAATGTGGGTTTCAAAATTATTGACTCAATTAATAAAAAATTTGGTCTCTCTAAACAAAAACCAAAATTTAAAGGCCTCTTAACAACAGGTAATATTGAGGGTAAAAAAGTTTATGCAATTAAACCCTTAACTTTTATGAATAACTCAGGAATTTGTATAAGAGAATTAATTGAATACTTTAAGTTTGATGTAGATAACGTCATTGTTTTTCATGATGATCTAGATGTGGAATTTGGAAAAATAAAAGCTAAATTTGGAGGATCAAGTGCAGGCCATAATGGTATAGCCTCAATTGATAAGT
Source organism: uncultured Pelagibacteraceae bacterium (assembly GCA_902592675.1). Classification (GTDB taxonomy): domain Bacteria; phylum Pseudomonadota; class Alphaproteobacteria; order Pelagibacterales; family Pelagibacteraceae; genus Pelagibacter. The sequence continues at coordinate 20,991 of CACJFJ010000001.1, forward strand.
TTATAGGAAAAGACTACTCTAGAGTAAGAATAGGTATAGGTAAACCAAAAGGAAATATTGAAATCTCAGACTATGTTTTACAAAATTTCAGTGAAGATGAAAATATTGAAATTGAAAAAATTTCTAAAGATATCACTGACTCTCTTTCAATTCTTGTTGAAAAAAAATTAGATTTATTTTCTAGTACTGTTAATAATAAGTAATGAGTTTTAAGTGTGGAATAGTTGGGCTTCCAAATGTTGGTAAGTCGACCTTATTTAATGCTTTAACTAATTCTAGTAAGGCACACGCAGCAAATTTTCCATTTTGTACTATTGACCCAAATATCGGTATAGTGCCTGTGCCAGATAGTAGATTAGAAAATTTAGCTAGGATCTCTAAATCAAAAAAAATTATTAACACTACTATATCATTTGTAGATATTGCTGGACTTGTAAAAGGTGCCTCGAAAGGCGAAGGTTTAGGAAACAAATTTCTCTCACATATCAGAGAAGTGGATGCAATAATACACATGATTAGATGTTTTGACTCAAATGACATTCAAAATGTAAATACTTCAGTAAATCCAATTAGAGATTTAGAAATTATTGAAACGGAGATGATGCTGGCAGATCTTGAGTCAATAAATAAAAGATTGGAAAAAAATAACAAAAAAAATTTAGAGGAGCTTCAATTAAAAATTCTAGAAACCTCATTAGACTACATTAACAATGATAAAGATGTTTCTATTATGAAGACAAAATTTGATAAAAAATCTCTTAATCAAAGTGGCCTTTTATTTCTAAAACCGAAGATTTTTGTTTGTAATGTGGACGAGCAAAGTATTCAAAATGGCAATAATTATTCTGACGCTTTTATTAAGAAGTACGGCAAAGATAAAACTTTAATAGTCTCTGCTGATATTGAGAATCAAATTAATGGATTAGATAAAAAAGAAAGAGAAAATTATATGAAAATCATAGGTTTAAAACAAACCGGTCTAGATATGATTATTCAAAAAGGATATAAAATTCTTGAATTAGATACGTACTTTACTTCTGGTCCAGAAGAAACCAGGGCTTGGACAATAGAAAAAAACTGTCCTGCGCCAAAAGCTGCTGGAGAAATTCACACTGATTTTGAGAAAGGTTTTATCAGAGCGGAGACAGTATCGTACGAGGACTTTATAACCAATAACGGTTGGATTAACTCAAAAACGAATGGAAAAATGCGATTAGAGGGAAAAGACTATATTGTTAGAGATGGAGATATTTTAAACTTCCGTTTCAATACGTGACCATATTCTCTTCATACTAAAATAAACTAAAATGGTCAAAATTATTAAATACACTATAGCTTTAAAACCCATTTGGTGTCTAGATTCTAAATGAGGTTCAGCTGACCACATCAAGAATGTTGTTACATCTTTTGACATCTGCTCAACAGTAGCTATTGTGCCATCTGAGTATTCTACTAATCCATCTGATAATTGATTAGCCATTTTAATTTTATTTCCATACATATATTTATTATAATAGACACCATCATCTAAAGTAATTCCAGCTGGTGGATCTTCATATCCTTGAAGTAGAGAATATATATAATCTACCCCACCACCTCTTGCTTTAACTAGAACTGACATATCTGGTGGATAAGCTCCTCCATTTGCAGCTTGAGCTGCTTGAACATTATCATATGGCATTACAAATTTGTCTGATAATCTTCCAGGACGAGTAAACATGTCACCATCTGCATTAGGTCCATCTTTAACTTCAAAAGATGCAGCAATTGCTTTTGCTTGATCTATTGAAAATTCTGGCCCTCCTTTTTCAGCTAAATTTCTATAGCTTAAATATTTCATTGAATGACAAGAAGAACAGACTTCGGTATAGACTTGATATCCTCTTTGAAGTGCAGCCCGATCAAACTTTCCAAAAAGACCCTTAAAACTCCAATCAGTTTTCAAATACTCGATTTTTTCCGCTGCTTGAATATTCAATAAAAATCCAGAAAATAAGATAACTAATGAAAATATCCTAAAAAATTTTTTCACTTAATTATTCAAACTTTCTTTATTCTTTGCAGTCGCTAAATTAGGCGAACCTCCTAATATGGGCTCGGTAATACTTAGTGGAATTGGAAGAGTTTTTTCTTTCCATCCTAAAACTGGCAAAATCACTAAAAAGTGCAAGAAATAATATGCTGTAGCTACTCTAGCTACTAATAAATATAATCCCTCAGCTGGCATTGCTCCTACATAACCAAGAATTAAAACGTCAGCAACTAAAATCCAATAAAATTGTTTATACAAAGGTCTAAACACAGCTGACCTAATCTTTGAAGTATCAAGCCAAGGAAGGGCAGCTAAAATTAAAATAGCTGATAACATTGCAACCACTCCTAAAAGTTTATCTGGAACTGATCTTAAAATTGCGTAGAAAGGTAACAAATACCACTCAGGAACGATGTGTGCTGGAGTGACTAACGGATTAGCTTCAATATAATTATCAGCATGACCTAGAATATTTGGTGTGTAAAAAACAAAAAATGCAAAAACAATCATGAACATTAATAACGCAAATCCGTCTTTAATAACTATGTAAGGATGAAATGGAACTGTATCCTTTGAAGGTTTTTTTACATCTATACCTACTGGATTGTTATTTCCAGGAACATGTAGTGCCCATATATGAAGAACGACTAAACCTAAAATCAAAAAAGGTATCAAGTAATGAAGTGTAAAAAATCTTGTTAAAGTTGGATTGTCAACTGAATAACCTCCCCATAACCAGGTAACTATACCCTCACCAACCAAAGGAATTGCACTAAATAAGTTCGTTATTACAGTCGCGCCCCAGAAACTCATTTGTCCCCAAGGAAGCACATAACCTAAAAATGCAGCAGCCATCATTAATAAATATATGATGATACCTATTATCCAAATTATTTCTCTAGGGGCTTTATAAGAACCATAAAATAGAGATCTAAAAATATGAATATAAACAGCAAGAAAAAACATTGATGCACCATTCGCATGAATGTATCTTATTAACCAACCATAATTTACGTCTCTCATAATGTGCTCAACACTGTCAAAGGCCATATCAGCATGAGCAATATAATGCATCGCAAGAACTAGACCTGTAACAATTTGAGTTATTAAACAAAAAGTTAGTATTCCTCCAAATGTCCACCAATAATTTAAATTTTTAGGTGTTGGATAATCAGTTAAATGATTGGCTAAAGTTAATAAAGGTAAACGATCATTAAACCATTTTCCGAATTTTGATTTTGGTGTGTATTCGTGATCACTCATAAAAACTATCCAATCTTAATCGTGTTAGCATTAACAAATTCATATTTAGGAATTTCCATATTTGTTGGAGCTGGTCCTTTTCTGATTCTTCCCGAGATATCATAATGAGAACCGTGACAAGGACAAAACCATCCATTGTATTCTCCTTTTTGATCTAAAGGAACACAACCTAAATGGGTGCAAACTCCAAGCATTACTAGCCACTCTGGATTCTTCGCACGATCTTCGTCTTTTTCAGGATGTTTTAATTCTTCCAATTTTACAGATCTTGCCTCTGCTATCTCACTCTGAGTTCTTCTTCGAATAAAGACTGGTTTGCCTCTCCATAAAACAGTAATAGTTTTTCCTGGATTCAATGCGCTAACGTCTACTTCAGTACTAGCTAACGCCTTAACTGATGCATCAGGGTTCATTTGATCTATCATTGGCCATACTACTGCTGCTGCCCCTACGGCCCCTACAGCATATGTGGCTGTAAATAAAAAGTCTCTTCTTTTAGTCTCTTTTTCTGCCATCTGTAAATACTTATAATTCTATATATTGATTTAGCTTGTTAATATATGATTACATATAATAAAAAAGTATTATTTTTCTACTGAAAGAATGACACATAATCAAATGAATGAGGGGCCTAAAATTGCTTTATTTGAACCAGATATACCACAAAATACAGCTGCTATAGTTAGGACTTGTGCCTGTCTTGGAGCAAAATTAGAGATCATAGAACCATGTGGTTTTTTTATCAATGACAAGCGTTTTAAAAGGGTCGTAATGGACTATATGAATGAGGAGGATATAAAATTTTACAAAAGTTCAGAGGAATTTTTCGAGCACAAACAGAATAAAAGGATTGTATTAATGACTACTAAAGCATCATTATCATATACAAAATTTAAATTTGACAAAAAAGATACAATTTTATTTGGTAGAGAAAGCGCAGGTGTTCCAGAAAAAATACATAAATCAGTTAAAGATAGGCTTAAAATTCCAATGAAAAATGATAAACGTTCACTTAATATAGCTTCATCAGTTGCAATAATTTTAGCTGAAAGCTTTAAACAAACAAACTTAATTTAAATGGAATTAAATATAAAAAAAGACTTAACAAGTAACTGGTTTAAAACTCTTCAAAACGCATTTTGTGACGATATAAGCCGAATAGAAAAAAAAAATTTATTCAAATCAACTTCATGGAGAAGAAATTCTGAAAAAGATGAGGGTGGAGGTGAATACAGAATATTACAAAATGGTAAAGTTTTTGAAAAAGTTGGTGTTAATTTTTCCAAAGTTTATGGAAAATTTCCAAAAAAATTTCAGAAAAATATCTTTGGAGCTCAAAAGGATGCAAAATTTTGGGCATCAGGTATATCTGTTGTAATGCATATGAAAAACCCTCTGATACCAGCAATGCATTTTAACACAAGATACATTTGTACTACTAAAGATTGGTTTGGAGGGGGTATTGATGTAACTCCATCAAAAAATGATTTAAATGAGAAAAAAGAGTTTCATAAAATCCTGAAAAATATGTGTGATCGACATAATAAGAATTTTTATAAAAAATACAAAAAATGGTGTGATGAATACTTTTATTTACCTCACCGAAAAGAGCCAAGGGGAATAGGAGGAATTTTTTTTGATTATAGAAGAGATAATTTTGAAAAAGACTTCAAATTTACAAGAGATGTAGGAATTACATTTCAACATATTTTCAATACTATAATTAGAAATAAGATAAATAGAAAGTGGACCAAAAAAGATAAAGAAAAACAATTTATCAAAAGAGGAAGATATGTAGAATTTAATTTACTTTATGACAGAGGTACAAAATTTGGATTACAAACAGATGGTAATATTGAAGGAATTTTAATGTCTTTGCCACCACTAGCTAAATGGAAATAAATGAATAAAGAACCAATCACCTTAAATGGACTTAATAAACTTAAAGAAGAGCTTGTTTATTTAAAAGAAAAAAAAAGACCAGAAATAGTTAATGCGATTGCAGAAGCTAGATCACATGGAGATCTAAAAGAAAATGCTGAATATCACGCTGCCAAAGAGGAGCAATCATATAATGAAGGTCGCATTACTGAAATTAATGATATTATTGCTAGAGCTAATGTGATTGATGTTACAAAACTTAATAATGATGGAAAAGTCATTTTTGGTTCAACTGTATTTTTAGAAAATCTAGATAGTGGAGAGAAAATAAATTATAAAATTGTTGGCAAAGATGAGGCCGATCTTAAAAATAAATTAATATTTTTTCAATCGCCTATTGGGAAAGGATTAATTGGAAAAAATAAAAATGACCTTGTTGAAATCAGTACACCAGCTGGAATTAAAAATTTCGAAATTAAAGATGTTAAGTATATTTAGCTTTTAATGATATTGTCAACTTGAGTATCTGATAACTGAAAATTATTATTTACCCACTCCTTTTCAATAATTTTTAATTTAACTCCTAGTTGCTTGCCCTCAGGTATATTGTATTTAGAAATTAAAATTTCAGCTTTTATTGGCATAATAGGTATCTTTTTATTTTTAAAAATTTCAGACAATTCAAAAAGATCTAGGTCAATTTTTTTTGAAGTTATTATCTTAAAATTTATAATATCCATTACGGCTTGATTTCCATAATAATAAAAAATCTTATTTAAGTTTTGTTCTGTAAATATTTTTGAATTAATATTTTCCTTAAAAAAATTATCTATTATCTTTATTCTTTTTCGATCTTTTTTTGAAATATTATACTTAAATATAAAATAGTCTGCATTGTCTTTGTTATCTATAACCAATAAAGATATCAAAAAAGTTAAATCAGAATTTTTTAATATTTCCCTTTTATTTGGATTTAATTTGTTAAAAAGATTTAAATTTTTAACTTCTGGAAAAATAATTAAAAATGTTTCAAGACAAAACTTATCTTTTGACAATCTTTCAAGTGTGTTTAGTTGTATAATCTTTTTTAATTCATCTAATAATCTTTCTTTTGATAATTTTGAAACTCCACCTAAATTTTTTTTAATTTTTTTAATTACTTCAGGTTTATGTGGGTGTTTTGAATAGATCAAAAAAAATCTAAAATATCTTAATATTCTTAGATAATCCTCTTTAATCCTTTTGTCAGGATCTCCAATAAAAATTACATCACCATTTTCTAAATCAGTCTTCCCATCGTAGGGATCAAAAAGATTACCCTCAACATCTGAATAAATAGAGTTTATTGTAAAATCTCTTCTTGATGAGTCTTTTTTCCAATCATTTGAGAATCTAACTTCAGCATGTCTTCCATCTGTATTAATATCCTCCCTTAAAGAAGTAATCTCAAATTTATATTCACCTGATGTGGCTGTTATTGTTCCATGTTCTTTCCCACTTTCATAAAAGCTGATTTCATTTCTTTTTAACGCATCACAAGTTTGCTCTGGTTTTAAATTTGTAGCTAAATCAATATCATCGTAAACTTCATTATTTATAATTTTTCTTAGACAGCCACCTACATACATAAGTTCACTATTTGAAGAAAAAGAATTAATAGCTTTAAAAATTTTTCCTACAGGTGTTTTTTTTTTAATATCTTTGATTTTTTTACTTAGATCATCAAGATTATTTGATCTAAAAAAAATTTTATCTAAAAAATTTCTCATAATTGGCTGGGGCGCTAGGATTCGAACCTAGGATGCAGGTACCAAAAACCCGTGCCTTACCGCTTGGCTACGCCCCAATAATAAAATCATATAACACAAAAAAAAAAATTTATATAGTTTTTGAGGCTATACACCAGTAATTTTTAAATTTTTTGTTAAACTTTTTCTTTGCCTCAAGACATTTGTGTTTTGTTTGATAATAAGCCACTAATGCTGACCCTGAACCTGTCATTCTAACAAATATTGGGTCTAATAAATTTTCTAAATAAAATTTTATTTTTTTCAGTTTTGAATATTTAGAGAAAGCAATTTTTTCAAGGCTATTATTGGCTTTTTTTAAAAAAAACATATTAAACATTTTTTTTTGTGGTTGTTTAAAATGAGTCTTATTAAATTTTTTTACTTTTGAATATATATCTTTAGTCGCACAACCAAAGTTTGGTTTTACAATTAAGGTATGAAATTTTTTACAACCATCAAAATAACGAATATCATTTTTAGAATTTATAATACAGTTTGTTGAATATAGGCCTAAAATAACATCTGATCCAATTGATTTACAAACGTTAAGGATCTCATTTTTATTGATTTGAATTATTTTTTTTTTGATAAAAAATTTCAAAATGCTTGCAGCATTCATTGATCCCCCGCCTAATCCTGCTTTACTAGGTATTCTTTTAAAAATTTTTATCTTAAACTTTTCATCTCTCAGCAGTTTTTTTTTTTCTAGATTTTCTAGTAACTTAGAAACTGTATTTTTTTTTCCTATATTCTTAGAAAATTTACCAGTAAATGAAATTTTGTGTTTTTTTGATTTAATTCTTTTAATAAAGATATCATCATGAAGTAAGATAAACCCTACTAAGCTCTCAATTTTGTGTAATGATGAATTTTTACCAACTATGTTTAGTGCATAATTAATTTTTGCGTGTGATTTTATTTTATAGTACTTCATTCTATAAATTTTTAAGTCCTTTAACCAGTTTAACATTAATTTTACTGATCATCTCATCATCAGCGTCATCCATATTCAAAACACTAGACCAGAAATATCTTGCTTGTATTTTTCTATCTAACTTCCACAATATATCTCCATAATGATCGTTAACAATTGGATCGTCTGGCATTAGTTCTACAGCCCTTTTTAAAAATTCTTCAGCTTTGAGAAAATCGTTTATCAAATAATATGCCCAACCAATAGAGTCTATAATATAAGGATCATCACTTTTGATTGCGTAAGCAGTCTCAAGCATTTTAATTGCATCATTTATTTTATAATCTCTCTCAAGCCATGAATAAGCCAAATAATTTAAAACATACGCATCATCAGGTTTTATCTTTAATGAGAGCTTCAAATCTTTATCCGCTTTATCATAAATTCTAAGACGTTCGAAACTACTGCCTCTTCTGTAAAGTAAATTTGATTTTATTTCAGAATTTTTATCTAATTTTTCTATAACTTTTGAATAATATTCTATTGCTTGATTATACTTTTTGGCATTTTTATAAAAGTTTCCCATATCATATAAAAACTTTTTATTTGGTTGAGAAATTTTATTAAATTGAGAATTTAGATAATTGAGAGACTCCTCTTTATTTTTTTGTTTTGCAATAATTTGTGCCTCTTTTTTAACTCTAAACCAAAAATAGAAATCATCACTTTTTTTAAAATTTTTAAGAGTTTTCCTTGCTTCTTTATATTCACCATTTAAGAGTTGATTTTCGACAGTCAAAGATAAATTAAATAAAAATTTTTGATTTAAAAAATTTGATACATTTAAATAAAAATTAGATTTTTCAAAATTATCTTGTGATGAATAAAGGTTGGAAATTATAAAAAGAAATTCACTGGTTATATCTTGATGATTTTTGCAAGAAAAAACCTGTCTAAATTTTTTGGCGTTTCCACTCTCAATCCAGCTTTTTCCTTGAGATAATAATAATGTACTATTTATAAATTCAATATCGTCAGTTATTTTTTTTGCCTCTTCCATTCTCCCATTTTCAATTAAATAACTTAAGTAAAAAAATTTATATCTACTATAATCTGTTTGAGGATCATTAAATAAATTTGAAAAATATAAATCAGTTTTTTTGTCGCCCAGATAGCATCTTTGGAACGTTTCAGAAATGATTGAAAGTTTACCAAAATTTTTTTTATTATCTAAAATTTTATTTTCTTTAAATACATATACATATTGTTTTAAAATTTCAAAAATTGCTAAATTTAATCTATTTTCTTCGGAAATATTTTCTAGTCTATTTAATCTAGTATATGCGGACTTAAATTCACTCTTTTTTAAATCATCAACAAAAAGCAACAAGTGAGCTTCAAAGAAATTTGAATTATTCTTTTCTTTATTCATTTTAATCAAGTTGATAGCTTGAGGAATTTTATTTTCTAAAACTAACGTATAAATATATCTTTTTAAAAAAGGGTCGTGTTTATCTATTAAAATTTTTGATAAGCTGAAAAAATTTAATGCATCCGAATTATTTTTATTTTCAGAAGCAACTATTCCAGAAAAATATTTTGACAGACCTGTAAATTTTTCCCCTGAAAAACTATTACTTTTAGAATGAATTGGACTCTGGTATAATAAAAATATTAAGAGAATAATTTTTATTTTTTTAAAAGACATTAGGACATTTTATGATTAAAAAGACTTTAAATCAAAATACAAAATATGTTCGTCAATTAATAAAAATTGTAGAACCAAATTTTAATTTTGGAAGTAAACCTATAAATAGATTCGATTTGGACAAAAATGCTCAAGTTGAAACTAGCTTAGATAAATCTAAAAAATTAAAACATCTTGAAGAAAGAATTAATGCAATTGAAAATTGTAAATTGAAAGATTTTTCAAAAAATTTAGTGATGGGAGATGGAAATATCAATAGTCCAATAATGATAGTAGGAGAAAATCCAGGTGAGTTAGAGGATATTGACAATACCCCTTTTTTGGGTGAAGCGGGTGCTTTATTGGATAAAATGCTATTAGCAATTAACATAAAAAGAAAAAAAATTTATACTACTTATTCAATAAATTTTAGATCTCCAGAGGACAGGAAGCCTACAAGCCAGGAGATTAAAAGATACTCAATTTTCCTGAAAGATCACATATCAATTATAGACCCAAAAATTATTATCTTATTAGGTAGTACGGCAATGGAAGCTTTAACTGGCTTAACTAACAAAATTTCAGATGAAAGAGGAAAGTGGAAAGAGATAATTATCAAGAATAAATCTTTTATTGTTATTATCTCTTTTAGCCCATCATACTTAATAAGATTTCCAGAAAATAAAAAATATTCTTGGATAGATTTAAAAAAAATTAGACAAAAAGTAGAAAAACTAAAGATCGAAATTTGATGAAAATAATTGCTGGTGTTGACGAAGTTGGTCGTGGAAGTTTAATAGGACCAGTTTACGCAGCTGCTGTTATCTTGAATAGCACTATTGATAAAAAACTATTAAAAGATTCTAAAAGTTTGAATAAATTAAAAAGAATTACTTTAGCAAAATATATCAAAAAAAATTCTATTTGGGCGATTGGTAAAGCGTCTGTCAAAGAAATTGAGAGGTTTAATATATTAAATGCAAGCTTGTTAGCAATGGAAAGGGCAATTAAAAAACTTAAAAAAAAACCCTCACTTGTTTTAATTGATGGTAATAAACTACCAAAAATCAAAAACTATAATTTAAGATCAATTATAAAAGGTGATAAAAAAATACCCTCTATTTCTGCAGCATCAATAATTGCTAAAGTAGCTCGGGATAAAATGATAACTGCCCTTAGTAAGAAATTTGAAGGCTACTATTGGAGTAAGAATTATGGTTACGGAACAAAAAGACATTTAAAAGCAATAAAAACTTTAGGGATTACTTCTCATCACAGAAAAACCTTTTCTCCAATTAACAAAATTAGATCCGTTTCACGTAGAAACACAATATCTAGTTGTTAAAAAATAACTTACCACAAATTTAAATCGAAATAATTCAATCGTAGGTTGACCCAAGAATCTTTTTGGAGTCTAATTTGATTTTATAAAATGAATTTAAAGTTAAAAAATAAATTAATCTATGGAGATAGTTTAGAGGAACTTAAAAAAATTCCTGATGAATCTTTTAATTTAATTTTTGCTGATCCACCTTACAACCTGCAGTTAAAAAGTGAACTTACAAGACCTGATAGGTCAAAAGTTAGCGCAGTCAACGACGAATGGGATAAATTTGAAAATTTTAAAAAATATGATGAGTTTACTTATTCATGGTTAAGCGAATGTAAAAGAATTTTAAAAAAAGATGGTGCAATCTGGGTGATTGGTAGTTATCACAATATTTTTAGAGTTGGAACAGCTATTCAAAATTTAGGTTTTTGGATTTTAAATGACGTAATTTGGAATAAAAAAAACCCCATGCCAAATTTTAGAGGAACACGTTTCACAAATGCACATGAAACTTTAATTTGGGCATCTAAATCTGAAAAATCAAAATACACTTTTAATTATCAATCCTTAAAATGTTTAAATGATGATCTTCAAATGAGATCTAATTGGGAATTGCCGATTTGTAATGGTTCTGAAAGATTAAGAAAGAACGGTAAAAAAGTGCATTCTACCCAAAAACCTGAGGCTCTACTTCATAGAATTTTATTAGCAACTACAAATAAAAATGATTTTGTTTTAGATCCTTTTTTAGGATCAGGAACAACAGCAACAGTTGCAAAAAAATTAGGTAGAAATTATTACGGAATTGAAAAAGAAAAAACCTATTTTAAAGCTGCTGAACAAAGACTAAAGAAAGCAAAACCCATAGAAGATGATAATTTAGATACTCTTCAGAACGGAAGATCTAAACCAAGAATACCTTTTGGTTCTTTGGTTGAATTAGGAATTATAAAACCAGGAACTACTATTTTCGATAACAAAAAGAAAATTAGCGCAAAAATTAGGGCTGATGGCAGTATCAAACATGCTCAAACTGAGGGCTCTATTCATAAAGTGGCAGCCACAATATTAGGTGCTGAAAGCTGTAATGGATGGACATATTGGCATTATAACTTGAATGGGAACGCAGTTCCTATCGATCATTTAAGACAAAGATTGATTTCTAATAGCTAGTTTTTGTATATTTTACCAAGATAGTTCTCTAAAAACTTTTTGTTTTTTACTAATCTTTTCAAAAAAATATTTCTTAATAATGTTGATAAAGGATTAGATACATGAAAAGCAAATTGATTAAATTTTGAGCGATAATTAACCATTTTTGTTTTATTAACTCTACTTTTAAAAAAACTACTTTCAGTATTATCTTCTATGCTCTTGAATAATTCATATGCACTTTCTATTGACTGAGAGGCACCCTGAGCAAATGACGGTGGAAAAGCGAAAAAAGCATCACCTATTAAATGAATATTATTATTTTTAATTTTAAAAAAATCTTGGCTGATAAATACTGGGTATATCTTTAGATCCTGAATATTATTAAAAAATTCCCTATTTACGTGAGGAACTGTATCTAAAATCTTATTAATAAAAATATCGTCATTAAACAATGAATAATCTTTTTGCTCATCTTCTGAAAGTTGATATTTCATTATAGCTATAAAGTTTAAATCTCCGTCATGAGATAATGGATAAATAACATAGTGAAAATTTGAACCTAAAAACAAAGAGATATTTTTTTTATCAGCTATGTTTGAAGAGCTTGGTATTATTCCTCTAATAGCTAACGTATCATTAAATTTTGGTTCAATTTTATTTTTTGATAACAAATTTTTACTCTTAGAAAAGACACCATCTGAAATAATTAAATAGTCAAATTCATAAATTTCATTATTTTCAAAAGTAATTTTAACAATTTGATCTTGTTGTTCTATCTTTGAAATAGCGTTGTTAAATTTTATTTTTTTTTCTAAATCTTTTTTCAAAAAATTAATAAGTGATGATCTTTTAAGAGTAGTGTATTTACAATTTTCAGTATTAAAATCAGATATATTTAACTCACATATCTTATTAGAATTTTTAACTGAGTAAAAATTAATTTTTTCTGGATTGAATTTGTTACTATTTTCTAATTCATCAAACTGAATTTTATTTAAAAGTTTGATGCTGTTGACTGATAGTTGAATACCGTAACCTTCTTTTAAATTGATAAAGCTATTTCTCTCAAAAATAGTTACTTGATACTTTTTGTTCCTATTAAATAAATTTGCAGCGAATAGTCCTGAAATACCAGCGCCAATTACAGCTATTTTTTTCATTAATTTTTTTCTAAATATTTAACCACTTTTTTAGTGAATGTTGGAAGTATATAATTATCTAATTTTCTTTTATCAAACCAATAAGATGATGGAAATCTTTTTACATTTTTGAGATATTGAATTTTTATATTCATATTCATGTTTGACATTTTAAAATTAAGATTTTCATTAAAATCTTTCGGTTTAGACAGTTCTTCCATTGGAAAAATTACTAAATTTTTAAGAAAACTAAATTTTGTATTTTTAACTAACAAGTATTTCTGATTTTTTTTATAAACTTTAATAATAAAATATTTTTCTTTATTCTTTTTTGTAATCTTAACTAAATCAAAATCTTTCTTTTTATAAGACTTGCAACTTTTCAGGATAGGACATCCACCACATTCAGGATTTTTTGGTTTGCATATTATTGCTCCTAATTCCATCAAAGCTTGAGCATAATCGCTTGCTCTTGATGAAATTCCAAAAATAGTTTTTTTTTGTATTAGATTATCCTTTTGTATTTCGTTATCTTTTTTTAAATAAAGATATCTTTTTAAAACTCTTTCAATGTTTCCATCTAAAGGAATGTAAGATTTGTTAAAGGCAATAGCTAAGATTGCATTAGCAGTGTAATTGCCGATACCAGGTAAAGATATTAAATTCTCGTAATTGTTTGGAATTTTTCCACTATATCTACTCATTATGATTTTGGCAGTTTTTTTAAGATTTCTTGCTCTTGAATAATATCCAAGACCCTCCCAAAGTTTTATCAATTCTGTATCTTGTATTTTTGAAAGTTTTTTAAGATTTGGAATTTTATTTATAAATCTATTAAAATAAGGGATTACAGTTACAACCTGTGTCTGTTGCAGCATAAATTCACTCACTAATGTATAATAATGTTTTTTTGATTGTGAAACATTTTTTCGCCATGGTAATGATCTTTTATTTAAATCATACCAATTAAGAATTTTTTTTGTTATTATTTGATCTTTCATATGCAATTTAAAAAATATACTAAGCAGAGAAATAGCATTCAAGGCTTAAGATCTTTTAAGGACACTTTGCCAAAAAATGTAAGGAAAGTGATAAACAAAAAAGGACATATATATTCAGAAACACTAAATAATTGGAAATATATAGTTGGGGATAACTTATTTAAAATTTGTTTTCCAAAGGCTTTCAGGAGTTCAAATAAATTTAGATTGAGCACTTTAGAGGTAATGGTAAAAAGAGGTCATGAAGTTGATTTAGAATACTCGCGCAAAGAAATAATAGACAGAATGAATAATTTTTTTGGTTATTCAGTAATTGAAAAACTAAAACCAATTAAATTTGATGATGAAAAAGAGCTTATTTTGAATAAAAATTCAAGTGATAATGTGACAAAAAATAATTTTCATAAAAAAATAGTTGGCGTTAAAAATGAGAAGATTAAAAAAGCTTTAATAGAGCTTACCAAATCTTTTAAAAAAAAATGAAAAAAATTTTTATAATACTATTTTTATCTTTTGTGTTTATGAATAATTCATTAGCTGAAATAAATAGAATAATTTCAGGTAATAGAGATGCTAAAATCACTATAATTGCATATGAATCTTTAACCTGTAGTCATTGTGCTGATTTTCATAAAAATGTTTATCCCTTACTTAAAAATGAGTACATCGATACTGGTATAGTTAAAATTGAGTTTAGGCATTTTCCGTTAGATGCAGCTGCTTTAAATGCATCTAAAATTGTTCAATGCGACCAAAATGAAAGCTTAGAAATGATGAACATTCTGTATAAAAATCAAAGTTCGTGGGTGAAAGGTTCATCTATTGAAGAGGTTAATAATAATCTTAAAAATTTTATAAAAAAAAGAGGATTTAAAATAAATTTTGAAAAATGTATCGAAAATAAAGAAATCGAGGATTTCGTTTTAAACGATCGAATCGAAGGGGCTAAAAATTTTAAAATAAATGCTACTCCTACGATAATAATTAACAATAAAAAGTTTGAAAAATCCTTAAATTATAAAAATTTAAAAAAATCACTTGAAAAACTGATATAAATAAACTCATGGAGTTTAAAAAAATCCAATTAAATGGGTTTAAATCCTTTGCTGACAAAACTAGCTTCTTAATTGAAGATGGGTTGACTGGAATAGTTGGGCCAAACGGCTGTGGTAAGTCTAACATTGTAGAGTCTCTTAGATGGGTCATGGGAGAAACATCAGCTAAGAGTATGAGAGGTTCTGGAATGGAAGACGTAATATTCTCAGGAACGTCGAATAAAGCATCAAAAAATATCGCGGAAGTTTCCATTACAGTCTCAAATCAAAATAATGAGGGACCAGTTCAATTTAGAGAACTTGACGAATTAAATGTTAGAAGAAAAATTGAGAAAGACAAAGGTTCAAAATTTTATTTCAACGATAAAGAAGTAAGAGCAAGAGATGCTCAGATGTTTTTTGCTGACCTCTCAACTGGGGCCCATTCTCCCTCCATAATAAGTCAGGGTCGTATAGGTGCTTTAGTTACAGCCAAACCGACCGATAGAAGGGCAATTTTAGAAGAAGCAGCAGGTATTTCTGGCCTACATGTCAGAAGACATGAAGCTGAACTCAGATTAGCTGCAGCAGAAAATAATTTAAAAAGAGCCGATGAGCTAAGAAGACAACAAGAAAAACAATTAGCAAATCTTCAAAAACAAGCTGAAGAAGCTACCAAGTATAAGAAGATTTCAGATGAAATTAAAAAAATTGAAGCTGGATTGTACTATTTAAAATTATTAGAGATTGAAAAAGAAATTAAACTTGAAAATGAAATTAATATTGAGGCTGAAAGTGAAGTAAGCGGTTTTAATAATAGAATTTCTGAAATAGAAGATTTAATAAAATCTGAGACTGAAAAAGTCTTACCATTACGAGAAAAAAATATTGAAAATCTATCTAAAATACAAAGACTTAATTTAGAGCTTAAAAGTCTTGATGAAGAAAATACTAGAATTCAAGATGAGATAGAAAATATAAAAAAATCATTACAGACATTTGATGATGATATTAATAGAGAAAAAGGAATTGTTATTGATGCAAATTCCAATGAAAAAAGACTTAAAGAGGAAAAGAATGAATTAATTGAAATTGACTCGAAATATTACGAAACTGAAAAACAGTCAAATCAGGATTTAAGCTACATTAAAGAAAAGCTTAAATCAGAAATTAATAAAATAAAAAAACTAGTTGAATTAAATAAAAATGATGAGGCAATAACTGTCCTTGAGAATTGTCAAATCACTATTGAAGAGTATGCTGAAAGCTACAGCAAAAATCAAAATATTAAAAAAGACTCGATAAAAAGAAATGAGAGAATAAGTATCATTGATAATGAGTTTGAAAGTTGGAAAAACTTACTATCGAACTCTGAAAAGATGATTAAAGAATTAACAGAGAGAAAAACAAAGTTAAACTTACAATTAGAAAAACTGGATAATCAGCCTAAACTTCAAGCAGAAAAAAAAGGCCAAATATCTGAGGGGTTAAGAATTTCTGAGAAAGAAAAAACTGAAAATGAAAATTTTATTAATGAAACAGATAATAAAATAGAAACCCTTCGAACTCAGTTAAATGAAATCCAAGAACAATCCATTCAAATTAGAGAAAGGAAAGCAAGTTCTGGGGCAACAATTGAAGGTCTAAAAAAACGTAAGAACGATTTGGTTGATAGAATTAATGCTGAACTTAGTTTAAATGAGAATAATCTTTTAGAAAACTCCGACCTTTTTGGAAAAGAAGATCTTCCTGACGCTGTAAATCAAGAGGACTTACTTGATAAAAAAAAACAAGAGAGGGAAAAGTTAGGATCTGTAAATCTTAAAGCTGATGAAGAAACAAATAAGTACGAAGCAGAAATTCAAAAGATGGAACAAGATCGAGCAGATTTAGTGACTGCTATCATAAAATTGAAAGATAGTATTAATGAACTTAATCAAAAAGGAAGAGAGAGATTGATAGAGGCTTTTGGAAAAGTAAATAGAAAATTCAACGAGGTTTATACAAAATTATTTAATGGTGGAAACGCAAAACTAGAATTAGTAGACTCTGAAGATCCTCTTGAAGCAGGTTTAGAAATGTTGGTAAGTCCTCCTGGCAAAAGATTGCAGTCTATAACTTTATTATCTGGTGGTGAACAAGCTTTAACTGCTCTATCTTTGATTTTTGCTGTTTTTTTAACCAATCCATCTCCAATCTGTGTACTTGATGAGGTCGATGCTCCCTTAGATGATGCTAATGTAACAAGATTTTGTGGTTTGCTCGAAGAACTAACGGAAATTACAAATACTAAATTTATAATTGTTACTCACCATGCTTTAACCATGTCGAAGATGAACAGACTTTATGGTGTTACTATGCCAGAAAAAGGGATTAGCCAATTAGTAGCTGTTGATTTACAAAAAGCAGAAAGTATGGTTGCATAATTAAATCTATTATTATGTCCAAAGATCCTTTCAAAACTCGCTTAGAGATTGCAAAAAAAAAGGTCTCTAAAAGAAATTTAGATGGCCAAAAGCATAATCCGTCCCCTATTGGCACAGCTTTTAAGCTAAGTACAGAGTTAGTATCTGCTGTTGCGGTAGGGACAATTATTGGGTTTATTTTAGACAAGACCTTTGGTACTAAACCATGGTTAATTTTAATATTTTTTTTTGTAGGTGTAATCGCAGGAATAATGAATGTGATAAAATCTGCAAAAAAAATGCAAAATAAATAATTATGGCTGCAAATCCAATGACACAATTTGAGGTTTATAGAATTGGTCCTGAAATAAAAATTGGAAACTTTGATATATCGTTTACGAACGCAAGCTTATTTATGGTTTTAAGCACTTTAGCTATTTTAATAATTTTTAATTTAGGTTCTAAAAAAAATTCTGTGCTACCTAATAAGGTTCAGCTTTTAGCTGAACTAAGTTATTCATTTGTATCAAAAATGATTAGCGATACTGCTGGGTCAAAAGCAAAACCCTATTTTTCATTTATATTTTCATTATTTATGTTTGTTCTTTTTTGTAACATGTTTGGTATGATTCCATATACTTTTACTGTTACAAGTCACATTATTGTGACATTTGTCCTTGCGTCTTTTATTTTTGTCGGAGTAACAATAATAGGATTTATTAAACATGGTATAGGGTATTTAAAGTTGTTTGTTCCTAGTGGAGTGCCAATGATATTACTTCCTTTAATTGTAATAATAGAAATTATTTCATATTTAAGTAGACCAATAAGCTTATCAGTTAGACTTTTTGCAAACATGATGGCGGGTCATACTATGATGAAAGTTTTCGGAGGCTTTGTAATAAGTCTCGGAATAGTCGGTGGATGGCTTCCACTGAGTTTTTCGGTTGCCTTAACTGGTTTGGAGATATTAGTTGCTTTTCTTCAAGCTTATGTTTTTGCAATCTTAACCTGCATCTATTTAAATGATGCATTAAACTTACACCATTAATTAACAAGGAGGATATGATGGAATTAGAAGCAGCAAAAATGATCGGGGCAGGCTTAGCAGCAATTGCTTTAGCAGGCGCTGGTGTTGGTATTGGAATAATCTTTGGTAACTATTTATCAGGAGCTATGAGAAATCCATCAGCAGCACAAAAACAATTTCCAAATTTGCTTTTAGGCTTCGCGTTAGCTGAGGCAACTGGATTATTTGGATTGGTTGTTGCGTTAATCATTCTTTTTGCATTTTAAAACTAATGATTAAAAAAATATTTTTTCAGTCAATATTTTTTAATTTCTTTTTCTTAAGAGAAGTTTTTTCAGCTGAAAGCGGAGGTATGCCACAATTAAATCCCGAGTTTTGGATATCACAAATATTTTGGCTTACAATTACTTTTGGTATTTTATACATAGTTTTATCAAAACTTATATTGCCTAAAATAAGTGCTAATTTAGAGTTGAGAAAATCGCAAATACAAGAAAATATTGAAGCTGCAGAAAAACAAAGGCAAGGTAGCGAAGCAAAACTTAAAGAATATGAAGAAATAGTGCTAAAGAGTAAAATAGAAGCAAAAAATATTTTAAAAGATGCTAGAGAAAAAGCTTTAAAAAATATTAATTCTAAAAAGGAAACCTTAGATCAACAAATAGATGAAGAAATAAAAAAAGTCGAAAAAGAAATTGACGTGCTAAAAAAGAATGCTCCAGAAAAAATCAATAAAATTGCGATTGAAACTTCCTCTGAAATATTAAAAAAATTGATTGGAGCTGATGTCAACAATAGTAGTATCTCTGCTATAGTGGATGACTTATCAAAAAGGGGTGGAGATAAGTACTATGGAAATTGATTCAACATTCTGGGTAGCAGTTTCATTTTTTATTTTTTTTGGAGCACTTATATACTTAAAAGTCCCTAAAAAAGTAAACGAAACCCTAAACAAGCTAATTTCGGATATCAAAAATGAAATTGATGAAAGTGAAAAACTTAGAACTGAAGCAAAAAAGTTATTAGATAATGCTCAAAGCAAATTAGATACTGCTCAATCGGTAAGTAACGAGATACTTGAACAAGCAAAAAAAGATAGTGATAAAATGATAATTGAACTCAATGATAAATTTCATAAATCTTCAGAAATTAAAAAGAATTTAGCTGAAAATAAAATTAATCAAATGAAGGAAGCAGCTATCAAGGATATTAAAAAAGCCTCAATCAAAATAGCAATGGACTCTGTAAAAAAAATTATTACTACATCGGTAGATAAATCAAAACTTGATACATTGTTTCAAAAAAATTTAGATGAAACAAAAGAAGAGTTAAAAAAAATTAATTCATAATACTCTTACAATTTTTCAAAAAAACTATAGATTATGATAATGAACTCTATTGTAATTGGGTCTGGATTTGGTGGTATAGCTGCGGCACTCCGGCTAAAAGCTAAAGGGCACAAAGTTACATTAATCGAGAAACATCCAGACCTTGGTGGGAGAGCGCGTGTTTTTAAGAAGAATGGGTTTATATATGATGGTGGCCCAACAGTAATTACTGCTCCATATCTTATTAATGAATTATTTGAGCTATTTAAAAAAGACCCAAAAAATTACATTGAACTAACACCTCTTAAAGTTTGGTACCAGTTTATCTTTGAGGACAAAACTAAGTTTAATTATTCAGGCGATGAGCAAGAAATGAAAAGACAAATTGAGAAATTAAATAAGAATGATGTTGAGGGCTACGAAAAATTAGTAAATTTTACTAAAAAAATTTTTGATAAAGGTTTTACTGAACTAGCTGATGTGCCATTCGATAGACCATTAGTAATGGCGCAACAATTACCAGCTCTTTTAAAACTAAAAAGCTACAAGTCAGTTTATTCATTGGTTTCATCATATGTAAAAAATGAAAAATTGAGAAGAATGTTAAGTATGCACCCATTACTTGTTGGGGGCAATCCTTTTACAACAACATCAATTTATGGATTAATTTTATATTTAGAAAAAAAATGGGGAATACATTATTCGATGGGAGGAACTGGAAATATCATAAAAGGGTTTGAAAGATTAATGGATGAGGAGGGAATAAAAATAATCAAAGGTCATGAAGTAACAAAAATAATTTCAGATAAAAAAAGAATAACTGGTGTTAAACTTAACGATCAAACTATACTACAATCTAATTATGTCATTTGTAATGCAGACCCACCTGCTGTTTATGAAAAAATGTTGAATGGAAATACAAATAACTCTTTTCTTTTTAAATGGAAAAAAAATCGAATGGAATATTCAATGGGATTATTTGTTTATTACTTTGGCACTAAAGTAAAATATGAAAATGTAGAGCATCATACAATTAAGTTTGGCAACAAATATAAAGAACATCTAGATGATATATTTAATAATAAAAAGTTAAATGATGATATTAGTTATTATCTACACAGACCATCTTCAACTGATAAATCTATGGCACCTGAAGGAAACGATTGTTTTTATGTTCTTGTGCCTGTTCCAAATAACCAATCCAAAATTAATTGGTCTGTAGAGGGAGAAAAAATGAAAAATTTAGTAATCAATAAAATGCAAAATGATTTAATGCCTAATCTTAAAGAAAATATTGTTGAGGATTTTTATTTAACCCCGGATTACTTTGAAAAAGATTTAAACACCAAGTATGGTTCGGGTTTTTCAATTCAACCAAAATTTTCTCAATCAGCTTATTTTAGATTCCATAACAAATCTGAGATTTATAAAGGGCTTTATTTTGTAGGTGCAGGTACTCATCCAGGTGCTGGTGTGCCCGGCGTTCTCTCATCAGCAAAAGTATTAGATAAAATCTTATAATGTCTAATAATAGTTACTTGTCTGTTTATGCTAAATCATTTAGTTGGGCTGGTTTTTTTTTACCAAAAAAAACACTTAATAAATGCTCAGCTTTATACGATTTTTGCAGAGTTGCAGACAACTTAGCCGATGATGAAGAGAAGATTGAAAATAAAGAAAAAAAATTTAATCAATTTGAGAAAGATTTTAATCAAAAAAAATTTGATAATCCTATTATCAAAAATATGTGGGATCTCATTGATGAATTCAATATATCTTTGAAGATTGTTCACGATTTATTGATTGGGATTAAATCAGACATAAAAGAAAGTGTTAAATTAAATTCAAAAAAAGATTTGCTAATTTATTCATACAGAGTGGCTGGAACAGTTGGGTTAATGATGGCAAAAATTTTAAGAGTAAGTAAGAAAAGTTCACTAAAATCGGCTATCGATCTTGGAATAGCAATGCAACTTACAAATATATCAAGAGATGTGATAGAGGATTATAAAAATAATCGTTCTTACATAAACAAAAATTTCGAAGAAATTACATCAACTGTTAATTTGGCTGAAACTTTCTATGAAAATTCTTTTTATTCAATTAAGGATATACCAATAAGTTTTCGTTTTTCAATTTTAGTTGCAAGAAGAGTTTATAGAAAAATAGGACATAAAATTCTTAATAAAAAAAACTTAAATAACTATCAAAATTCAGGAAAAATATATGTTTCTAATGCAGAAAAGGTCTTGGAGACTTTCCTTTCAATTATTGACTTAATTAAACTATCATTCGTTTATAAAAAAGATGAACAAATAAAACATGATCATAATTTGATAAATGAAGAAATTAATTTAGATGAAAGAATTTGATTATATTATTATTGGTGGTGGTTGTGCCGGTTTATCACTTGCATATGAATTAGAAATCAATGAAAAATTAAAAGATAAAACTTTGGCTATTATTGAACCAAGACTAGAATATAAAAGGGATAAAACATGGTCTTTCTGGAAAGTAGTGCCCCACAATTTTGATGATTGCGTTAAAAAAAATTGGCAAAATTTTTCAATTAACATTCCAGGTAAAACCAATCATCTAGAATGTAAAGATTATCCATACCAAAGTATTGATAGTGGTTTATTTTATGAAAAAATAAATAATAAACTAAAAAAGAATAAAAATATTTATTTCTATAAAGATACAAAAGAGATCAATACAGTAAATTCATTTATCTTCAATAGCGTACCAAATATAAAAAAAAATCATCTTAATCTTTGGCAACATTTTTGTGGTGTAGAAATTGAAACCAAAACGAATTATTTTGACAATGAAATTTTTAATTTGATGGACTTTGATTGCGAACAAAGAGATAGTGTTCATTTTTTTTATACACTTCCCTATTCAAAAAATAAGGCTCTAGTTGAGACAACTTGGCTATCAAAAATGAATGACAACTCTCAAAAAGACTATGATAAACAAATTAAAGATTACATTGATAAGAACCTAAAAATTAAAGATTATGAAATTACATACAGAGAGGAAGGTGCAATTCCCCTCTTCTATCCATTGTATGAAAAAGAAAAAAATAAAATGAATATTGGAACTGCTGGTGGTATGACAAGACTAAGTACTGGATATACTTTTTTAAATATACAAGAACATAGTAAATTTATTAGAAAAAATATTGAAAGTATTCATAATACTAAAAAATTTGAAATTAATAAAAAATATCAATTTTTGGATGAAATATTTTTACGAGTTCTTGAAAAACACCCAAAAAAAATGTCAGAAATTTTTTTTAAAATGTTTCAAAGCTCACCTAAAACAATTATCAAATTTTTGTCCAATAAGAGTAATTTTCTTGAAGATTTGACTATAATTTTAAAAATGCCAAAATGGATTTTTATTAAAGCTTTATTTTATTAAGCCCAAATGAATATGAACCTAAAAAAACTAAATCTTAATCATTCTTTTATTTTTTTTTTATTCTGTAACATCTTTTCTTTAATACTATTTAAATTTAATAACTTTATGTTGTCGCCATTGTTTTGTTTATTTTTGATTTTAATCATTGGTGTATCACATGGATCTTTGGATCATGTCAAAGGAGGGGAACTTTTAAAGATTTTTAAAATTGAAAATATAACTTTATTTTATATTTCATATATTTTAATAGCTGTAATTGTTATAACACTTTGGGTTTTAACACCATCTATCTTGTTAATAATATTTCTATTGGTTGCCTCGTATCATTTTGGTAAAGAGGATACACAATTTTTACATAATCATAATTCAAATTTTATAGGTATATTGTATTTTCTAAAAGGATCTCTTGTTATTTTGGCACCATTGTATTTTCATTTTGAAGAAACCATTGAAATATTTAAATTATTATTAATTGATAATGAAAATTTTTATTTAAGTTTAAGTTTTATTGAAAATAATAGATTAATAGATTTAGGGATAATCTTAAGCTCTATTTCGAGTATTATTTTGTTTGTCAAAAAATTTAATTTAAAAAATTTTTCTATTTTTTTTGATTATTTTTCAATATTAATTTTAAATTACTATCTCTCTCCTTTGATTGCATTTACTGCTTATTTTTGCTTTTTACATTCTGTAAGACATAGCATGACATTAATTTATGAATTAGATAACAATAATATGAAAAATGGTTTGTTTATTTTTATTAAAAAGGCTATGCCACTTACTGTATTAACTGCTGTTATTTGTTTAATTGGTATTTATTTGCTCAATTTTAAATATGAATTTAACGATTCAATTATTAAAGTCATATTTATAGGTTTGGCGTCTTTAACATTTCCACATATATTACTCGAGTATCTTTTAGATAAAAATGAAAAACAAAGAACTTAAAATATTGTTATCTGCTCCCCGAGGATTTTGTGCTGGTGTAGAAAGGGCAATTGAAATTGTTGAAAAGTCAATTCAAAAGTATGGTTCCCCAGTTTATGTTAGACATGAAATAGTACATAATAAATTTGTTGTTGATGACTTAAAAAATAAAGGTGCAATATTTGTAGAAGAGCTTGAAGAAATTGAAGATAAATCAAGACCAGTTATTTTTTCTGCGCATGGTGTCCCAAAAAAAATTCCTCAAGATGCGAAAAACTACAACATGACTTATGTTGATGCAACATGTCCCTTGGTTTCTAAAGTTCATAGAGAGGCTGAAAATCTTCATAAGGCTGGATACCATTTAATCTTAATAGGACATGAAAATCATCCTGAGGTAATTGGAACAATGGGACAACTGCCTAAAGGATCTATAGACCTTATTCAAAATGAGGATGAAGCAAAGAATTATGACATAAAAAATTTTGAAAAGATTGCCTACGTTACTCAAACAACCTTATCTGTTGATGATACAAAAGAAATAATATCAATTCTTAGAGAAAAATTTTCAAATATTAAAGAACCTGCAAAAGAAGATATTTGTTACGCGACAACCAATAGACAAATGGCTGTTAAAAATATTGCAAAAAAGTGTGATCTATTTTTTGTTATCGGTAGCCGAAACTCATCTAACTCGGTAAGACTTGTTGAGGTTGCTAAAAAATCAGGGTGTGAGAACTCAGTACTGATCCATTCACAAAGTGAAATTCCATTCAACTTAATTGAAAATTCAAATATAATAGGAATTTCATCCGGTGCTTCTGCCCCTGAGATACTTGTTGATAATTTCATTAAAGAATTGAAAAATAAATTTACAGTCACTATAGAAGAAGTGGAAATTATAAAAGAAAACGTTGTTTTTCGTGTTCCAAAGAAATTAAATTAAATGGCTGTTTATACAAAGATAAATAAGAAAGACATTTCATATATTAATAAAAAATTTGAGAACCAAAAATTTTTAAGTTTTAAAGGTATAAAACAAGGAATTGAAAATACTAATTATCTATTAAAATCAAAAAATAATAAATTCATATTAACTATTTTTGAAAAAAGAGTTCAAAAAAATGAAATACCTTTTTTTATGAAATTAATGGATCAACTAAATCACCTTAAAATAAGATGTCCAAAACCATTAAAAAAACGTGATGGAAAATATATATTTAAGATAAAGAATAAGGTTGCTTGTGTTGTTTCATTTCTTAATGGAAAAGATAAAAAAAAACTCACCTTGAAAAATTGTTATGATATTGGAAAAACTGTTGCTCAAATGCACTCTTCATCAAAAAAAATTAAACTATTTAGAAAAAACTCAATGAATATCAAAAATTTAAATCCTTTGTTAAAAAGTATTAAATTTAAATCAAAAAAATTCATTAATTTAGAAAAATTTTTAAAAAGTAATTTTATAGAAATCAAAAATAAATGGCCAAAAAAATTACCAAATGGAATAATACATGGTGATCTTTTTATAGATAATATATTTTTTAAAAATAATAAAATCTCTGGAATTATTGATTTTTATTTTGCTGCGAACGATTATTTTATTTATGAAATAGCAATATGTATCAATGCTCTTTGTTTTGATAAGAAAAAATCACAATTTAAATTAAATAAAAAAAAGGTTAAAAATTTAATTAAAGGATACGAGAGCATTAAAAAGTTCTCAGGTATTGAGAAAAAATCATTAAATATTTTATGCCGAGCTGCTGCGATGAGATATTTTCTTACAAGGCTTTACGACTACACAAATACTCCAAAAACTGCTTTAATAAAAATTAAAGATCCAAGAGAATATTATCAAAAACTGATAATTCATAACAATTTAAAAAGATATAAAGATTATTTAGTTTAATGATTAAAATTTATACTGATGGTTCATGTCTTGGCAATCCAGGCAAAGGTGGTTGGGCAGCAATTATTATAAATAATGGAAAAAAAACTGAAATAAAAGGAAGTAAAAACGATACTACAAATAATCAGATGGAATTATTAGCGCCTATTAAAGCTCTTAAAGAAATTCCAAAAGGTAGTAAAGTTCAAATTTTTACAGACTCTAAATACGTTAAGTCTGGGATAACAGAATGGATATTTAATTGGAAAAAGAATGGATGGAAAACAGCAAACAAAAAAGAGGTAAGTAACAAAGAACTTTGGACAGAATTAGATCTACTAAATAGTGAATTTGAAATAAGTTGGAATTGGGTAAAAGCACATTCATCAGATAAATTAAATAATGAAGTAGATTTACTTGCTAGAAATGCTGCTAACTTATAATAGATTATTTATTAAATTTTCTGCTGAAGTTAATCCACATTCTTTAGTCTCTTTTTCAACATGAATATTTACAACTTCAAAATTTTCAATCACCATTAAATAGCGATTTGATCTAATACCCATACCTTTTGAATTTCGATCAACTTCTGCTCCAATTGCTTTCGTGAACAACAAATAAGGATCAGATAACATTTTTATTTTATTACCGGTATTATTCATCTCTCCCCAACCATTCATTACATAAGGGTCATTTACTGATAAACAAAATATATTTTCTATTCCTTTTGCTTTGATCTTATCTGCATTAGCTACAAAACCTGGTAAGTGAAGTTTGGAGCAAGTAGATGTAAATGCCCCAGGTAAACCAAACAAAACAACTTTACCATTACCAATAGTTTCTCTTAATTTACTTTTTTGAGGTTCTCCATCAACAAGTTGAAAAATCTCTGTGTCTGGTAGTTGATCTTTTATTCTAAGTTTCATATGGAATTCATTACATATTTTTTAACTTTTTCAATATCATTTGAAAGAAGTTCAAATTTTTCTTTTCTGTCATTAACATATTTAAGACTTTCTGGTAAATTTTCAGTTTTTGAAATTGCATCTTTTATTGCTTTTGGAAATTTAGATGGGTGTGCAGTTGATAAAACAACACAATTTTTTTCCAATCCTAATTTTCTCACAGCACCAATACCTACTGCAGTATGCGGATCAACTACCATCTGATGCTCCTCATTAATAGTTTTTATCATTTCAACAGTTTCGTTTTCATCGAGCATTTCAGATATAAAATTCTTTTTAATTTTATCTAGATCATCTTTATCAATTTTATAGGTATTATTTTTAATTTTAGCCATTACATCTTTTGTAACCTCTGAGTTACAATCTTTCACGTCGTATAAAAGTCTTTCAAAATTACTTGCAATTTGTATATCCATACTTGGAGTGTTTGTTTCCTCAACTTTCTTTTGACTATAATCACCTCCAGATATTGCTCTGTGTAGTATGTCATTTTTATTTGTAGCTACGATTAATTTATCAATTGGAAGACCTAGTTTTTTTGCTAAATAGCCAGCGTAAATATCACCAAAGTTTCCTGTTGGAACAGAAAAGGATAAAGGTTGGCCGTTTCCAATTTTAAAGTAAGCGTAAAAATAATACACCGATTGAGCAATAATTCTTGCCCAATTAATTGAATTTACACCCGACATATTAATTGCTTTAGAAAATTTTTCGTCATTAAACATTGCTTTAACTAAATTTTGGCAATCATCAAAATTACCCTCTACCGCAATGTTAAATACATTGCTCTCTTCATGTATTGTCATTAGTCTTCTTTGCACTGGTGAAATTTTATTGTTTGGATGTAATACAAAAACATTTAAATTATTTTTTCCTTTTAAAGCATCTATAGCAGCTGCACCCGTATCGCCTGAAGTTGCAACAATTATATTAATTTTTTTTTGATCACGGCCTAAATGATATTGATAAAAATTACCTATTAGTTGCATTGCGATATCTTTAAAAGCAAGTGTAGGTCCATGAAATAATTCTAATACTTTTAAATTTCCTAGGTCTGATATTTTTACAACATCGTCGGATCTGAAATTTGAATATGATTTTGAAATCAAAGAGATTAGATCATCTTTAGACATGAAATCTCCTATGAATGGGTAAATTATTTCAGCCGCTAAATCATTGTAACTAAGGTTTTTTAAATTATCTAATTCTTCCTTTTTAAAGGGGTTAATTGATTTTGGAACGAATAGTCCCCCATCATCTGCCAATCCTTTGAGGAAGACATCTTTAAAAGTAAAGTTTTTCTGATTATTTCTTGTACTAATATAATTCATTTAATAATTCTTTTTTCTAAAATATAGATATAGCAAAAATATTGAAATCGCTAACGAAAACCATGTCATTGCATATTTTTTATGATTATTAGAAATATTAGCAGTAATTTTTTTTGGTTTAGGAATTTGATAATTGCCGTCCAAATAAATTATGTATTTAGAAAATTTTTTACCAGTAAATTTTGAAATATCTTCTCTATTTAGACTGAACCAGTAATTTTCTTTAATATTATTATCTGGTTTAAATATATTTTTTCTTCCCTGTGTTTTAAGAGTTCCTTCTATATTATTTTGATCCAATATATTTATCTCTGGTGTATTTTTTTTTTCAAATGGTATCCATCCTCTGTTGAGTAAATAATTTTCACCATCTATTAGGATAGGATTTAAAACTTCAAACCCTGGTGTTCCAGAGTCATTTAAATTATATAAGTAAATTTGTTTCTCAAAATCAACGCGACCTGATGTTTTGATTTTGAGATAATTTTTTTGATTAGATTGTGAAAGTTGAACTGGAGGATTTTTCAATGAGTTTTCGATTTCTAAAATGAGATTATTCTTCCAATTTAAACGAATTATCTGCCAAGTGCCTAAAGCGATAAAAACAAATATAAAAAATATGATAAAAACTGAAAATAAAAATTTATGTTTCAAGGTTCAAAATTAGCTTCCCCAAATATAGATCGCAGCAAATAAGAATAGCCAAACTACATCAACAAAATGCCAATACCATGCTGCCGCCTCAAAACCAAAATGATGATCTTTATTAAAATGACCTAGTTTTCCTCGCCACAAACATACTGCTAAAAAAATTGTTCCAACGATTACATGAAAACCATGAAATCCTGTTGCCATATAAAACACTGATCCATAAATATGGTCTGAGAAGGCAAATGTAGCATGATGATACTCATAAGCTTGTAGAGCAGTAAAACATACTCCAAGTATTACTGTTAAGATCAACCCATTGATAAAACCTTTTCTATCATCCTCTAAAAGAGCATGATGGGACCAGGTTACAGTTGTACCAGACAACAATAATACCAAAGTATTAATTAATGGAATATCCCAAGGATCAAAAGTTTGAATATCTTTTGGCGGCCATACATTTCCAACAAATTCATTTGGAAAAAGACTTACATCAAAGTATGCCCAAAACCAAGCAACAAAAAACATCACCTCTGAGGCAATAAACAATGTCATTCCATAACGATGATGAATTTGAACTACTGGAGTATGATGTCCTTGATGCTCAGCTTCAATCACAACATCTCTAAACCACATATATGCTCCATAAATTAATAGAGCAAAACCTAAATACATTCCCCATGATACATCTGAGTGCATATAATAAACGGCCCCCAGTGCTAAAACTAAACAAGAAAAAGAAACATAGATTGGCCAAGGACTTGGGTCTACTAGATGATAATCATGTTTTTTTTCAGCTGACATTTTTTTGGATTATGATTGTTTATAGTAATCTGTCGAGAAAAAAGTGTACGACATAGTTACATCTTCCAAGTTTTTTACAGTTGGATCATTGATCATTTCGGGGTCTAAATAAAAAGTCATTACATAAGTTGCTTTTTCACCGGCCTTTAATTCCTGTTTTTCAAAACAAAAACATCCTAATTTACTATAATATTTTCCAAAACTAGCAGGTGAAACATTGAAGCTTGCCACCCCTGCAGTTGGCTCATTACCGTAATTTGTCACTTCAAACTCTATTTTGTTGACTTGGCCAACTTTTACATCAATAACATTTGACTTAGCCTTAAAATCCCACGGTAAATTATTTACATTTGTGTCAAACCTCACACTCACCACTTTGTCTAAAACTATTTTCGGAGCATTATTTGATACTTGAGTAGTTCCACCAAACCCTGTAACTCTACAAAAAAGATCATACAAAGGTACAGCCGCATAAGACAATCCTAGCATTAAAACAAATATGCCGGCTAGGACTAATGGAGTTAATTTTTTTCTCTCGATCATAAAGCTCTGTCAAATACTCCAGTGTTATATAAGGTAAAAAAGAAAAGAAAAACCATAAAAGCAATTATTGCTAAAGCTGTAATTATATTTTTTCTTTTTGTTTTTTTATCAGGTGTTATCATAAAATCTTATCTATCAAAAAAAGAACAAAAATTAAAAATAGATACAGTATAGAGTATCCAAATATCGATTTTGCTTTTTTTGGATTAAACTTATTTTTCTTATAATTGTAAAGTTCATAACACAAAAAATTATAATAAATAGTTAATAACAATGATGGAACTAAAAAGGTCAATCCAACAAAGTTAATTAAATATGGAAAAATAATAATTGGTAACATTAATAAAGAATAAACAAATATGTTTATTTTGGTGCTCTCAATTCCGTTAGTTAAAGGAAGCATTGGTATATTTGCTTTTTTATAATCATCAGATTTATACAAACTCAAAGCCCAAAAATGTGAAGGTGTCCAAAAAAATATAATCAAAAAAAAAGCTAATGGTTCAACAGAAAGTGAACCAGTCGCAATAGTCCATCCAATTACAGGAGGAAATGCACCTGCCGCTCCACCAATTACAATATTTTGAGGGGTTCGTCTCTTCAGCCAAATTGTATAAACAAAAACATAAAACAAAATTGTTAAAGATAGTATTGCAGCTGAAATTCTATTCGTAAAATAATCTAGTGCTACCACTGAAACAATCGATAGAGTAACTCCAAATATAAGAGCCTGATTTTTATTAACTTTTCCTGTTGGAATGGGTCTTAGACAAGTTCTTGTCATCAAAGCATCAAGATCAGACTCATACCACATATTTAATGCTCCAGCAGCGCCAGCTCCCAAAGAGACTAATAAAATTCCAATTATAGCATCTTTTGTTGAAACAAGATTTGGTGCAGTTAATAAACCGACCGCACACGTAAAAATCACTAAAGACATAACTCTTGGCTTCATCAATTTAAATAACTCAGATAAATTAAATAAATCTTCTTGTGATAAGCTTCTTTTTTTTATTTTTGAATTATCCATCAATTTTTTCAGCTTTTATTTTAGCTATGTGATTTTTCTGTTTCTTGATCATCAACAAACTTTGGCAATTCCTCAAATGTATGGAAATTTGGTGGAGATGGTACTGTCCATTCTAGAGTTGTAGCTCCCTCTCCCCATGGATTTTGTGCAGCTGTTTTTTTCTTAGCAAAAGCATATATAAGATTTGCAAAAAATACTACTAACCCAGCAACAGCAACATAAGAACCTATTGAAGAAATATAATTCCATCCCGCAAAAGCATCTGGATAATCTGCATATCTTCTAGGCATTCCAGCTAAACCTAAAAAATGTTGAGGGAAGAAAATTAAATTAACACCTATAAAAGTTAACCAGAAATGCAGTTGGCCCATCCACTCGGAATATTCATAACCCGACATCTTTGAAAACCAATAATAAAATCCCGCAAAAATTGCAAAAACTGCTCCTAATGACAGCACATAATGGAAATGAGCAACTACATAATATGTATCATGCATTGCTGTATCTACTCCAGCATTAGCTAAAACTACACCCGTCACACCGCCAACAGTAAACATAAATATAAAACCTAGCGCCCACATCATTGGAGTTTTAAATGAAATTGATCCACCCCACATAGTTGCTATCCATGAAAAAATTTTTATACCTGTTGGTACAGCAATAATCATTGTTGCTGCTAAGAAATAAGCTTTAGTATCTGTGCTTAATCCAACTGTATACATGTGATGCGCCCAAACAACAAATCCAACTATTCCAATAGCGACCATTGCATAAGCCATACCTAAATATCCAAAAACTGGCTTTCTTGAAAATGTCGATACAATATGACTGATCATTCCAAAGCCTGGTAAAATTAAAATATAAACTTCTGGATGCCCAAAGAACCAAAATAAATGTTGAAATAGAACAGGATCTCCTCCCGTTTGTGCTTCGAAGAACGCAGTTCCAAAATTTCTATCTGTCAATAACATTGTAATAGCACCTGCTAAGACTGGTAAAGACAGTAACAATAAGAATGCTGTTACTAAGATTGACCAAGCAAATAATGGCATTTTATGCAATGTCATTCCGGGAGTTCTCATATTTAGAATTGTAGTGATAAAATTAACTGCTCCTAAAATTGATGAAGCACCCGCTAAGTGTAAACTTAAAATAGCTAAATCCATTGCCGGTCCTGGTTGGCCTGCTTTAGACGATAAAGGTGGATAAATGGTCCAACCACCACCAACTCCTGTTTGTCCTGGAGGTCCGTCAGCAAAAATAGATAAAATTAAAAGGGTTAATGACACAGGTAATAACCAGAATGAAATGTTATTCATTCTTGGAAACGCCATATCAGGAGCACCTATCATAATTGGTACAAACCAATTACCAAAACCACCGATCATAGCCGGCATAACCATGAAAAAAATCATTATTAGACCATGACCAGTAACTAAAACATTATAAAGATGATAATTTCCACCTAAGATACCATCACCTGGATGCATTAATTCCATTCTCATTAAAACCGAAAATGCTGTTCCTATAACTCCTGCAACAATTGCAAAAATTAAATACATTGTTCCTATATCTTTGTGGTTAGTAGAATACGCCCAACGTTTCCAACCAGTAGGTGTATGATGATCGTCGTGTGAAGCTGTTTGTGTATACATATTTATTTACTCGCTATTTTAAGTTTGTCATTTTGGTTTTCTTCTTTTGCAAATTTTACTCGTGCCTCAGATAGCCATTCTTGATAATCTTCCTCACTCACTACTTTAACTGCAATTGGCATAAAAGCGTGTTTTATACCACAAAGTTCTGAGCATTGACCATAATAAGTTCCAACTTTTTCTGCCTTAAACCATGTTTCGTTGATTCTTCCTGGTACTGCATCTCTCTTAACTCCAAATGAAGGTAATGCCCATGCGTGTAATACATCATTAGCTGTAATTAAGACTTTAACAACTTTTCCAACTGGTACAACAACTTCATTATCTACTGCGAGCAATCGTGGTTGATTAGATTTCAAATCTTTTTCTTCAATCATATAAGAGTCAAAAACTAAATTTTCATCAGGATACTCATAACCCCAATACCATTGATAGCCAATTGCTTTGATTGTTAAATCTGCTTTTGGTATCGCATCTTGTTTGTATAAAATTTTAAAAGATGGAACTGCCATAACAATTAAAATCAAACATGGAATTAAAGTCCACAAAACTTCAACAGTTACGTTATGTGTTCTTTTTGAGGGATTTGGATTTGCTGAAGCTCTAAATCTTATACAAGCGTAAAGCATCAAAAATAAAACAAATACACTTATTGCAATAATTATTGGTAACAAAAGATTATTATGAAATGCAACTATATCTCTCATAGACTCTGAGGCTGCTTTTTGAAAACCTAATTGCCAATCAATTGGCTGATTAGCAAGAGCACTTTGCGACATAAAAATTCCCAAAAATATGTAAAAAATTTTTTTCATTTTAAATAGCTATATAAAGCTCTTTTATAAAAATTACACTTTAGTTTTCGCGACAATTTATCAATTAATCACATAATTTATGATCGAAATAGTAGATATGACTGCTGTTTCTGATCTTAAAATATTCTCACTAATTTTTAAAGCCTGAACACCTTTAAAAGAGAGAATCTCCTGTCTTTCCATCTCCGAAAAGTCACCTTCTGGACCTACCATAATACAAATAGGTTTGTCTGTGAACTTCGATTTTTCAATTTTTTTATTATTAGAATTTAAATCTGTAAAAATTAAATCCATAGAATTTGAACTTAAGAAGCTTTTCAAATCTTTAGTATTTTCAATTTTTGGTACATTAAGACGATTTGATTGTTCACTTGCCTCAATAACTATTTTTTTGAATCGTTCTTTATTAATCTTTCTAACAACTGTTCGGTCAAAAATAATTGGTAAAAATTTTGTTACTCCAAGTTCTGTTGCTTTTTGAATCATAAAATTCTGATAGTTTGATTTGATTGGAGAAAAAGCTAGCCATAATTCTCTAATGTTTTCTTTTTGTCTTAGTCGTTTTGTGACCTTAAATTCAACAATATTTTTATATTTTTTTAAAATTTTAGCTTCCCATTCTCCTTCTTTGTTAAATAAAGAAAAAATTTGATTTTCTTTTACTCTCATTACTTTAGTTAAATAATGTGATTTAGTTTTATCTAATTTACCAGTCATGTCGGCTGATAAAGAATTTGAAAAAAATAATCTAATATTGCTCATTTGTGTTAAGTTAGTTTATGAAAAATATTAAAGCAATAATTTTTGACGCTTATGGCACACTGTTTGATGTAAATTCTGCAGCTGAAAAATGTAAAGATAAAATTGGAGATAAATGGGAAGGATTTGCAAACTTTTGGAGAACTACTCAGCTAGAATACACGTGGCTTAGAAGTTTAATGAAAAGACATAAAGATTTTTGGCAAATTACTGAAGATAGCTTGGATAAGTCAATGAAAGTTTTTAATATTGATCCCTCAATGAAAAATGAGTTACTGAATTTATATAGATTTCTTTCACCCTTTGAAGAAGTTCCTGAAACTTTAAAGAAATTAAGAAAAAGAGATTTTAAATTAGCCATACTTTCTAATGGAACTCCATCTCTCTTGAATGAATTAGTCAAAAATAACAAATTAGAAAATTTATTTGATGATATTTTTTCTATCGAAGAGGTGGGAACTTATAAACCAGACTCAAAAGTTTACGATCTACCTATTAAAAAATATGAAATTAAAAGTAATCAAGTTGTTTTCTTAAGCGCAAATACCTGGGATGTCTCTGGAGGAGGAAATTATGGATATCAATCTATTTGGGTAAATAGGAATAATAATATTTTTGATAATCTTGATTACAAAACAAAAAATGAAGTTAGAAATTTAAACGAATTACTCAATTTGATCTAATTAAAAAAAAATGTAATATTGAAATATCTGAGTATAATAAGTATTTAAGTATGATGAAAAATATTGAGGTAAGTAGAATTATTGACCCTACCCCAGCTTCAGATGGTGCTGGAGTTAAGTTAAAAAGAAGCATTGGTATTGAACCAAATTATTTTGATCCTTTTCTAATGTTAGATGAGTTTGGTTCTGAAAATAGTGAAGATTATATTGCTGGCTTTCCTCCACATCCTCATAGAGGAATTGAAACTGTAACTTACATGCTTGCTGGTGACTTTGAACATAAAGATAGTACTGGTGGTCAAGGTAAAATGACTGCCGGTGATGTTCAATGGATGAAAACAGGAAGTGGTATCATTCATTCAGAAATGCCCGCCATGAAAGAGGGTAAACTTCATGGATTCCAATTATGGATCAATATGCCTGCAAGATTAAAAATGAGCAAACCGGAGTATATTTATATCGACTCGGATAAAATGAGTTTACATAAAGATCAAGATAAACAAATCAAAGTTATTGCTGGCAAATTTTTAGATACAGAGGGTCCTGTAAAAGGTCATAACGTTGAACCTATTTATTTTGATGTTGAATTAAATAAGGATAAAAAGTTTAATTTTAAAATTCCATCTACCCATAATACGTTTATTTATTTAATTAATGGTGAAATAGAGATTGGAAGTAAAAAACACGATGATGTAAGAAACAGTACTTTAATATTACTAACTAAAGGTGAAGAATTAATTGTAAAAGCAAAATCAAAATCTAAGTTTTTAGTAATATCTGGTAAACCGATAAATGAAGAAATAGCAAGAGGTGGTCCTTTTGTAATGAATACAAAAGCAGAAATTTTGCAAGCTGTTCAAGATTACCACAATGGTACTTTTGTTAAATGAAAGCAGTTACAATATCAAAAAATGGTGGTCCAGAAGTATTAAAGTTACAGGAAATTAAATTAGCTGACCCAGATTCTGGTGAAGTTTTAATTAAGAATGTCGCTATTGGTCTAAATTATATAGATACCTATCATAGATCTGGTCTCTACCCTATTGAATTGCCCTCAAATATTGGAATTGAGGGAGCTGGAATTATTGAAAAAATTGGTCCAGATGTAAGAGAATTTAAAATTGGTGATAAAGTAGCTTATGCGTCTATGCCCATTGGTTCGTATGCAACTCATAGAATTTTTCCAGTAAAAAAATTAGTCAAGGTTCCTGAAGAAATTGAATTAGAAAATGTTGTAACTTTAATGACAAAAGGTTTCACAGTTTTTTATCTTCTTCATAAAACTTATCCAGTTAAATCCGGTGAAACTATTTTATTCCATGCTGCTGCTGGGGGTGTGGGGCAAATATTTTGTCAGTGGGCTAAAAGTTTAGGCTGTAATGTAATTGGAACAGTTGGATCTGATGAAAAAATTGAAATTGCAAAAGCTAATGGTTGCGCGCATGTAATAAATTATTCAAAAACAAACTTTGCAGATGAAGTAAACAAAATCACTAATGGTGTAGGCGTTCCTGTTGTGTATGATGGAGTTGGAAAAAAAACATTTGATGGTTCCATCAAATGTTTAAAAATAAGAGGAATGATGGTTTCTTTTGGAAATGCATCAGGTCCTTTGGATCCCTGTAATGTTGCAAAATCTTTAGCTCCAAAAGGTTTATACCTTACAAGACCCAGTATAGCTCACTACACATCTACGAGAGAAGAACTTGAAGAAGCTGCAAATAAAGTTTTTGAAATGTATATTTCAAAAAAATTCAAACTAAATATTTTTAAGAAATATCCTTTAAGTGAAATTGTAAAGGCTCATCAAGATTTAGAAAATAGAAAAATTTTAGGACCAGCAGTAATTATTCCTTAATCAACTTTTACATCCATATCTGACATGTGAAGTCTTAGAGCGTTAGTTGAAATATGAATCTCTCTTATGAAGAAAAGTATTGAAATCATCATTGATAAACAACAAGATCCAAAAATTACTCTTGCTATAAAAATCTCATTTAAATAAAGCCCCAGAACAGTTAACATATTAAATAAAAAGCCAAATGCTCCAAACATAATTGACCATCTTAATAAAGTTATTCTTCCACTTAAGTTCATAAACTGTTTTTTCCATTCAGGGGGGACATGTTTTTCATAAACATGTTCATCATGCAATTCTCTTATCAAGGCACTTAAAGAATGAAATCTATTGCTATAAACTCCCATTATTAAAGGAATAGCTGGGAACATTAACGCTGTGACTGTGTAATCTATATTCATACGAATCAATTTGATTATCAATCTTGCCTGCGTTATTTACAAGTAAAATCTATGAACCAAATTAATCTTTTTATAAAATTGACTAGGCTTAAAAAGCCTATTGGATACATGTTGCTATTTTGGCCTTGTGTTTGGGGATTAACTCTTGTTTATGATTTTTCCGGTGATTTAAAAAAATATATTTTTTATTTTATACTTTTTTTTATGGGATCTATTCTAATGAGATCGGCGGGTTGTATCGTTAATGATATATTAGATCGAAAGTTTGATAAAAAAGTTTATAGAACAAGAGATAGACCTATTGCATCGGGAAAAATATCAGTAAGACTTGCTTGGGTTTATGCTGCTGTATTATGTATATTGGCCTTTTTTGTTTTAATAAACTTTAACTACTTTACAATTTTTATTGCATTAGCATCAATGCCTTTGGCATTTTCATATCCTTTGATGAAAAGATTTACATATTGGCCACAACTGTTTTTAGGAGTCACATTTAATTATGGTCTAATTCTTGGGTGGACGTCAGTTAGTAATGAGATTGTTTTAATACCATTAATATTTTATTTTGGAGCCATATTTTGGACACTTGGTTACGACACTATATATGGGTTTCAAGATATAAAAGACGATGAAATAATAGGATTAAAATCGACATCAATAAAATTTAAATCAAACCCATATATATTTTTAAAAATATGTTACACGACTTTTTATCTTACTTTAATTATAATTGGTATTTTAATGGAATTCGATAAATATTACTTTTTATTTTCTTTATTAATATTTTTACACTTATTTATTTTACAAATTCATAAGCTTAATATTAAAAAAGCTTCAAGTTGTTTAGATGTTTTTAAATCAAATAATTTTTTAGGTCTTTTAGTTTTTAGCAATATCTTATTGGGTAAAATATTAAATGGGTGATATAGATATTCTTAAACGACTTTATAAAGATTACACTAAAAAATATTTAAATAATATTTTAATCTCAGTTTTTTTTACAATTCTATTAGCCGCTAGTACTTCATCTGTTGCATATCTACTAGATCCTGCAATAAAACAATTATTTATAGAACAAAAAAAATCTTTAGTTTACGTAATACCTGGACTAATTGTACTAGCTTTTACAGTAAAAGGCGCCTCTTTATACACAGCAAAAGTAATTATGATCAGGGTATCAGAGGAAGTAAGAAAAGACATTCAAATTGATATGTTTAAATCTCTTATTGTTGCCGATACAAAACTAGTTGACAACAAACATTCAGGTAAATTCGTAACAAACCTTACTAATGATGTTGGAATGATAACAAACCTAGTAAGTACTGCAATACTTAATCTTTTTAAAGATAGCTTAACATTAATTGGTTTACTCTCGGTAATGTTTTATCAAAACTGGAAATTATCACTAGTTGCGATTATCATGATACCTCTTGCAAGCACGGCTGCAAAAACACTTGGTAAAAGAATAGGCAAAGTAACAACTCAACAAATGAGTAAGGCGGGTGTTTTAAACTCTTACTTAATTGAGATTTTTAAAAATCATAAAATAACTAAAATTTTTCAAAAAGAAGATTTTGAAAAAAAAAGAGCCAACGAATACATTCACAATTTGAAAGAGACGTCAAAAAAAATTCATGAAATTTTTGTCAGAGCATCTCCGATAATGGAATTTTTGACAGGAATTATGATAGCTGTCCTAATCTTTATTTCAGCAAAATTAATTTCAAATGGCGAACTAGAAGTAAGTAACTTTTTTTCATTTCTCGCAGCAATGATGTTGGCTTATCAGCCAGTAAGATCTCTAGCAACTTTAAACATTGCAGTTCAACAAGGTTTATCTGGTGCTAGAAGAGTATTACCAATTATTGATGATATTCCAGAAATTAAAGAAAAAGAAAATGCAAAGGATTTGATATTGGATGAAGGTCAGATTAATTTTGAAAAAGTTAATTTTGAGTATATTGGTGATCAAAAACAGATTTTAAAATCAATTGATTTAAAAATTGAAGGAAAAAAAATGACTGCATTAGTTGGTCACAGTGGTGCTGGAAAATCAACAATTCTAAATCTTATTCCTAGATTTTATAATATCAATAATGGAGATATTAAAATTGATAACCAATCAATTTATAACTCAACTATTTTTTCTTTAAGAAAAAATATATCATTAGTAAGCCAAGACACTACTTTATTTGATGACACAATTAAAAATAATATTGCTTATGCAAATCCAGATGCCAGTCAAAAAGAAATTGAAGAAGCCGCAAGATACTCTTACGCAGAGGAATTTATAGAAAAATTACCAGATAAATATGAAACTTTGATTGGAGAGAATGGGGTTAAACTTTCTGGTGGTGAAAAACAAAGATTATCAATTGCAAGAGCTATATTAAAAAAAACTCCAATAATTTTGTTAGATGAGGCCACATCCTCATTGGATGCTGATACAGAGGACAAAATACAAAAAGCCATTAATTTTCTGACAAAAGGTAGAACTACGATTGTTATAGCTCATAGACTTTCAACTATTTTGAATTCAGACAAAATTTATGTAATTGATAAGGGTGAAGTAATAGGAGAAGGTAAGCATGATGAATTACTTAAATCTTCTCAAATTTATAAAAATTTTTATGAAAAACAGATTAAAAGAATGTAATGATTATTATCTATAGATTAATAATTAATATTATTTTTATTATTTCACCATTTATTATAATTTTTCGATTAATTAAAAAAAAAGAGGATCCTAAAAGATTTAAAGAAAAATTTTGTTTTTTTTCTAAAAAAAGAGGCAATGGAAAGCTAATTTGGTTTCATGGTGCAAGTGTTGGAGAATTACAAAGTATCGTTCCTCTTTTAGAAATACTTCAAAAAGATAAAAAAATAAGTAAAATACTGGTTACATCTAATACACTGAGTTCCTCAAAAATTATCGATAAAATTAAGTTAAACAAAGTTATACATCAATTTTTTCCTATCGATACAAACTTTTATAATTTTAAATTTCTAAATTATTGGAATCCATCAGCTTCATTTTTCATAGATTCTGAAATTTGGCCTAATATGTATTTAAGTCTTAAAAAAAAGGGTATTCCAATAATTCTTTTAAATGGACGAATAACAAAAAAAAGTTTTTTAAGATGGAAATTTTTCTCTACTTTCTCAAAAAAAATTTTTGGAAACTTTAATTTATGCCTATCTTCTGATGAAAAATCAAAAAAATATTTAAAAATACTTGGGGGAAATAATATCAAATTTTTTGGAAATTTGAAATTTTCACAGTCTGAAAAAGAAAAAATAGATATAGAAAATAAATTGAAAGGCTTTTTTTCTAAAAAAAATATATGGTGTGCATCAAGCACACACGATGGCGAAGAAAAATTTTTGGGACTAGTACATAAGGAGCTTAAAAAAAAATATAAAAATCTCCTTACTATTTTAATTCCAAGACATGTTGAAAGGGTAAAAAAAATAAGTAGCGACTTAAAATTACTTAATCTCAAAATACATTTACACCATACCAAAGGTAAGATACCTAGTGATACTGATATATATATAGTTAACGCTTATGGGAAAAATAAGTCTTTTTATAATATTTGTAAAAATGTTTTTCTAGGAGGATCTTTAATAAATCACGGAGGACAAAATCCTTTAGAAGCTGTTAGATATGGATGTAATATATTGCATGGTCCTCAAACTTATAATTTCACCGAAATTTATAGTTTCTTAAAAAGAAAAAATATATCTAAAAAAATAAACTCTCAAAAACAAATGGTTTCTCATTTGGAAAAGCTTTTCTCAAAAAGATCCAGTCAAAAAAAAATACAAAAAAAATTAAATTTTATAGGTCAAAATATTCTAAATAAAACTTATAATGAAGTTAAATTAATTTTAAAAAATGAAATTTAAAAAGCCCAAATTTTGGGATAAAAAACATCCTAATCTAATATCATACATTTTATTTCCACTCACTTTTCTTTTAGAAGCAAATAATTTTTTGTTAAAATTCAAGTCAAAAAAAAAAATTAAAATCAAAACAATATGTATTGGTAATATTTATTTAGGTGGCACTGGTAAAACTCCAACCACTATAAAAATATATGAAATATTGAAAGAGATGAAATTTAATATTGTTGTTGGAAAAAAATTTTATGCCTCACACCTAGATGAACAGAAACTTTTACAAAAGAAAACTAATTTAATACAAGACAAAGAAAGAGAAAAAATAATCAAAGAAGCTATAAAAAATGGTTATGATACTTTAGTTTTTGATGACGGTCTTCAAGATCAAAAAGTCGTCTATGATTTAAATTTAGTTTGTTTTGATTCCCAAAACTTTATAGGAAATGGTCTTTTAATTCCCTCGGGACCTCTTAGAGAAAAATTAAATAGTTTGAAGAAATATGATGTGGTAATTTTCAAAGATTCAAATGATAATTTAAAAAATTATATTAATATCATAAAAAAAATAAATCCAAATATTAAAGTCTTTCAATCCTATCTTAAAATTAAAAACATAAAAGACTTCAACTTAAATAAAGATTATATAATTTTTTCAGGCATAGGAAATTCAAAAAGCTTTAAAGAAACCTTAATAAATAATAAATTTAATATAATAAAAGAAATTAATTTTCCTGATCATTATCAATATAAAAAAGTAGATCTAATTAAAATTATCAATGAGGCCAAAAAAATTAATGCTGATATACTTACTACAGAAAAAGATTTTATGAAAATATCAGAATATAATCTTAATAGTATTCATTCTATTAATGTAGATTTAGTTATTGAGAAAGAAAACATCTTAAGGGAAATCCTAAAAAATAAATTAAATGAAAAATCTTAAATATTTAATTCAGTTTTTAGGAATTTTTTTTCTATTTATAATTTTCAAAATTCTAGGATTAAAATATTCAATTTTTTTATCTGGAAAATTTTTTAGACTTGTAGGGCCTTTTTTTAGATCAAGAGATTTATGCTTTAAAAATTTATCAAAGGCTTTTCCTAATAAAGATGATGATCAAAAGAAACGAATTATCGAAAAGATGTGGAACAATTATGGAAAAATTTTTGCGGAATATGTTTTTATTGAAAATTTTAGGAATGATAAAAGTTTTGCGAATAAAATTAAAATAGAAAATCAAGAACTTTTAAAAAAAATAAAAAGTAAAAGTAAACCTGTAATTTTTATATCAGGTCATTTTAATAATTTTGAACTTATGGCGATGCAAATTGAAAAGTCTGGAATTCAATTAGCAGCAATTTATAGACCATTAAATAATATTTTTTTGAATCCGATAATGGAAAAAATTAGAAAAAAATATATTTGTAAAAATCAAATCAAAAAAGGAATTTCAGGAACAAAAATGTCATTAAAACATTTTAAAAATGGAGCATCAATTGCTCTTATGATAGATCAAAGGGTTTCTGAAGGAATAAAGTCAAAGTTTTTTTCTCAAGAAGCTTTAACCACCACAATTCCAGCTCAATTTGTTAAAAAATTTAATGTGGAAATTGTTCCTGTCTATATTTCACGAAAAGAAAATAACGAATTTATTTTAAAATTTTATGAACCAATAAGTTTTTCGAAATCAGAAACCATCGATGATATTACTCTCAGACTAAACCAAGTTTTAGAGGGAATGATCGGTCTTAACCCAGATCAATGGATTTGGACGCATAACAGATGGAAATAATTTAATTTTTTGACTCTTTCTTAATTGAAGCCTCTTTATA
The DNA here is from genome assembly GCA_902592675.1 of uncultured Pelagibacteraceae bacterium. Taxonomy (GTDB): domain Bacteria; phylum Pseudomonadota; class Alphaproteobacteria; order Pelagibacterales; family Pelagibacteraceae; genus Pelagibacter. The sequence goes on from CACJFJ010000001.1 coordinate 64,454, forward strand.
TGAAAAGTAAGGCTCTTGAAGCTCAACATTCCAATAATTTAAGTCTTTGAGAGAAATTTGTTTGCCTGAAACTGCACATATTACATAATCTCCTTCCTTAATTACTTGAAAATTATTAGGCAAATATTTTAATTTAGCTAATTTTTTAAACATTTTTAGATATATAATATATTATTTTATGAAAGTTGGAATAATTGGAAGTGGTGGAAGAGAGCATGCAATATGCTATTCATTAAAAAAATCAAATAATATAGATGAAATATTTTGTTTTCCAGGAAACGCTGGAACAAAAAAAATAGCAGAAAACATTAATATTAATTTATCAAATTTTGAGGAATTAAAAAACTTCATCATATCAAAAAATATTGATTTAATAATCATAGGTCCTGAAAAGCCCTTGGTTGATGGTTTGGTTGATTTTTTAGAGGAGAATAAGATAAATGTTTTTGGACCGAATAAAATTGCTTCTCAACTTGAGGGTTCAAAAATTTTTACCAAAAACTTGTGTAAGAAATATGGAATTCCAACCGCAAACTTTGGAGTATTTTTCTCAGAAGTTGATGCGATTAAGTTTTTAGAAGAAGCAAAATTTCCTATAGTTGTTAAGGCAGATGGATTAGCTGCTGGTAAAGGTGTTTATATTTGTGAGAAAAAAGATGAAGCTTTTCAAGCTACTAAAGAAATATTTCAAGGAAAATTTGGCTTGGCAAAAAAAATTCTTATCGAAGAGTTTTTGTCAGGAGAGGAAATGAGTTTTTTTATTATATCTGACGGAAAAACTTATAAAACTTTTTGTACTGCGCAAGACCATAAAAGAGCTTTGGAGGGAGATAAGGGTAAAAACACAGGTGGAATGGGTGCATATTCTCCATCAAGATTGGAAAGCAATCATCTTAATAAAAAAATAATAGAAAAAATCATTAAACCTACACTAATTGGATTAAATGACTTAGGAACAAGTTATGTTGGTTTTCTTTATGCCGGCCTTATGATTGTGGAAAACGAACCTTATTTAATTGAATACAATGTAAGAATGGGCGATCCAGAGTGTCAAACAATATTACCCAGGCTAAAAACCGATTTTGGTAAAGTTATAAATGCATGTATAAACAAAAAATTAGACTCGATCGAATTTGATTGGCATGATGAAAAATCTTTATGTATTGTTTTGTGTTCAAAAGGATATCCTGATGATTATATCAACAATCAAGAGATAAAAAACTTAGAAAAAGTTTCTTTAAAAGAAAATGAATTTATCTTTCATGCTGGAACAAAAGCACAAGAAAACAAAATTTTTTCTAATGGTGGAAGGGTATTAAATTTTGTGATTAGATCAAATAACTTCCAAAGAAATAGAGAAAAAGCAATAAAAATTATAAATCAAATTGATTGGCATAACGGTTTTTTTAGAAAAGATATAGGCTATAAAGTAATTGATTAATGAGAATTGTTGGTGGAAATTTAAAAGGAAGAAAAATATTTCAACCAAGAGATGTCAAAACTCGACCGTTAAAAGATTTGGTCAAAGAATCAATATTTAATCTGTTAAATCATTCAAATAAGTTCAATTTAGATTTGAATAAATCAAGTATTTTAGACTGTTTTTCTGGGACAGGTTCTTTTGGTTTAGAATGTCTATCAAGAGGAGCTAATGATGTGACATTTGTTGAGAATTATAAACCCTCGTATGATATCTTAAAAAAAAACATCCATAATTTAAATCTAAAAGAAAATTCAAGATTGTATCAAAAAGATTTTTTTAAATTTCTGGATGAAAATCTTAATAGTGATTATTATTTTGATTTGATATTTTTAGATCCTCCTTACAGAATGCAGAAAGTCAGCTTTATCATTCAAAAAATAAAGAAAATAAAAATTTTAAAAAAAAAAGGTTTATTAATCTTACATCGTCATAAAAAAGAAAATCTTGAAATTTCGAAAGATTTAGAAATATTAGATTGTAGAATTTATGGTATTTCTAAAATTATAATTGGATATTTAGGTTCTTAGTAAAAGATTTTTTGTTTTTTTTTTAAGAATTTCTACGGCTGGCTGGTCATACGGATTAATTCTCAAAGCCTTAGCTAAAAGAATTGTCTCTAATATGAAAAAAGTAAACAATTCTCCTAAAGTTTCTTCACTTCTATTATTAATAAAAAAACTTCTGAATGGTATATTTCTCTGACTAAAAATGCTCTCAGTTGCAGAAAATTGTTTATACGAAATATCATTCAGGTTTTTACCTTTTAAATAAAAATGGGAGTCTAAAAGATTCTTATTTAGAATTTTCTTCGGAGATTTTTCTTTTGAAAAAAAAAGCGTAAAAAAATTATTTTTTGGACCATCTAAATATAATTGCATCAGACTATGATTATCTGCAGGCATATTTGAAATTACCGGTAATATACCTTGTTTTTTTTTACCTAAACTCTCAGCGACTAACTGCTGATACCAATTAAAAAAATCTGTTGAGTTTTTATCATAATTAATAATGATTGAATTACTTTTTTTTTTTTTAATAAGATTAAGCAAACCTGAAACATTTGAAATAAGCGAATTAATAAAATTTCTATCTTTTATAAGATAATTATATCTTTTAAACTTTTTTTGATTTAATCCCATTAATTCTGCAGGCAACATTCCAACTTCCGATAGGACTGAATACCTGCCTCCTATATAGTTGTTATGATCAATTACATCAGATTTTAATTTCGTTGCTATAGTTTTTAAATAACTACTTTTATTTTCTGTTATAAAAATATTCTCATGGTTTTTTTTCGAAATTACATTAAAATTTGCAATTGTTTCAAGTGTATTCCCCGACTTTGATATAATTAAATTTAGCATTTTTTTTTTATTAGAAATATTCTGAAATTCATGAAAATTATCAATAAAGTTGAAATTTTTTTTTATTCTTTTTCTTAAAAAGTTATATATAGATTTTGAGCCCAAAATTGATCCACCCATACCTATTAAATTAATATCGTTAAATTTTTTTAATGACATAATTTTTTTTTTGGTAAATTTATTTGGATAGTTATCTGCAAGAGATTTCAAGATTTGATTATTTTCCTTAATTAAATGTTTAAATAATTTTGAAATTTTTTTATTATCTGTTTTTCTTTTAAAACTCTTATAAAAGATATTTTTTGATATTTTCATCTATTTTTAATTTTTTCTAAAATAATTTTTTCTACAGATGAAGGATTTGAATTTGTTATCTCTTGATCATCTAGAATTTCTTCATTCTTAATCAAAAGTTCAATATTATTAATTTTATCATCTTGTTTTTGAATTTCTGCATCTAAAGGTTTTGGTAAATCTCCAAATTCAGGAGGTTGAACTAACGGGTTTTTCTTTTTAATTAAAAATTCATCAGTATTAGTTCGTTTTTTTCCAGTTAATCCATCCTTAACAGCTTGGCATGAGGATATGCTCAATAACAGAAATAAAAATATTAATAATTTCATATTTTTTTTTTAAACGTCACTTCATTTAATATCAAAAGTAATACGCCAATTGTTATGAATATATCAGCGACATTGAATATAAACCAATGAAAATCTCCAAAATGGAAATCAATAAAATCTGGCACTGAAGAATAATATAGTCTGTCAAAAATATTTCCTAATGAACCTCCAAAAACCATAGTAAAAGCTAATTTTTCTAGCCCATTTGTCTTTATAATCATCCATAATATAACTATAGTTATCAAACATATTAAGCCAGTTAATGTGTCATAATAAAATTTTTGATCAAATGATAATAAGCCAAATGCTATTCCCTCGTTCCAAACTAAGTCAATATTTAAATATTTAGACTCAAATAATTCAGCAGATAAACTTTTTTCATTTTTAGAAATTACGTATACTTTTGAAAATCTATCAAGAGCAAAGATGCTTAGAATTATTAAAAAATTTATGACAAAATTTTTATTTAAGAAATTTGACATTTAGGGTGTCTCTCACAAGGATCTTTTCTTATCTTCCAACAAACTGCACATTTATTTCCAGACGCTTTTTTAGTCTCAACTAAAATATCCGATTGATTATCAAAGTTAATATCAGATTTTGACACAATACAAAGTTCGGACAAATCAATATCTTTGACTATCTGCTTATATTTTTCATTAAGTTTGACGTCAAGATTTGCTTCTAAACTTGAACCAATTTCTTTACTTGCCCTTTTTTCCTCAATACTGATGTTGCACACATCTCTAATTTTCATTAATTCAGACCATTTCTCCTCTAGTTTTTGATTTTTAAATTTATCCGGAAATTTCAAAAACTTTTCTAAATGAATGCTTTTACTTTTCGATGACACCAATTGGTAAATTTCCTCAGTTGTAAATGATAAAATTGGGGCAAACCATCTGAGTAAAGACTTTAGTAAAACATTCAAAATTTTAACACATGACTTTCTTTTCTCGGAATTAACTGAGTCACAATATAAAGCGTCTTTTCTAATATCAAAATAAAATGCTGACAAATCCACAGTACAAAAATTTAACAATTCTTTATAGAGGTTATGGAAATCGTATTTTTGAAAACAAGTTTCAAATTTTTTATTGAGAGAATACATCTTACTTAGCATAAACTTCTCTAGCTCAGGTAAACTTTCAGTATCTAATTTATCTAAGTTAATATCTTCAAATTTATCATTAATATTTCCTAATAAATATCTGAATGTATTTCTTATTTTACGATAAGACTCAGAGTGCTGATCTAATATAGAATAATCTATTCTCAAATCCTCAGCATAATTAGATGCGGCTACCCAAATTCTTAAAATATCAGCACCATATTTTTTTAAAATGTCCTCTGGTGCGATTACATTTCCAAGAGATTTTGACATTTTAAGACCTTTTCCATCTACGACAAATCCATGAGATAAAATTGACTCAAATGGAGCTTTGCCTCTTGTCCCACAAGACTCTAATAACGAGGAGTGGAACCAGCCTCTATGTTGATCTGATCCCTCTAAATACATAGATGCAGGCCATTTAAGATCTTTTCTTTTTTCTAAAACAAAAGAATGAGTTGATCCACTGTCAAACCAAACTTCTACAATATCACTAAGTTTATTAAAATCTTGTGCGTTATATTTATCACCTAAAAATTTTTGTGGATCATCAGAAAACCAGCAGTCCGAACCCTCTTTTTCATAAATATTTGCAATATTTTCAAATACTTCATCATCAATTAAAATTTCATTAGACTTTTTGTTTACAAAGATTGGAAGGGGTACGCCCCATACTCTTTGTCTTGATACACACCAATCTGGTCTTGTTTCAATCATTGATTTCAATCTTTCTTTACCTTTACTTGGATAAAAAGTTGTATCATCTATTGCTTTTAAAGCTTTACTTCTAAGTTTATGACTTTCCATAGAAATAAACCATTGTGGTGTTGCTCTATGAACTAAAGGGGCTTTTGATCTCCAAGAGTGAGGATAAGAGTGAACTAGTTCACCATTAGACAGAAGATTATTTTGATCTTTTAACTTTTCAATAACAATGGGATTGGCCTTAAAAATATGCAAACCTTCAAACAATGAAACATTTTTTGTATATTTTCCGTCATCATCAACGGTCTCAATAGCTTTAATTCCATTATTTAAACAAAGATTAAAATCATCGGGTCCGTGACTTGGTGCACAATGAACAATGCCTGTTCCTTGTTCTGTTGTAACAAATCGAGCTTCTAACATTGGAATATCGTGGTCATAACCTAAATTAAAAAATGGATGCTTGCAGATAGTATCTTTTAAATCTTTTCCTTTAAATTTTTTTAAATTCTTAAATTCTTTTATCCCACAATCTTTTAAAACTGAATCCAATAATGCCTCTGAAATAATGATCTTTTTATTTTTAAAATTTCCTTCATCGCTTATTTGAATTATCAAATAATCTAAACTTTCGTTGTAAGCTAAAGCTTTATTTGCCGGTATCGTCCAAGGAGTGGTTGTCCAAATAACAATGTTACAATCATTTAATTCCTTTACTTTTGATGATTTTACTGGAAAGCAAGCGTAGATAGTATCAGATTTGTGATCTTGATATTCAACTTCTGCATCGGCTAAGGCAGTTTTTTCTACTGTCGACCATAAAACTGGTTTAAATCCTCTATAAAGGCTTCCGTCTTTTAAAAATTTCCCAAGCTCTCTAACAATTTGTGCCTCTGCATCATAACTCATTGTTGAATAGTAATTTTCCCAATCACCAACCACACCTAATCTTTTAAATTGATCTTTATGGATCTCTATCCATTTTTCTGCAAAAGTTCGGCATTCTTTTCTAAATTCTACAATTGGAACGTCATTTTTATTTTTTTTATTCTTTTTATATTGTTCCTCAATTTTCCACTCAATAGGTAAACCATGGCAATCCCAGCCTGGTACATATACAGAGTCTTTACCATCCATTTGATGGAACTTTACAATAATATCTTTTAATATTTTATTTAAAGCAGTACCCATATGTATATTTCCATTTGCATATGGAGGACCATCGTGAAGCACAAATTTTTCCTCTCCTTTTCTTGAATTCCTCAACTCTTTATAAAGATCAATTTTTTTCCAAAATTCTAATATTTCTGGCTCTCTAATTGGTAGATTTGCTTTCATTGAAAAAGCTGTTTTCGGTAAATTAATTTGGCTTTTGTTCATTTTGTTCTTTTTGCAATTAAGAGATCAATTTTAATTTGTTTTTTTAATTGATCTACATTTTTGAATTTTTTTTCAGCTCTTATAAATTTTAAAAATTCAATTCTTAAATACTTATTATATAAATTTCCAGAAAAATTAAATAAATGAACCTCTAATAATATTTTTTTTCCGTTAAATGTAGGTCGATACCCTAAATTAGCTATTCCCTTAATAAAATTTAAATTTTTCCTCTTTCTAGCTTTAACCGCATATACACCTGGTTTTGCCAAGACATAATCTTTAATATCTATGTTTGCTGTTGGAAAACCAATCTTCTTTCCTAGTTGTCTTCCTTTTTGAACTTTTCCATCAATAGACCAATTTCTTTTTAAAAGTTTATTTACATTATTAATTTTTCCATTCTGCAAGTATTTTCTTATTAAAGAGGATGAAATAATTTTTTTTTTTATCAACAAAGGCTGAGGTTTAATTATCTTGTATTTGTAGAATTTCTCATATTTAATTAATTGGCTTACGTTACCTTCTCTTTTATTTCCAAATCTAAAGTTGTTACTTACAAAAATAAATTTTGGGTTTAGTTTTTTACCTAAAGTTTCTTTTATAAATGAGATTGATTTTGTTTTCGAAAATACGAGATTAAATTTCTTAACAATAACAAAATCAACATTATGTTTACTTAAATTTTCAATTTTTTGGTTTAAATTTGATAATCTGAAGTTTTTCAAATTTGAATTAAAAAACATTTTTGGCATCGGCTCAAAAGTTAAAACACCAATTTTTGATGAATATTTCTTTTTGTATTTTTTCGCAAGTCTAAATAATTTTTGGTGTCCCAGATGGAGTCCATCAAAATTACCAATTAAAATAATTGAGTTTTTATGTTTTTTTTTAATGTTAAAGTTATTATATAATTTCATTTTCACCATTTTAATTCTGATTGAATATAATTACAAATTACCTCATATTCTTTGGATATCTTTTTTATACTATTTTCTTTTAATTCGTTTTTATGGATTCCATTTGATATTAACAAAGAATCGAAATTCAAAAGATTTGCACCCTTTATATCTGTGTTTAAATTATCACCTATTGATAAAACTTTCTTGTCTTTATTATTTATAGCCTGATTATAAACTTCTGGATAGGGCTTTCCAAAATAAATTACTTCTCCTCCCATTTTTTCAAATACAATTGCTACAGATCCTGCGCACAATTCTCTTATATTGCCTCTATCAACTATTAGATCGGGGTTTGTGCAAATCATTTTCTTTTCTAAATTTTTTTCAAGTAAATCTTTATAATAATTAAGATCTTTATTATGATCATCGAATAATCCGGTGCAAAGTATGTAATCAGATTTGTTAATATTTTCTGACTTATCTTTTTTGAAATCTCTGAACAAATCAAAATCTCTTGGCGGACCAATATGAAAAAAGTTTTTTTCATTTAAATTATTTTTGATGTAATTTAGAGCTGCATCTCCAGAAGTGAAAACATGATCTCTTATTTGTTTTTCAAGGCCCATTTTTTCTAAAAAATTTTTGACTGCACTGTTAGGTCTAGGTGCATTAGTAAGAAGAACATACTCTTTATTATTCTTTGTAATTTCTTTAATAGTCTTAATTGCTTCAATATGAAGATTTATACCATTATGAATAACTCCCCACAGATCTATATAAAATAATTGGTAATTATCCACTATTGAACGAAGTCCCTCTTTATCTAAATTTTTAGTCATCAAAATAATCTATAAACCAAAAAAAGCCCAAATTCCTATATTTTTTAACTAACTTATTTTTAGAACTATATCTTGAAATAGTAGGCTCAGTATCTATATGAACTCAATATTATTAAAGGAGATTTATGAAATTTAGACCGTTACATGATAGAGTTTTAATAGAAGTTTTAGATAGCAGTGAAAAAACTGCAGGCGGAATAATTATACCAGACTCAGCTCAAGAAAAACCACAAGAAGGCAAAGTTGTTGCTATTGGTGGTGGAGCAAAAACAGAGGATGGAAAAACTATTCCTATGGATGTTAAAGTTGGTGATAAAGTGCTATTTGGCAAATGGTCAGGTACTGAAGTTAAAATAGATGGTAAAGAATATAGCATAATGAAAGAGTCTGACATTATGGGTATTTCAAGTAAATAATTAATTAAGAAGGAGAGAATAAAATGGCAAAAGTAGTAAAATTTGATGCTGAAGCAAGAGCTGCAATGATTAGAGGAGTTAACATTCTAGCTGATACAGTTAAAGTTACTTTAGGTCCAAAAGGAAGAAACGTGGTAATGGATAAATCTTATGGTGCACCAAGAATTACTAAGGATGGAGTATCTGTAGCAAAAGAAATAGATTTAGAAGATAAATTTGAAAACATGGGTGCACAAATGGTTAAGGAAGTTGCGAGTAAAACAAATGATGAGGCTGGTGACGGAACAACTACTGCAACTATTTTAGCTCAAGCAATAGTAAGAGAAGGTGTAAAATATGTTACTGCAGGAATGAACCCAATGGATGTTAAAAGAGGAATTGATGCTGCTGTAGATGTTGTTAAACAAAACTTAGTATCTTCAGCAAAAAAAGTAAAAGACAGTGACGAGATTGCTCAAGTTGGTACTATTTCAGCAAATGGCGATAAAGAAATTGGTACTATGATTTCAAAAGCTATGCAAAAAGTTGGTAATGAAGGAGTTATAACTGTTGAGGAAAATAAAGGTATTGAAACCGAATTAGATGTTGTAGAAGGTATGCAATTTGACAGAGGTTACTTATCGCCTTATTTTATCACAAATAGTGATAAGATGACAACTGAACTAGAAAATCCTTTTATACTATTACATGAAAAAAAATTAACAAACTTGCAGCCAATGGTTCCTCTTTTGGAAGCTGTTGTTCAAGCTGGAAGGCCTTTAATGATCATATCAGAAGACGTTGAGGGAGAAGCGCTTGCAACTTTAGTTGTTAATAAATTGAGAGGCGGATTAAAAGTTGTAGCTGTAAAAGCTCCGGGTTTTGGAGATAGAAGAAAAGCAATGCTTGAAGATATTGCAATTCTTACTGGTGGTCAGGTTATTTCTGAGGACTTGGGAATTAAACTTGAAAATGTTAAACTCGATAATCTTGGTTCATGTAAAAAAATCAAAGTTGATAAAGACAATAGTACAATTGTCAATGGAAGTGGAAAAAAATCTGAGATTGAAGCTAGATGTTCGTCTATAAAACAACAAATTGAAGAAACAACTTCCGACTATGATAAAGAAAAACTTCAAGAGAGGTTAGCAAAATTAGCTGGTGGTGTTGCTGTAATAAAAGTTGGAGGAGCTACAGAAGTTGAGGTAAAAGAGAGAAAAGATAGAGTTGAAGATGCATTAAACGCTACAAGAGCTGCTGTTGAAGAAGGTATTGTTACTGGTGGTGGATGTGCCCTTTTATATGCTGCTCAAGAACTCGACAAAGTCAAAGCTAAAGGGGAAGATCAGAAAGCAGGTGTTGAGCTTGTTAGAAAAGCTTTGGAAGCCCCTATCAGACAAATTACTAAAAATGCTGGGGTTGATGGCTCAGTTGTTGTAGGCAAGTTGTTAGAACAGAATAAAAAAACACATGGATATGATGCACAAAATGAAGAGTATTGTGACATGTTTGCTAAAGGTATTATTGACCCTGTAAAAGTTGTTAGGACTGCTCTTCAAGATGCAGCCTCTATTTCTGGATTACTAGTAACCACTGAAGCGATGATTGCTGATAAACCAGAAGAGAAAGATGCTGCTCCTGCTGGAATGCCTGGTGGCATGGGAGGCATGGGCGGTATGGGTGGCATGGGTGGCATGGGAATGTAATCATTCCAACCCAAATCAAAATTCAAAAAGGGCAGTTTTTATTGCCCTTTTTTTTTACCCAAAACAAAAATCTGCAATGAATGTTCAATGAAGTTTTTAGAATCAAAAAACGGTGCTGAAGGCAACCCTAGTTTATCATTAACAACAAAGAGTAATTAATTTCTTAAGCAGGATTTGGACATTCTATTACTCTGCCCATGGAATCTCTCTCTCCACATTTTTTAGGTTGTTTCTTATAACCCAATGGTAAATATATTAAACTATGATAGTCGTAATTTCTTTCAACAGAATGAGCAGTAATAATTCTGTTATTATCAAAATCAATCACTACTTGTTGTCCGTAAGCACCATCCATCATTAAAATAGGTCTGTCTTCTAATCCTATTGGGTCAAAGTGAAACTGACCACCGTAAGTTTGTGCTGATCTATGATTGCCTTTAGATATACTATACTCACCATGTTGTTTATCAACTCTATTTTCATACATTGTTTTTAAATACTTACCAACGCAAGTATCATTGTTCCAATGATTCATCATCATGTTAGCAATTCTTACATAATCATATCTGTCAGCATAGAAAGAATATCTTCCGTATTCACCAGATTTTCTGTTACCAGTTTTATTAGCATATAAAGTTTTATGAAAATAAACTCTTTTAGCAACTTTAGCGTCTTCTACAAATATCTTATGTAATAACTTGTTCCAGTTATCACCAGTTTTGTAAATAACATAGTTCATAATAACATTGGTTGTCATGGCACTATAGTTATAATAAGTACCAGGTTCTAAACCATCAACACCTTTAAAGTATTTCTTCATAACTTTTTTGATAGGTATAGTATTAACATTAGGACCTTTACCTTTGATAGGGTTGTCCCATGCGTAAATTCTTTGTCCTACTATTTTATCATCACCTGCCTGCATATTAAGTAAGTTAATTAATTTTTGATTTTCATATAAAGTACCTGCAACCGTTGGGTAATCTATTCTGTCATAAACGGTATGATTAATATAACCACCACACATTGCATAACCTGTAACTAAAGATACCAAAGACTTGCCTATGGAATGAGAAGGATATGGTCCCCGATATTTACTTTTTCTATTTTCATCAACTAAAATTTTATTGTTTTCAAATAAGATGTAAGAAACTAAACCAGTATCTTTAAGTGATATTTGTTTTTTAACTTTTACAGATAATTTATTAGTTTGTAAATCAAACTCAAAATCATAGGTTTCATTTTTCTTATCACCTATTTTGTATTTGTGGTGACAATTAAAACAATATTTCTCACCAGCAAATGTTACGCCGATAATTATAAAGAAAGAAAGGATAAAATAAATAATTCTAATCATTCAAATGTTGTATTTGGAAATTTAACTCAACTCTTAAATGAAGTCACCTTTCTGTTTGCTTTCTATTTGGGGCATTTCTACAGTGAAACTTGCAGTGAAGAAGTTAAATAAGTGAGTATTGGCGTAATATGTGTGTGAATGTAATACGTTTCCCAGGCCAAAACACTCTTATCTTAATACAAAAATTAAACAAATTAAAAACCCTCAGAAAAAAATTTCTGGAGGTTATTTTTTGAGTTCATTTACTCTTTTCAATAATGTTTTAAAAACATTTTCCCAAGAATTAAATTGAGTTTGTTTTATTATTTCTACCGTTGGATACCAAATAGTTTTCTTATCATCATTAAACCATCTCCATTCAGAATTATAATTTAGTAGTAAAATACTTTTTACTTTTAAGCTTCCAGCTAAGTGGATAATAGATGTATCTGTTGAAATGACTAAATCTAGTTTTTTCATTAAATAACTTATTTCTAAAAGAGATTTATTTCCATAATCAAAAAAATTTAAAAAATCTTTAAATTTTTTTTCATCATCAAATTTAGAAGATTGCGATAATTTATAGAAATTTATAAAATCTAAGTCTAATAAATCTTTAAAATGACTAAAATTAATAGATCTAAATTCATCCATAGGATAATTTGGATTTCCAGACCAAGTTAGTCCAATATTTATTTTATCTGATTTAAAGTTTTCATCATAAGGATTCTTTTCTTTTAATCTAATTTCATAAAAATTGATTTCTTGCTTTTTGGAAATATTTAGTAATTTGGGAATACTACAAATTGGAATTTGATAATCAAAATTTTCAATTACCAAATTTTTATAATCTGTAATTTTTATTTGATTACTAAAACATTCAAATATATCTTTTAGTTTTGAGTCCACAACAAGAGTTATTCGACTTGAAAACTTAGATAAATCAATTACAAATCGAATGAAGTGAACTGCATCACCAAGGCCTTGTTCATCCCATACCAAAATTTTTTTATCTTTAATATTTGATATCTCCTTTAATTTAGGAATATCAACAAATTTTTTTGGTGCAGCATTTTCTTTTTCCCATCTATGTTCATATAAATTAAATCCTTTTTTTAAGTCTCCTTGAGTGAGTAAACAGAGTGAGAGATTCCATAAAGTTCTTTTATCTTTTGGATTTAAATTTTCACTTTTTTTAAAATAATGATAAGCCTGATTTATTCTACCTAATTCTAAAAATAAACAACCAATATTAAAATATACCATAAAGTTTTTTTTATTTTGTGAAAGTTTTTTTTTGTAAATTTTCAAAACATTTAAATAATTTTTTTCCTTTTTAAAATTTAACGCTATCAGATCTTGTATTGATGATTTCAACTCTTTTTTTTTCTCAAGATTTTTACAAATTTCAAGCGAGTCCTTATATTTTCCGTCAAAATATTTACTGTACGCCACACCATATTTAAAATCATCTTCCTCATAATAATTTTGATTGATTGAAATTATTTTTTTTAACTTTTGGGGTTGATTTGTTTTTATAAAGATTTTTATGAGATTACTTATAGTTGAGAATCTATTTGGAACAATATCAAGAGATTTTAAGAATTCATTTTCTGCCTCACTGTATTTTTCTTTTTGAAAAAAATTGATTCCTTGTTCAAAATGAAATTTTGCATTAATAAAATTTTTATCGTCCATGAATAAATCTACCAAAATGTAATATAAAACAAAAAAAGCTAAATATTCCCAATTTTTTCAGTTTTTTTTTGGTTTTCAAAAAAAAAAAATAATGTATAAGAGCCAGAATTTATGGCTAATGAAATAAGAAACATCACAATTATTGCGCATGTTGATCACGGAAAAACAACATTGATTGACAATTTGATGAAACAGAGTGGCTCCTTTAGAGATAACGAAATAGTTGATGAAAGACTAATGGACTCTGGAGAGCTTGAAAAAGAGAGAGGAATAACAATCCTAGCCAAACCTGCCTCAATAAATTGGAAAGATTCAAGAATAAATATAATTGATACACCTGGCCATAGAGATTTTGCAGCTGAAGTTGAAAGAGTGCTTAGTATGGCTGATGGAGCTTTATTACTAATAGACTCTGCTGAGGGTGTAATGCCTCAAACAAAATTTGTTTTAGCAAAAGCATTAAAACAAGGCTTAAAACCAATTGTGGTTATTAATAAACTAGATAAGTCAGATCAAAGAGCTAATGAAGTTCTAGATGAAACATTTGATTTATTTGTGAGTTTAGATGCTAATGAGGAACAACTAGATTTCCCAGTATTATATGCAAGCGGAAGATCCGGATGGGCTGATTTAGAAGTTGATGGCCCTAGAGAAAATCTGAATCCACTCTTAGATAAAATTATAGATCATGTAAAACCAGCTGAATTGGATAAATCTAAACCTTTTGCTATGCTTTCTACACTCCTTTATGCTGACAGCTTTTTGGGAAGAAGTTTAGTAGGTCGAATTTCTCAAGGAACAGCAAAAGCTAATCAGGCAATTAAAGCGATCAATTTAAATGGAGAAAAAGTTGATGAAGGTAGACTGACAAAAATTTTTAGATACGAAGGTACTAAAAAAGTTCCAATTGAGGTTGGTGAAGCTGGAGATATTGTAGTTGTTGCAGGTTTAGAAAAAGCTAACGTTGCAGATACTATTTGCGATCTTGAAGTTGTTGAGCCAATAGAAGCCACTCCTATAGATCCTCCAACTATGTCAATTACAATAACTGTAAATACATCACCTTTAGCTGGTACAGAAGGTAAAAAACTTACAAGTACACAAATTAGAGATCGATTAGTTCAAGAGGCACAAAATAATGTTGGAATTACATTCACCGAAAATGAGGGAAATGACTCTTTTGTGGTTAGTGGGCGTGGTGAATTAATGTTGGAAATTTTACTTACTCAAATGAGAAGAGAAGGTTTTGAAATGACTGTGAGCCCTCCAAAAGTTCTTTATAAAAAAGATGAAAATGGAAACAAGCTTGAGCCAATAGAAGAAATTACTATGGATCTAGATGAAGAACATTCATCAAAAATAATTGATTCTATGAATAGAAGAAAAGGTAAATTAATAGAATTAAAAGATACTGGTAAAAATAAAAAGAGACTTATTTTTCATGCACCGACAAGAGGTTTGATGGGATATACAAGTAGATTTTTAACACTGACAAAAGGAAATGGTGTAATCAATAGAATTTTTCATGAATATGGTCCATTTGAAGGTGAAATGGAAGGCAGAAGAAATGGTGCTCTAATTTCTATGGAACAAGGAAAAGCCGTTGCTTTTGCAATCTTTAATTTACAGGCTAGAGGAGAAATGTTTGTAACTCATAACGATCCTGTTTATCCAGGAATGATTGTAGGCTTATCCCCTAAGCCAGGAGATATGATTATTAATGTTATGAAGGGTAAAAAATTAACTAATATGAGAACGCAAGGTACTGATGAAAATGTTGTCTTAACTCCAGTTAGAAAAATGTCAATTGCTGAACAACTAAGTATGTTAAATACTGATGAGGCTTTAGAAATTACTCCAGAGTCTTGTAGATTGAGAAAAGCTATTCTTGATCCTCATGAAAGGAAAAGAAGTGAAAAATCAGGCGCTGCTGCCTAATCAAAAATTTTATCAACTAAAAATAAACCTAGAGCAACACACGGACCGATACCAAAAGCGAATAAAAGAGTTCCAACCCCTACTGTTCCACCTAAATACCAACCAATACTTACAACAGAAATTTCTAAAAATGCTCTAACAGCTGCAACTGGTAAGTTAGTTACTTTTTGTAAACCAATCATTAATCCATCTCTTGGTCCTGCACCAAGATTAGAAATTAAATAAATACCCCCACCTATTCCAACCATCATTACCGAAATTACTGCTAGGATTAATTGATTAAGATAATTAGACGGGGTTGGTACAAACTTTATGCAAAGATCAATCATGAAGGCTATTATTAAGGCATTAAATATTGTGCCCATTCCTGGTTTTTGGCCCAGAGGGATCCACAAAATTAAGACAGCAATACTTATTAAAAGAGTAATTGTTCCAATACTTAAATTAACATTTAAGGAAATACCTTGAGCTAAAACACTCCAGGGAGAAGCACCTGTAAAGGAAACAATTAATAACCCTTCACCAAGACCAAACAAAGTCAGACCAAAACATAAAAAAAAGAAGGTGGAAAATTTTGGTTTAAAATTATATGGCTTATCAGAACTCCAATTAACTTTTGGTATTTTCTTTATTTTTAAAAACATTTTAATAAGTTATTTCTATTATAGTTAAAGTCCACTAATGTAATTGCCAAATGAAAAAATTTATAGCCATTTTATTTATTGTAATTTTTCCAGTTATTTCCATGGCACATATGGGTCACTACAATAAATATAACAAAATTGAAATGGAGATTTTTAGAAATGGTAAATTAATTGGGTACAATTATTATTTTTTTGAAAGAAATGGTGAGGAAACCATTGTAACAAATCAATTTAAATTTTCTGTTGATCTATTAGGAGCTACAATTTTTCAAGTTGAGTCATATGGTGAAGAAAAATATATCAAAGATCAGTTGATATCATATAATTCTAAAACTCTTCAAAATGATAAAGAAAAATTTGTAAATTTAGAATTAAATAAAAAAAGTAAAAAATATAATATCAAAGGCTCCTCATTCAATGGCGAGGCGACCCTTAATAACGTTATTGGAAATTGGTGGAATCATAAAATTTTACAGGCAGGGTCTCAAATAAGCCCAATATCTGGAAGTATTAAAGAACAGGTTGTTACTTTTATAGGAAAAGAAAAAATTGATCTTTATGGAAAAATTTATGATGTTGATCATTTTACGCTTAGATCTAAGGATATGAATATTCCAAAAGATAAACGATTAGACTTTGACATTTGGTATGATCAAAAAAATTTAAGAATTTTAAAAGTGTCTTACTCAAGAATGGGGAATTGGGAATACAGATTGAAAAGCTTCGAATAATTTATCTTGAAATTTTTTTAAATAAGTCATGTGCACTTATCCATCCTGACTCCAATCTTGGTCCTACAAACCAATCAGCACAAACACCTATTTTTTTTTTTGGATCCCAAAAACTTTTTATTTTGAAAGGTTTTGAATTAGATGAATATTTCCAACCATGATTAAGAGAGAAATTGATTTTTGTTTTTTTAATATTTGAAAGCTTAAAGAACTTATCAATCATAATTTTTGAATTCTTTTTTTTATTATTTTTATTTTGATTGATCTTTTTATTTGCCCACCTAAAGGTACTTTGTAGAGTCCATAAATCATATTTTGATTTAAATCTTTTTTTTGAATTCTCATTACCAGCCCAGCCAAGAATTGAATCTTCGAAAAGGTAACTGCTATTTGATTTCTTGTTTTTTTTTATAGCAATCATTGTAGTAATATTTGCATCCATTTTTATTGATTTTTTTAAAAAAGAATTATCTATGTGTTTTTTAGAAAGTTTTTTTAATTGTGGAAAAGGACAGGTCAAAATAATATTTTTAAAAGATCTCAATTTTCCATCAGCAAATGATAAGTGCCAAAGTTTGTTTTTATAATGAATTTTTTTTAATTCACTTTGATAGTTGCACTTAATTTTTTTTAATAAATACTTGCTAATATCATTGTTTCCATTTTTACCGATAATTTTAAGATGTTTTTTATCCTCTTTTTTTTTGGAATTAAGAAAAATGTGTTTACCACTCCAAACCTTTAAAATTTTTTTTTTAATTAAATCCTTAGTAAATTTTTTAAATTCTGGAGTTTTTGGTGAAAAGTATTGAGTACCATGATCAAAGCCTATATTGCCCTTCATTCTTTTGAAAGATGCACGACCTCCTGGACCTCTCGCTTTGTCAAACAAAATTATTGAATTTTTTTTACTAAGAAGATTTGCAATTGTAGCTCCAGAAATACCTGAGCCGATTACGCAGAATTCACTCATTTACCAGCAACAACCATTCCCTCAATCATCATGGTGGGTGAATTAGTTGCATATTTAAACTCTAAATCATTCGCTAGTGTAATATTCTGAAACATATCTTTAAAATTACCTGCAATGGTAATTTCATTTATGGGATACTTAAACTCTCCGTTTTCCACTAAAAACCCTGTTGCACCTACAGAATAATCACCGGTTACAATATTACTTCCATGTCCTATAGTTTCTGTAATATAGAGACTTTTTGATTTTGAATTCAATAGATCTTTAAAGCTAACATTTCCATTTTCAAAATAAAGATTACTTGTCCCTCCGCATCTTCCATTTGATTTAAGTTTTAATTTTTTTCCATTGTAAGTGTCAATCAGATAATGTTTTAAAATTCCCTTCTCCACTAATTTAAGAGTTTCAGTTTTAACTCCCTCGCTATCAAAATTTCTTGAGCCCAAGCCTTTAAGTATATCTGGTTTATCCAAAACATTAATTGTATCGGGAAATATTTTTTGGTTCACCTTCTCTTTTAAAAAAGAGGTTCCTCTTGATATCGCCGATGATGAAATTGCACTTGCAAAAGTGCTTAGCATTCCCTTGGCTATCCTTTTGTCAAAAATTATAGCAATTTTTTCGCTACTTATTTTTTTGGGGCTTAATTTTCTGATAGTTTGATCAGCAGCTTGTTTACCTAATTCTTCCGCATCATCCAAGTCTTCTAAAAAACATTTGCTAGAATATTCATAGTCTCTCTCCATGCTTTTTTCATCTTTGGCAACTGTAACACTTGAAGCTGTAAATGAGGATGTTTTGTAACCATCACAAAAACCTTCAGTATTAGCTAAAATAAAATTTGATTTATTTTGAGTAAAACTAGACTCAGTATTAATAATTTTTTTATCGTTGGAAGCAGCAGATTCTAATTTTTTCAAATAGTCTATTTTTTGATCATTTTCTATATGGGTATCATCGTAGAGATTTAAATCTTTAACTTCTTTAGCTAACAAATCTTTATCTGGTAATGAATTAAATTCATCTTCAGGAGTATTTTTTGTTGTCTCAATACATTTTTCAATCAAAATGTTTAGGTTATCATCAAGTAAATTAGAGGAAGATATTGATGACTTTTTTTTTCCAATGTAAGTGGTAATGTTTATTCCAAGATCGTCTGACCTATTAGACTCATCTAATTTTTTATTTCTAAAATTAACAGTTTCAGATACAGAGTTATTAACAATCACACAAGACTCGGTTGCGCCTAATTTCTTGGCTAAACCTAAACAATACGATGCTTTTTTCTCTAAAAATTCTAGATCTTTGACCATTTAAAGTTTTGTGCCACCAACAGTCATCTTATTAATTAGTATAGATGGTTGAGCAACGCCTACGGGAACACCCTGGCCAGCTTTTCCACATGTTCCAATACCTGGATCCATCATCATATCATTTCCGACCATAGAAACTTCTTTTAAAATTGAAGGACCATCTCCAATAAGTGTTGCACCTTTAATTGGAGACCCAATTTTGCCATTAACAATCTCATAAGCTTCAGTACAATTGAATACAAATTTTCCAGAGGTAATATCAACCTGTCCACCACCAAAACTCACAGCAAAAATACCTTTATCGACAGCCTTAATCATCTCATCTTGAGTCTGATTACCACTTAGCATCATCGTATTTCTCATTCTTGGAAGAACGATATGTCTATAGTTTTCTCTTCTTCCACTACCAGTCGATTTAGTCTTCATTAATCGAGCGTTCAGTCGATCTTGCATAAAATTTTTCAAAATCCCATTTTCAATTAAAACAGTTTTTTCTGTTGGGGTTCCTTCATCATCAATTGTAAGACTACCTCTTCTGTTATCGATAGTGCCATCATCAACAATTGTAACTCCCTCACTTGCAACTTTTTGGCCCATCAAATTATGAAAAGCTGACGTTTTTTTTCTGTTAAAATCCCCCTCCAAACCATGACCAACAGCCTCATGAATTAATATTGCTGGCCAACCAGGTCCTAACACAACTTTCATTTCACCAGCTGGTGCAGGTTTACTTTCTAAATTTACTGAAGCAATTCTCAAAGCCTCATCACATACACTTTTCCATTTATCATCTTTTAAATAAGAGTCATAGGATTGTCTTCCCCCAACACCATACACACCTGTCTCTTTCCTCCCATTTTTCTCTAGCATAACGGATACATTGAATCTTATTAAAGGACGAACATCAGTTAAAGTCTCTCCACCAGATCTAATTATTTCAACCGATTTTTGTTCACCCAAAAAATTAGCTGTAACTTGTTTAATGCTGTCATCTTTTGAACGTAAATAATTATTTACCTCATTAAGTATTTTTATTTTTTCATTAAGAGATTTTTGTTCAATAGGGTTAATGTTTTCATAATATTTTTTATTAGATTTAGGAATTTCATGATTATAGGTACCTTTGATAGATTTAAGCGTCGATTTTAAATTTTCTGAAGATTGCTTTAATGAGTTTTTTGAAATTTCGTTAGAGTGAGAATAAGCAACTACCTCATCGGAGATAGCTCTAAAACCAAATCCTAAATCTGAATTATAACTAGAATTTTTTATCTTATTATCATCTAGTAAAATTGACTCAGATTTAGAATTTTCTAAGTATAATTCACCATCATCACATTTTTGAAGAGTATCTGAAATAATATTTTCAGCCTCGCTTCTAGATAGGTCAGATTTTTCAAAAAAATCACTCATAAGAGACATTAAATAGATTGTTTCAAAGATTTTTCAACTAGAGTATTTTACGCATGTACATATATGGGACAAATTAGTAATAAAATATATAATTATGAAAGTATATTTTAATAATTCTTGTAAAATTTGTAAGGCAGAAATTGATCTTTATAAAAAGGAAAAAATAGACGAAATTGATTGGGTTGATATCACAGACAATGAATTAGCTGAACAAGAAACCTCTAAAGATAGTAAACAACTTTTAAGAAGACTGCATGTAAAAGATGGTGAGAAAGTTTTCGGGGGTGCAGAAGCTTTTTTATTATTATGGAAAAAAATGCCAAAATATAAATTTCTTTATAAATTTTTTAAATTACCAATCATCTTTAATATATTTAAAATTGTGTACGAAATAGTAGCTTTCCTTCTCTACTTAAAAAATAAAAAGCAACTTAAAAAATCTAACTTGTAAAAAATAATAAAAATTTACTTAATAAAGACATGGAAGATATAAACATCACTAAGACTATAGAATACATTAGTAATATAATTTTATTCTTTTTTCTTCTTAATCTAACAAAATCCTTATCATCCAAATCAGAGATGTCTCTCTCGCCGAGAACTGGATAATCATATGTAAACCTCCATGTACTATCACCAAGTCTTGGGTCTAAATTATTATAATATGTGATCCACGCAATAATGTATCTGAAAATTAAATATAAAATTATTAATATGGCAGATCCTAAAATCATGACAGATAATACCTAATTTAATATAAATGTTTAATTATTATTTTTGGCTCTTTTCCTTGCAATAAGTTGCGTTAAAGAGTCTACCATTGTATCCGAGGCTTTGAAGATATCTACATTTCTAAACTCATGAGAAAAATTTTTTTCAGGATTAGTTTTATCTTCAATAACAATTCCTTCATCTGGAGAATTATTTTTAATATAAATCAATAATAACCAATCATCATCTTGAGACTCATCCCATTTAATAAAAACTTCACCTGTTTCAAATCTTCTATCTATACAACGAAAAATAGACATGTCGCGAGTGATATGTCTTTTGTTTAATTGAAATACTAGGCTACTTGCACTTCTGTAAAAACTTTCTAATGCGAATTCAATTTTTTGTCTTGCTAAAGTATATTCTTTTTCTTTTTCTAATAAGGTTTCTCTATCTTCATCACCTTGAAGATTAACCCCTAATGCTTCAACTCTTTCTTTAATTTTTTGATCTCGAAGTAATCGATATTTTTCCTTAAGTTTATCAATTCTTTCTTGTAAGCCTGCATAGTCCTCTCTTTTTTCTTTTAAAGAAATTTTCTCAAGTTTTTCTAGTTCTTTGACTTCTCTAATTCTGAATTTTTCAATTTGTTTATCTAGTCTTAATTGTTTTAAAAACTGTTTTTGTTTTTCAGCTTGCTCAATTCTCAAAAGAGCTTGTTCTTTTCTTAGGAATAATTTTATATCTTTTACTCTTTGTTTTTCTAATCTAGCTTCTTCTTTAAGTGTTTGTTCTTTTAATTTGACTCTGAGAGCTTGTTCTTTCTCTTTCTGTTTAGCTAACTCAATTTTTTTTTCCCTCTCTCTTTCAATTTTTTCTATCTTTATTCTTCTTTTTTCATCACGTTTTAAAACTTTATAACTTGAAATTGTCTCTGAAATTTTGTCAAAGAAACCTTGAATATGTTTTTCTAAACTAAAATTAAATTTAAAATTGAATTGAGGTTTCAAGGATAGCTGCAATTTAACTAATTTTAAAACTATACTTTTGTTTTGGGTTTTTTTTATTCGTTTCAAATAATTAGTTTTTTGAAATTTTTTAACTTTATTTTTCCTTTTTTTGATAACTCTTTTTTTTTTAAATCTTTTAACAACTCTTTTGTTTTTTTTACTTTTTCTTCGAAATTTGTAGAGTTTGGCTTTTTTTAATATTTTTCTTTTTTTTTTTGATTTTTTTTGTTTTTTTTTCATTTCTGAGAAGAAATGATCCTATCAATATTTTATTGATAAATATAGTCTCTAGTCACAGGTGTTGATCTATAATTTTTAGAAAGCTGAAATTGATACACAACTTGATCTCCCCACTTAAATGCCATTTCACAACCAGTAAGATAAAACTCCCACATTCTAAAAAATTTTTCATCAAACATTTGGATAATTTTCTCTTTATTTTTTATGCAATTCTCTTTCCAATTTCTCAATGTGTGTGAATAATGGAGCCTTAAGACCTCAATATCAGTCACTATTAAGCCAGCTTTTTCAATGGGGTTAGTTACTTCACTTAAGCTTGGAGTATAACCGCCTGGAAAAATATATTTTGTAATCCATGGATGAGGATCTCTTGGAGGATTTACAGATCCAATAGTGTGGATCAGTGAAACCCCATCCTCTTTTAACATTTTTTCAATTTGATTGAAAAATTTCTTATAAAATTTCCTTCCAACATGTTCAAACATTCCAACACTTACTATTCTATCAAATTTTTCATTTAACTCTCTATAATCCATTAATTTAAATTTTACTTGATTCTCTAAATTCAATTCTTTTGCTTTTTGTTTACAATAATTAAATTGATTTTCTGATAAAGTAATGCCAGTTACTTCACATTGGGCACTTTTGGCTATATCAATTGCAAGTGAACCCCACCCACATCCAATATCTAAAACTTTTTGATTAGATTTTATATTTAATTTTTTTATTATATGTTGAATTTTGTTATTTTGGGCTGTTTCTAAACTATCATTTTCATTTTTGAAATATGCACAAGAATATTGTCTCTTTGGATCTAAAAATAAGTCATATAAGTCATCTTTAATATCGTAATGGTGAGATACGTTCATTTTAGATTTTTTAATAAAATTAAAGTTAGTTAAATATCTATATGATCCTCTTAATCTATTTATTAAATAACTAAAAAAATTTAATTCTCCCCTACCAATATTCATTAAGGCAAGATCTAAAAAATCTGTAAGCGTACCGTTTTCTATGGCAATTTCACCATTGGTATATGCCTCACCAAAATACAAATCAGGGTGGAATAACAATTTATAATGTAGATTTTTATTTAAAATTTTTAGTTTAATAGGATTTTCACTTGGTTCTCCAATAATATAATCTTTTGAATTTGCATCAGTTAAAATGAAGCCTCCTTTTTTAAAAACTTTATTCAAAAACCTTGCTAAATGCATTTATGCCGCCTTTTGTGGTTTAAGTTGAAAATTCAAACTTTTTAAATTCATAAATAAATCTTTTTGCTCCCTTTCATTAAGGAGTCGTAAAGGTGGTAAAATATTTTTATAAATGTCCTTTTCTTTACAAAAAAAGCTGTGTAAGCCTGAAATAAGATTATATTTATCAAAAGCTTCTCTTACATCGCATAATTTTTTGTTAACCGATTGTTTTTTACCTGAAATAAAATCATCATAAACTTTTCTAGATAAATCTGCAGTCACATTACAAGTAGCTGTAATAATCCCTGAACAACCTAATTCTAGACCCTTCAATAATTTCAATTCTGAACCAGGAAAAATTGAAAAATTTTTGATATCAAGTTTATCATACAAATTATAGGTACTATCTTTAACTCCTACAATTTGACCAGGAAATTTACTAACTAATTTTTTAACGCACTCAACGCTAAATTTATATCCGCATAATTTTTCAAAATTATATAATATAATTTGACTTTCGGGGATATAGGCTAAAATTTTTGAATAAAATTCAATCACATCTGTATCACCATAATTATAGTAAGCTGGAGGCATAATCAAAAATTTTTTAAAATTTAGAGAATTTGCAATCTTCATAAAATTAATTGTTTCAGATAAAGAGTTTAAGCCAGTTCCAATCAAGTGTTTATCTCTATATCTGCTTTTCGATAATTGATTTAATAATTTTATTTTTTCAGATATTGAAATTAACTGTGCTTGTCCAGTACTTCCAAATATTGCTGTTCCATGACAACCTTGATCTATTAACATATCAGCATGATCGATGGTTTTGTCAATATTTAGGCTTAAATCAGAATTTAGAACTGACATAGAGGCTGCAAAAATTCCACTTATTTTTGTCATAATAAAAATTTATATAAAAATATACTCAGTAAAGTTTATAAATACCATATGAAAATATTAGCAGTTCAGAGCAGAATGGGTATTGGGGATACCGTAATTTTCTTGCCATTTATTAAGGCTTTGTCAAAAAAATTTAATTCACCAATAAGTATATTGGTTAAGGAAAACTCTAAAGCTCACCAATATTTACATCAGACTGACTATATTGATAAGATCCTAATTTTAGAAAGAGATAATAAAAATAATAATAAACATGATGGTTTTTTCGGTATTTTCAATCTAGTTAATGATTTAAAAAAACATAAATTTGATAAAATTTTTATATTCAATTCATCTCTTAGATTTTACCTAATCGCAAAAATGTCTGGTATTCCAAAAATTTTTCAATATCCATTATTCACAAAAACTGGACAGCACATAATTGAAGTTCCTAAAAAATTCTTAAAAACAAATTTAGATCTAGATATTAATGAAGATCCTGAAGTTCAAATAAATAATGATTCAATTTCTAAAGCAATACAAAAATTTCAAATAGATAAAAATAAAATGAATATTTTATTGGGCATAGGTGGCTCTGGACCAACAAAAAGAATTCCTGCAAAAACTTTTTTAAGTGTAATAGATAAGATATCAAAAATTAAAAACTGCAAATTTTTTCTTGCAACAGGTAAGGCAAATGAAGAACAGGACATATTAAATATAATTTTGCAGTCTAGATTCAAAAATTTTTGTACTCGTTTGGATAATTTATCTATCAATGAGATTTTACCGGTAATTAAGAATTGCGATGTATCTATCTGTAACGACTCGAGCTTTAGTCATTTATCTTCAGCTTTGGGAATTAAAACAATTACTTTAATGGCTGATACACCCTTAATTTATGGAAATTATAGTACAAAAATGTTTCCCATTATCCCAAAAGGAGAAAAAACAGTCTCGCACAAAACTTTAGGCAAAGACAAAATAGATCCACAAACAATTTTTGAAAAATTTAAAGAAATTACTGATTAAGAAATATCGTTTAATACAATATCTTTTGCTTCATTAACAATTGAGGATAATCTCGAGGTTTCAGGAGAAATGTCAGGATGAATTTTTTTTTGTATTTTAATATATGCTTGATTTACATCCTCTTTTGTAATTTTTTTATTCATGTCCAAGTTTAAAATTTTATATGCCTCTGAAACAGAAATAGAAGATACGTTATTTGAGCCTGTCTGATTAAAAGAAAAACGTCCAGATCTTCTTAAGGTTTGAATGAGCCTAAAAAGAGAAATTAATTGAAAAATAGATAAACCTTTTAGTTTCAATAGTGCTAAACTTGCCAAAGTAAGAGGAAGGGTTAATAAAAATTTCCCGCCAATTGCAAACAAAATCGCTAAAGCAAATAATCCCAATATAATTAAAAATCTAAGGCCCTTCGAAATTTTTCTAGAGGAAATGTTAGATATCAAACGTAGTAGAAAATAAAAAATGGTTAATATAACCACTGTATAAATTATTATATTCATATATTTTTAACATAATGAAAATACCACAACTTCAAAAAAAACCAGAGATTAAATCTTGTCACAATACGACATGGGAAGATAATTATAGTTGGATCCATCAAGATAACATTCTTGAGGTTTTAAAAGATAGTTCCAAATTACTTCCAGATGTAAAGAAATATCTTGAGGATGAAAACAATTTTACAGAACATAATTTAAAAGACACAAAAAAATGTCAAAAAATTTTATTTAATGAGATAAAAAGTAGAATTAAGTTAGATGATGAGTCCTTAAAATTTAAAGATAAAAAGTATGAATATTGGACTAAAACAACTGCAGCTGGAAATTATTCAATAAAACTTAGAAACAAAATTGGTAGTAATGTAACCGAAGAATATTGGAATGGTGATACGGAAAAAGAAAAATTAAGAACTGAATATTTTGGTGTGGGTGATTTAGAGGTAAGTTATAATGATAAACTTTTAGGTTACTCTTTAGATTTGAAAGGCTCTGAATATTATTCAATTTATATAAAAGATCTTTCCTCAGGAAAATTAGTAACTGAAAAAATAGAAGATACAAGCGGAAGTATCGCTTTTAGTTTGGATGACAAGTATTTTTTTTATTCAAAGCTGGATAAATTTCATAGGCCGCGAAAAATATTTCGACATAAAATTGGATCATCAATCAAGGATGATGAGCTTATTTTTGAGGAGAAAAGTGAAGCATTTACTGTAGGCATAAGTTTGAGTTCGGATGAAAAATATTTTTTTATAACCACATCTGATCATAATACATCCGAACAATATTACTTTGAGGCCACAGAAAAAAATCCAGAACCAAAATTAATAAAAAAAAGAAAAAAAGGCGTAATTTATTCTATCAATTCCTGGGGTGGATATTTTTATTGTCATACCAATGATAACGCTGAAGATTTTAAAATTGAGAGATGTGATAATTTATCTAATCAAAAATGGGAGATTTTTGTTGCTGCTAAAGATGAAGTTTTAATTGGAGGATTAATCTTTTTAAATAATTGGATCATCAGGGGGGAAAAGTCAGATGCATTGGCAAAATTATTTGTTAGAAATAATCAAACGGGAATAGAGGAAGAATTAAAATTTTCTGATGAGTCCGTAATTGTGCCTAATGTTTCATTAATACAAAGAGATAGGAATACTGACTTAGTTCACTTATCATACTCATCTCCTAAAACACCAGGTAAGACTTTTTTATATAATTTAAAAACAAAAGAAAA
This sequence comes from uncultured Pelagibacteraceae bacterium, assembly GCA_902592675.1. Lineage (GTDB taxonomy): Bacteria > Pseudomonadota > Alphaproteobacteria > Pelagibacterales > Pelagibacteraceae > Pelagibacter. The sequence goes on from CACJFJ010000001.1 coordinate 91,816, forward strand.
AAAATTAGTTAAAGAACAAGAAATCCCATCTGGTCATGATCCAAATGACTATATAGTTGAAAGATTAGAGTGCCCATCACATGATGGAAGATTGGTTCCGATTACAATCACTAGACACAAAAAAACAAAAATTGATGGATCCGCAAATTTACTTTTATATGGATATGGATCATATGGAAGTTCAATGACACCAGAATTTTCCTCATCTAGATTAAGTTTAATTGATAGAGATATTATATGGGTAACAGCGCACATTAGAGGAGGAATGGAAAGAGGAATGAAATGGTGGAAAGAGGGAAAACTTCTCAATAAAAAAAATACGTTTGAGGATTATATACACGTCGCAAAATTTTTAATTGAAAAAGGTTATTCATCAAAAGGAAAAATTATTGGTATGGGGGGATCAGCTGGTGGTTTATTGATGGGTGCGGTAGTCAATCAATCACCAGAATTATTTCTTGGAATTGTTATGGCTGTGCCATTTGTTGACTCTTTAACTACTAACTTAGACCATTCTTTACCACTAACGATTGGGGAATTTGATGAATTTGGAAATGCAAAAGACAAAAAAGAGCATTTCGATTACATTTATTCTTATGCCCCATATAACAATATAAAAAAAATGGATTACCCTCACATATTAATTACGACAAGCTTAAGTGATAATAGAGTGTTGTTCGATGAGCCAGCAAAATTTACAGCCAAACTTAGAGATTTTAAAACAGATAATAATTTACTTTTGTTAAAAACTGAAATGAATGCGGGCCATGGAGGTAAGTCAGGTAGAGATGGTGCTATTGAAGAAATATCTTTTGACTATGCATTTATATTAAAGATCTCTGAAAAAATTAAAATTTAGCATCTTGAAAAAAATCAAATAACTCCCATATAAGTTATGTTGGTCGCCTAATGGGGCTAACAATAAATAAACTTGCTTAACAAAGGAGGATATTATGACAAGTAAGGATTTATCTATATTTAACTCACTAAGACCTTTTTCAATTGGTTTTGACGATATGTTTGATCAATTTGAAAATATGCTTGGTAATGGTTCTTTGACTATGCAGTCAAATTACCCACCTTATAACATCAGAAAAACTGGTAAGGATAATTATGCAATTGAAGTTGCTTTGGCTGGTTTTAGCAAAAATGATGTTGAAGTTGAGTTTGAAGATAATTTATTAACTGTAAAAACAAAACAAGTTAATAAAACTGAAAATAATAATGCTGATGGAGAAATAATTCACAAAGGTATCTCGCAAAGACAGTTTGCTAGATCATTTACTATAGCTGATGATGTGAAAGTAAATGGAGCTGAATTAAAAGACGGTCTATTAACAATATCTTGTGAAAGAATTGTTCCAGAGCATAAAAAAAGAAAACTTATTGAAATTAGATAAGTACTCCTTACTTGCGGAGATAGATTCTCCGCAAGTAATCAAAAGCAACCGTTAGAAACAAAACCAATAACAATCAATTTTGAGTTTACCTCAAATCTTCTTTCACAAGGAATTCCATATTTTTTTGTGTTATAAATTAAGACTAAATTTCCTTTTTCATTTTTAAAGTCCTCATCTGGACTACCTAAGCTTTTTTTTAAATCCTCAGAGGAATTACCTATGAACGCACTTAATTTTTTATTTTCCTTTTCAACTATAGCGTCAGTCTTTTGTTTAATTGTCTGGCAACCAAGTAAAGAAAATATTAAAAAGACACATATAGTTGAAATCTTAATTTTTTTCATAACTAAATGATAACAGCCTAATAATGACATAAATATAAACTTGTGGGTTGAAAATTGTTAATAAGAATTAGTTTTAACGAGTAATATAAAAGAGAATCAATTATTTTTCGATCCATAGGAGGATTAATGCTTGAAAAATATTTTGAATATAAAAAACATAAAACAGATTTTAAAACAGAGGTAATTGCGGGAACTACTACGTTCTTAACAATGGCTTACATAATGTTTTTAAATCCATTCATCTTATCAGGAGAATTCGCCGGTCCTGAGAAAGGATTCTTTGATTTTGGAGCAGTATATACGGCAACGATTTTAGCAACTGCTTTAGCTTGTTTTATAATGGCGTTTTACGGAAAAACTTGGCCAATTGGACTAGCACCGGGTATGGGTATTAATGCATTTGTAGCTTTTGGAGTTTGTGCTGGTATGGGATACACTCCTCAAGAAGCTTTAGGTGCGGTTCTAGTTGCTGGAGTTTTGTTTTTAATTATATCACTTACACCAATCCGTGCATGGCTAATTAATTCAATTCCAAAAAGTTTAAAATTAGGGATCGGAGCCGGTATAGGATTATTCTTGGCAATTATTGGTTTACAAATTATGGAGGTTGTCGTTGATAATCCTGTGACCTTAGTTCAACTTGGAAATTTGAGTGATCCTTTAGTTTTATTGGGATGTGCAACATTCATTGCAATAATCGTACTAGATAAAATGAATGTAAAAGGAAATATAATCATCGGTATTTTAGTCTTTAGTATTATCGCTTGGGCAAGTGGTCTTGCTAAATTTAATGGAATTGCGAGTGCACCTCCGTCGATGTCATATCTTTTTGAATTTGACCTTTCTGCAGCAATGACAGCAGGAATGTCGACAGTAATTTTTACTTTGTTATTTATTGACTTCTTTGATACAGCGGGAACTCTCACATCTGTTGCAAACGTTGCAGGTAAAGTTGGTAAAGATGGTAAAGTGCAAGATATTAACAAAGCGATGTTATCTGATAGTGTAAGTACAGTAGCAGGTGCAATGATGGGAACTACGACTGTGACTAGTTATGTTGAGTCAGGAGCTGGTGTTAAAGCTGGTGGAAAAACTGGAATGACTTCACTTGTTATAGGGATACTATTTTTAGCATGTATATTTTTTGCACCCTTAGCAACAAGCTTACCAAAACAAATTGACGGTGCAGCCTTACTTTTCGTCTCAGTTTTATTCATAAGAAATATTACTGATATCGAATGGAACGATATTTCAGAGTCTGCTCCTGCGATACTTGCTATGATCTCGATGCCTTTGACTTATAGCATTAGCAATGGAATTGCTTTGGCTTTTGTATCTTATGCTTTGATAAAAATCTTTACTGGTAAATTCTCAAGTACATCACCAGCAATATGGGTTGTAGCAATATTAAGTGTTGTAAGTTTTGCGGTTGCTTAGTAAATTCAATATCAAGTAGGGCTAATATATTAGCCCTACTTATTTTTTTTTATAATTTCACTTATAGATATTTCCTCATAATGTTCAGTGGGTTGAACTATCCATGGATCAGAATTTAGCTTAATTGGACAAAAGTCTGGTTCAAAAGTTGATGATTTTTTTTTCCATAGACATGCCGTTTTAACTTCTTTTATAAAATCTTTAGTTGGTCCATAATTTCTTAACCATTCTATACTTTTATTAAGAGTCAAACCAGTATCTGACAAATCATCAACTAACAGAACTCTATTAAAATCGTTATCCCTAGCAAGCGAGCTAATTTCTCTCGCAAAAATTAGCTGACCCTGCTTATCCTCAGTCCCTTTTCCAGAATAACTTTGAATTACTATATACGCTGTCGGCAGTTTTAAAATTCTAGATAAAATATCGATTATTGGCGCTGCTCCTCTCATTATTCCTACTAAAACTGTTGGTTTATATTTGTTGTGGATTTGAATCGCTAATTTTTCAACAATTTTAGTATATTCTTCAAAACTTATAATTAATTTATCTGCCATATATTTTTTTATCATATAAAAAAAATTAAAAAAGATTAAAAAGTATTAATGAAAATTTTTGATTGTTTTATGTATTTTGACGAGGAAGTCGTTTTAGACCTTAGATTCAATGTGCTAGATAAATATGTTGACTACTTTGTGATTGTTGAAAGTGTTTATACTCATAGAGGTGAAAGAAGAGATCTACAATTTGATTTAAATAAATTTCAAAAATTTAAAGATAAAATAATTTATCTTGTATATGACAAGATACCAATTGAAATTGAGAAAATTTTTAGTGAAGATAGTCATGACGAAAAATCAAGAAAATTTATACTTAATGCAGCCTATAGAGAAAATGGACAGCGAAATTTTATCTTGAATGGATTAAAGGAAGCTGACAAAGAAGATTTAATTCTAATCTCAGATGTAGATGAAATACCAAATTTAGAAATATTAAATGTAAAAAATATTCACCAAAAAATTATTCTTTTTAAACAAGAAATGTTTTATTACAAATTCAATCTTAAATTACCAAAACTTATTTGGGCTGGAACTAAAGCGTGTAAAATGAAAAATTTAAAATCCCCGCAATGGTTAAGAAATATTAAGGATAAAAAATATCCTTTTTATAGGGTTGATACTCTTTTCTCAAAAACAAAGTATATGAATATTAAGCTCATAGATAATGGTGGTTGGCATTTTTCGAATTTGAAAACTCCAGATAAAATTGAATATAAATTAAAATCCTATCTTCATCATAGAGAATTTGATGAAAATCCAATGTCAAAAAAGGAAATAAACCAAATAATAAAAACTAAACGTGCACTCTATGACTTAACCGTTGATAAAAAAGTTAATAAAATTGGTGATGGACTAAAGTTGGAAAATATTTCATTAGATAGATTGCCTGGATACTTGCAAGATAATATTAATAATTATAAAGAATGGATAGACTAGAATGAAAAAAGGTTACTGGATAAGTCTTTATACTAAAATAGAAAATCAAGAAAATTATAAAAAATATGTGGAGACTATATTCCCAATTGTTAAAAGTTTTGGCGGAGTCCCCTTGGTAAGAGGTGGTAATTATAAAAAATACGATGGTGACAACTTTATCAGAACTGTAATTTGGGAATTTCCAAGTTATGAAAAAGCTTTAGAGTGTCATAGTTCAAAAGAGTATCAGGAAGGCTGGAAAATAGCTAAACCAACTACAAAAAGACATATGCAAATAGTAGAGGGATTTAGTATTGAATAGGCTCAGGATCTATACTTCTCCATAAATACCATGTAGCAACTGAACAATATGGTGAAAATCTTTTTCTTAACCTTTTAATATAATTTTCCGGTGGTAAATATTCTTTTTTATAATTTTTTGAAATAGCTCTTAACAAGCCTATATCTTGCACTGGCCAAATATTTGGCCTGTTGTAAGTGAATATGAGTATCATTTCTGCTGACCACCTTCCTATTTGTCTTAATTGAGAAAGATAAACAATAGCTTCTTCATCACTCATTTTTTTTATCAATTCTGGCTTAAATGATTTATTAATCATCTCTTCTGATAAAGATTTTATACCAAGAATTTTTTGACGACTTAATCCACAACTTTTTAATTGAAAAAAAGTCAGTTTTTTAATGACCTGGGGTTTTATCTTATTCTTACATTTTTTTTTAAATTTTGAGAAAACAGAGTTTGCTGCAGCAACACTTATTTGTTGTCCCACAATACTCTTACATAAAGAAAAAAAAATATCTTTTCTGGTTGTTAAAATCGTTTCTGAGGGGCTTTTGTATTTTGTAATTAATTTAGCCATGATTTTATCTTTTTTAGATAAATATTTTTTAGCTTCCTTCCAATAACCTGGTGATTCAGTCATTAAACTTTTCAGATGCAAAAGTTTTTTTTTTGTAAATCTCTCTTCTAAAAATAATCATGGTAGAAATAATCACCAATGATGCGCCGAATAATGTTTTTAAAGTTGGAATTTCACCCCATATTAAATATCCAAAAATAATAGCAAAAACTAATGCCAGATACTTTAGGGGTGTAACCAATGAAACTTCTGAATACTTATATGACTGACTGAGCCACAAATTTGCTACTCCTCCAAATATCCCAATCATTGATAATAATAAAAAATCATTAAAATCTGGCATTATCCAGCCTTGGGGAATAGTAAAAAAACTCAACAGCATTATTGATAAAGAAAAATAAAAAGAGATTAACCATACTGGTTCTGATGTGGACAATTGTCTTATCGCTATAGCTACATAAGATAATCCTATACAAAATATAATTGGAAAAACATAATATATGTTTAAAGAAGAAATTCCTGGCTCAGTAATCACTATAATTCCTACAAAACCTACTAAAACTGCAAGCCATCTATAAAGGCCAACTTTTTCACTTAATAAAAATATTGAAAAAATAGTTGTAAAAATTGGTGCAGCAAATGAAATACTAACAACTGTTGCAAGTGGTAAGCTCCTTAATGCTATGAAAATAGAAATTAGGGCAATTAAACCTGAAAGGCATCTTAAAAAATGAAGCCTAGCTCTTTTGGTTACATAAAAATTATGCAATCTGTCTCTTGGTATTACAAATAGATAAAAAACTATTCCAAAAAACCCTCTAAAAAATAAAACTTGTCCAATTGGGTAATCAACTGACCACTTTACGATTATATCCATTACAGAAAAGGCACAAACGGACATGAACATGAACAAAAAACCTAATTGATTTTTACTTAGCATAATAATAATTTGTAAATTAATTTATGTTTTAATCAATGGAAATAGCAGTTTTAGCTCTTGGATGTTTTTGGGGACCAGAAATTAAGTTTAGTAAAATTGAAGGTATCATTAAAACAGAAGTAGGATATTGTGGGGGTCTTACCTCCAAGACAACCTATAAAGAAGTTTGTACAGGAAATACAAATCATGCTGAAGTGGTAAAACTTGATTTTGATGAAAAAATTATATCCTATGAAAAAATCTTAAAAATTTTTTTTCAAATTCATGATCCAACAACTCTAAATTCTCAAGGGCCTGATTTTGGAACTCAATATAGAAGTGAAATTTTTTATTTAAACGATAATCAAAAAGAAATTGCAAAAAAAGTATTGAAGGAAGTTAATGATAGATTGTCTAACAAAGTAGTAACGAAAATTTCTTTAATAAAGAACTACTCTCCTGCAGAGGAATACCATCAAAAATATTTAGAAAAAAGGTAAATGTCATTAGTTGAAACAGAATGGTTAGAAAAAAATTTAGATAAAGTAAAAATTATTGATTGTTCTTGGCACATGCCTCAAGTAAACAGGAACGGATACGAAGAGTATAAATTAAAACATATACTCAATGCTATCTTTTTTGATTTAGATGCAAATTCAAAACAAGATACAGATTTACCTCACATGTTAGTTGAAAAAAATAATTGGGATAAAATTGTTTCAAATATGGGTATCGATAAAGATGATAGAATAATTATCTATGATAATTCTGATGTTATAAGTTCTTGCCGTTGTTGGTTTAATTTTATCTATTTTGGTCACGATCCCGAGTTGGTGAGTGTTTTAAATGGAGGCCTTGAAAAATGGATTAAAGAGAAAAGAGAAGTTACTGATGAGATATTTGATTATAAAAAAACGAATTATTTAAGTGTAGAAAATAAAGAATTAGTTAAAACTAAAGAAGCAATCGATAAAAATATTAATATTCAAAAATTTAAAGTGATCGATGCTAGAAGTAGAGAAAGATTTGAGGGTAAAATTGAAGAACCAAGAAAAGGCCTAAGAAGTGGAAATATCAAAAATTCTTTTTGTATTCCTTTTAATCAATGTTTAAATAAAGATAAAACTTTTAAAGATAAAAAAGAACTTGAGTCCGTTTTTAAAACTTGCTTAAAAAATATAAGAGAAAAGGATGTAGTATTTTCATGTGGTTCAGGAGTTACTGCGTGTGTTTTGGCACTAGCTTATTCTCTAATAAATGATAAATATCGATCTTGTATTTATGATGGCTCTTGGGCTGAATACGGGTTAATTTAAGTAAAGTATGAAAAGATCTACAAAGACTATATCTATTATTTTAATTTTTTTTCTAATCATTGCAACTGTGATTATTGGTAGAACAATGATTGGAAATCATTTTAAAAAAAAATTTAGTAAAAGACCTCCTCCAGGAATAATTGTCACTGAAGTTGTAAAAAAAGAATTTGCTGAAAAAATAGAAACATTTGGTACTGCGATTTCAAAAAAATCTGAAACTTTTAAAATTAAGAAAGATGATCTTTTTGAAGACTTTAAATTAAAAGATTTTGTTAAAAAAGGTGATCTTCTAATAAAATTAAAAAGTGGAAATATTACAGCTCCGTTTAGCGGGGTCCTTGGTTATACTGGTATAACTGAAGATATTCTTATATCTAATAATATATTTATTATAACTTTAGATGATAACTCAACAATTTATTCAGATATTAAGATTCCAGAAAATTATTCCGCATATATTAAAAAAGGTCTTCCGGTTGAAGTAAAGTTATCAAGTTTTAAAAATAAAACCTTTTCAGGTGAAGTTGATTTTGTATCGAGCAGGATAAATGCAGATACAAGAAGTATTTTATCAAGAATAAAAGTTGAAAATAGCGATCTTGAACTAATCTCGGGATCTCTATTAGAGGTAAGTGTAAAATTTAACCTTAGAAATTCATTAAGTGTACCTGATACAAGTATAATGATAGAGGGTGATAAAGCTTATGTTTATAAAATAAATGAGGAAAATATTGCAAATAAAACTGAAGTTAAAACAGGTCTGAGGAGTAACAAAAATATTGAGATAATTTCTGGGTTAACTGAGGGTGAAATAGTTGTTGCAGAAGGATTAAAAAAAGTAAGACCCAAAGGAAAAATTAAACCTATTACAAAATAAATGTTTATTACTGAACTAAGTATAAAAAGACCAGCTGTTTCTTGGGTAATGTCTTTAATCTTGATTATTTTTGGCTTATTTGTCTTTTGGAAATTACCAGTAAGAGAATTACCAAACGGAATTCAACCGCCTGTTGTTCAGGTACAAGTAAATTATACATCTGCATCCGCATCAATAGTAGATCAAGAAGTTACTCAAGTAGTTGAGGATGTTATTGGAGGAGCCGAAGGTATTAAAAATATAGACTCTAAATCTGAAAATGGAAGAAGTACAATAAATGTAGAATTTGATACTAGTATCGATTTAGATAATGCTGCTAATGATATCAGAGAGAGAGTTGCAAGAGTTGTGGATAATCTACCATCAGAGTCTGACCCTCCTCAAATATTAAAAAGGGCTGCGGGTTTTACTACAACTATGTGGTTATCTTTGTCGTCCGCAACTTGGAGTGATCTCGAACTAGGAGATTATGCTGAGAGATATTTGGTTGATCAATTTTCTAGTATAAAAAATGTTGGAAGAATCTTAGTTGGTGGTTTAAGAGAGTTGAGTATAAGAGTCTGGATAGATCCAATCAAACTTGCCGCAAATGATTTAACCATTAAAGAAGTTGAAATTGCAATGCGTGGAGAAAATATAAGTCTTCCTGCTGGCACCCTTGAAGCAAATAACATTGACCTGACATTGAACTTGGATAAATCATATAATGACATAAATTCAATAAAACAATTACCAATAAAAAAAACAAATAATAAAGTCATTTTGTTATCTGATGTCGCTGATATTGAATTTGGACCTGTTTCTGAAAAAACACTTTTTAAAGCTCAAACAAAGGATCAAGTAAATTTAAAAACTGTAGGCATTGGTATTTATGCTAGAAGTGGAGCCTCAACTGTCGAGCTATCTAAAGATATTAAAAAAAAGATAATAGAAGTTAAAAAATCTTTACCAAGTGAACTAGATTTAAGGGTTTCATTTAATAGAGCAAACTATGTGGAAGCTGCAATTGAAGAAGTGTACAAAACGCTATTAATTGCCTTTGTCTTAGTAGTACTAATTATTTATTTATTTCTTGGAAATCTCAAGGCTGTAATTGTTCCAGCAATTGCTCTTCCTGTAAGCTTGATAGCATCTTTTTTAGGTCTTTATATTTTTGGATTATCGATAAATATATTCGTACTTTTAAGTTTTATTTTAGCAATTGGAATAATTACTGATGACTCAGTAATTATGACAGATGCTATTTACAGACGTATAGAAAATGGGGAGACGCCATTAGTTGCAGCTTACAAAGGTTCTAAACAAATTTCTTTTGCAATTATTGCAACAACATTAATTTTGGTAGCTGTATTTTTACCTCTAATTTTTATTGAGGGAATTTCAGGAACATTGTTTAGAGAAACAGCAATTGCATTATCATTTTCAATAGTAGTCTCATCATTTGTTGCTCTTACTTTATCGCCTATGCTTGCAAGTAAATTTTTAAGTAAAAAAATTACGAAGAAAATTTTTATACAGAAATTTGAAAAAATATTCTTAAGCTTTGCAAAGTTTTATAAAGAAACTTTAGATACAGTTGCTCATAAAACAAAATTGGTTAGTGTATTTATAATTTTTATAATTATTTGTTCTATATTATTATTTAGTTTCTCAAAAAAAGAATTATTGCCAATGGAAGATCGAGGTGCTTACTTGATTATTGGTGCAACTGATGAAGGCAGTTCTTTTGAATACACTCAAGAACAGGCACAAAAAGTTGAAGCTAGATTAATTCCACTTTTACAGGCCGATGATAGTCCGTATTCAAGATTCATCATGAGAGTGCCAGGTTTTGGCAGTTCTGCAAATTCATATAACAGTTTTATTATAATTGCACTTTTAGATGATTGGAAAAATAGAGAGAAGGGACAACAAGTTGTTTTAAGAGAGGCTATAGGGAAAATTGTTACACTGCCTCAGGCTCTTGCATTCCCAATATCTCCACAATCAATTAGAATTTCTAATTATAATAAACCAGTGCAAATGGTTATTTATGGAAGCACATATGAAGAACTTGAAGAGATACAAAAAAAAGTGATAAAAAAATTAAGATTTAATAAGAATCTTTCAAGAATTGAATCTGATTACAGTCGAAATAAACCTGAGATAAAATTAGTAGTTAATAAGAATAAAGCTAAAGATTTAGGTATTTCAACAAGAGCTATTGGAGAAACACTTGAGACTCTTTATGGTGGAAAAAAAGTCACAACTTTCAACAAATTAGGCAAGGAATATCCAATTATAGTTCAGCAATATTTATCTGATAGAAGGAACAAAGAGGGGGTTTCTAAAATTTTTGTTCGTTCTGAAACAAATGGAAAACTAATTTCATTATCAAATTTAGTAAGTTTTAAAGAAGAAGGTTCTGCAAAACAACTTGCAAGATACAATAGACAAAGAGCAGTTACAATATCTGCGAATATTAATGAAGGATATACTTTAACTGAAGCAATCAAATTCTTTGAAGACGTCATGTCAGATTTAGCCCCAAAAAATCAAATTACTTGGAAAGGTAAATCAGAAGAAATTAAAGAAACTAGCAATGAGTTGTTTATAATTTTTGCACTAGCCCTGCTTACAGCCTACTTAGTAATGGCAGCAACATTTAACTCTTTCATTCATCCATTCATTATAGTTTTGACTGTTCCTTTGGCTATTTTTGGTGGATTAGTATTTATTTTATTTTTGAATAGTTCAGTAAATATTTTTTCTCAGATTGCTCTCATTATACTTATTGGGATATCCACTAAAAACAGTATCTTAATCGTAGATTATGCTAATCGAATAAGAACTACAGGAAAAAGTATTGATTTAGCAGTAAAAGAAGCTTGTGAAGTAAGATTTCGTCCTATAATCATGACATCTTTGAGCACAATGATCGCAATGATACCTCTAGTTATTGGGAATATTGGTCCAGGAGCCGGTGAGGGTTCACGATTAGCTGTGGGAGCTACCATTTTGGGAGGTATGATAATTTCAACTTTCTTTACTTTATATGTTACCCCTTCAATGTATTTGGCTTTAGCAAAAAATACTAAAAGAATTGATATAATAGATCTTGAATTGAAAAAAGAACTTACTAAAAAATAATATATTTTTTTTTATTAAGTGAATTTTTACATTTAGATAATTGTTTTCTATAAATATCTGACTGTTTTTTCACTTTCCGCGCTAATTGAATAACTTTTTTATTTTTCTCGTAATTTTTAAAATTTCCCCATCCCTCATGGTAAGCAAGATATTGCTTAAATGCGTCTTTTTTTGAGATCTTTAAAATAGATTCTGATTTATTTGTATACCAACCAATAAAGTCGACACTATCTTTAAATCTTACTCTGGTCGCCAATTTATTACCTGTTTCTTGTTTATATTGCTCCCAAGTACCTTTCACTGCTTGAGAATAACCTAATGAACTTGATGGTCTTTTATAAGGAATAATTTTAAATATTCTTTTTCTAGGAGGTTTTGCCAACCAATCAAAATCAGACTCCATTTTAATTATTGCAAGCTGTATATAAATCGGAGTACCCCATTTATCCTCAACTTTTTTTGTGTGCTTATACCATAGATACTTTTCATTAAAGATTGAACAACTATTTGAAGTATTTACAGGAATTGATGAACATCCAACTATTAAGAAATAAAAAATAAAGATTAATTTATTTTTTAAAAAATCCATATTTATTTATAAGATTGTTTAAGAAAATTACAACTAAGACCCCGATTAAATTTCCAAATAAATCAGACCATTGAAAACTTCTCTCAGGAATTGCTAAATGAAAAATTTCAAGAATTATTGATAAGAATATCAAATAGATTATAAGTTTTTTACGATCTATAGTGTCTAAATAGCTTAAGAAGCCAACTAATGTTAAAAACAAAAAAACAAAAAAATGATTTGAGGATATAACTAAATCGGGTGTTACTTGAGGTTGTACACTAATATCATTATAGACAATTAGACCAAGTATACTACCTGGAAAAACATATAAAAATATAACTAAAAAGTTGATAAAATAAAAAAGTAATTTTTTTTTTAAAAAGAATTTTATCATAAAATTATATAGTTTATTTTATTAATATATTTTAAAAATAATAATATGAGTAATTTAATATTAGTAAGGCATGGACAAAGTGTATGGAACTTAGAAAACAGATTTACTGGGTGGGTTGACGTTGACCTTTCAGAAAATGGTAAAGACGAGGCTAAAAAAGCTGGAATTTTAATCAAAGATCAAAATTTGAAAATAGACTTTTTTTATTCGTCTCTACAATTAAGAGCAAATAATACACTCAAGATAATAAAAACTAGCTTAAATGATAAAAGTAATTTTACAGCTGCATGGCAGCTAAATGAGAGGCACTATGGAGCTCTTACAGGTCTAAATAAAATTGAAACCACCAAAAAACTCGGGAAAGATAAGGTTTTTGAATTTAGAAGATCATGGGATTTAAGGCCTGCACCTTTAAGTAAAGATAGCCCTTATCATCCCAAAAATATTAAAATCTATGAAAAAATTCCAAAAAAACAAATACCAGATACTGAGTCTTTAAAAGACACTTACGAAAGGGTGCTAAAATATTTTAATGAAGAAATTAAAGAAAAATTGCTTAGTAAAAATGTTTTAATTTCTGCTCATGGAAATTCTATAAGAGCTTTATGTAAATTTTTGTTTAAATTAGATAATAAAAGAATATCCGAACTAGAAATTCCCACCGGGAACCCTTTATTAATTAAATTTGGAAATAATCTTAAAATTTCAGAATGTAAATATCTTGATCAAAAAAGAGCTAAGAGTCTTTTAACTTTTTAAAAATTTCTAGATTGGTTAAATGATAAAAATCATTAAGACTCTCAAAACCCATTAATTCGTTTTTATTTAATAACTTACTCCAAATTTCTGATATAGAAAAATTAGTTACCCTATATTGTTTTAGCAAAGATCTATTCAAAATCTGGCATCCAATATAAATGAATTCTTTCCTAGCATTTTTTATTAATAAATTATTTTTTAATTCAAAATCTCCTTTAAGCGATTTATCAAAACTTAAACTTTTTTTTACAACAAGAAGACAGTTCTTAAATTTATTTGAAAAATATAAACTCTGCATTTTGCTGATCTCATTGATATATTTCTCACTCCAAACCGTATCTGGATTAAAAATTAAAAAATCATCATCATTTGAATAATTCATCATATTTAAAATACCTCCACCAGTATTTAAGATTTCTTTACCATCATCAATGATTTGAATATCTATTTGAAAATTTTTGTCTTTTACGAACTTGTGAAGTTGATCTCCTAGATGGTAGGTATTAAGCAAAACTTTTTTTATATCAAGCTTTATAATTAAATTTATACAATCTTCTAACATCGTTACATTGTTTCTTAATTGAAGAAGCGGCTTAGGATTTTTTAAAGTTAACGGACTCAGTCTTTTGCCAAATCCTGCACAAAGTATTAAAGCCGTATTTACTTTCATTAAAATTTTTTTAAATTTTTATTTAGATGATTCTTTAAATCGTGAAATATTCTATTTTCATTAATCCTAGAGTCAATTAACTTCCAGGCATAAGGTATTAATTTTAAATAATTTTTTTTGCCGTCTCTGATTGCCAAACGATTAAAAATTCCAATTATTTTAAGATTTCTAAGAATTGATAAAATTTCAAAATCATTTTTAAATTTATCTTTATCTAATTCTTTTTGTTTTTTTATATAAATTTTAAAAACTTTATCTTTAAATTTTTTTGAAGTTTCGAATCTGACATCATCTATCAATGATGCTAAGTCATAGGCTTTATTTCCAATTAATGCATCTTGACTGTCTATAATTCCTATTTGATCTTTTACTAACATCAAGTTTGAAACATGAAAATCTCTATGAACAAAAACTTCGTTTTTTAATTTTAAATTGTTTGCGAGTTTTTTTATTATTTTTTTAAATATTAGTTTAAATTTACTTCGATTACATTTGAGCAAATTATTAGTCACGTACCAATCACAAAATAAATTTGCCTCGTTTATTAGTATTTCTTTAGTATAAATTGGTATCCTATAATTTTTTTTTTTGAAATTTTGAATATTTCTATTTTTAATTAATTGGACTTTTTCTAATAGCTCAATAATTTTTTTGAAGTAAAAATATTTATTTGCCCCTTTCCTTCTTAATATACTAAAAATTGTGTTATCACCAAAATCTTCAATCTCTATATAATTTTTTTTGTAATTTTCTTTATATAAACTTGGTGCTAAAATTTCATTTTTCTTCAAGATTTTGTTGATTGCATCATAGATAAGCAAGTTTTTTGATTTTTCGGTATCAGCAAAAACTAAAATAGATGACAATTTTTTATTTTTTTTTCTAAAAAATTTTCTAAAGGATGCGTCCCCTTTTATTTTTTTTAATCCTCTCATCTTAGAATTACAGTTCTAAACCTTTTATTTGAACAAATCTTTTTTTATAATCTTTTCCGTATTTAAAGAAAAACTCAATGAAGTTTCCTTTTTTTTTTTCAATAATTTGAGGCCACTCAATTAAAGTTATCATATCTTTATAGTTTTCAAATAAGCCTAAATTACTTATTTCTTTTTTTGATTTTAGTCTAAATAAATCATAATGATTTATTTTTATTTGATCAATTTGATACTCATTTAAAATATTAAATGTTGGGCTTGTCACTTGAGTAATTTTTATACCCCTTTTTTTTTGAAACCCATTTATAAGATATCTTATAAATGTCGTTTTACCCACACCAATCTCACCATGAAAAAAAACTATATTTCCTGGTTTTAGTTTAAGAAGTAATTTATTTGCTAATTCTTCTGTTTTTTTTTCTGAAGATATATCTATTTTATCACTTTTAGTAGCGGTAGGCATTAGGTTTAAAAGGACCCTCTACTCCTACACTTATATATTCGGCTTGGTCTTTTGAAAGTTTTGTTAATTTTGCACCAACTTTTTTAAGATGAAGCATTGCAACTTTTTCATCTAAGTGTTTGGGCAAAACGTAAACTTTATTTTCGTAATTTTTATGGTTATTCCATAATTCTATCTGAGCTATTACTTGATTTGTAAAGGATGCACTCATAACGAAACTTGGGTGCCCGGTCGCACATCCCAAATTTACTAGTCTACCCTCAGCTAATAAAATTATTCTCTTTTTGCTTGGTAGTTCTATTTCATGCACTTGAGGCTTAACTTCGTTCCATTTATAATTTTTTAATGCTTCAACCTGAATTTCATTATCAAAATGTCCAATGTTACAAAGTATTGCCCTATCTTTCATTTCTCTCATGTGGTCTGCGGTAACTATATCTTTATTTCCAGTTGCGGTAACTACAATATCTGCTTTACTTATAGCCTCATCCATTAAAACTACCTCATATCCTTCCATAGCAGCTTGCAAAGCACAAATTGGATCTGCCTCTGTAACCAAAACTCTTGCTCCACTTTGTCTTAATGAAGCTGCACTTCCTTTACCGACATCCCCAAATCCAGCAACAATTGCGATTTTTCCAGACATCATCACGTCCGTTGCTCTTCTGATACCATCAACCAAACTTTCTCTACATCCGTAAAGATTATCGAATTTAGATTTGGTAACTGAGTCATTAACATTGATTGCTGGTATCATCAGAGATTTGTCTTTTTGCATTTTGTTCAAAGCTTTTATTCCTGTGGTAGTTTCTTCTGAAACACCTTTAACTTCTTTTAACAAATCTTTATAATCGTTATGCATTATAGCTGTTAAATCTCCTCCATCGTCTAGTAGCATATTTGGTTTCCAGTCTTTTTTTCCAATAATTGTTTGTTTAATACACCAAAGATATTCCTCTTCAGTTTCACCTTTCCAAGCAAAAACTGGCACACCTGCTTTTGCAACTGCAGCTGCAGCATGATCTTGTGTTGAAAAAATATTGCATGATGACCATCTAACATCTGCTCCTAATTCCACTAAAGTTTCAATTAAGACTGCTGTTTGTATCGTCATATGTAAGCATCCTATAATTTTAGCACCTTTTAATGGAGATTTTCCTTTATATTCATCTCTTAAAGCCATTAAACCAGGCATTTCGCTTTCAGCTATAGAAATTTCCTTTCGACCAAATTCAGCTTGGGATATATCTTTTACTTTGAAATCTTTCATGACAGTTTTTTTAACAATAAAGGATTAATTAATCAATAGAACTCTTTACGCCCTTGGAAATATAATTTCCATGTTCGCTCCTTTTTGATCAATTCTATTCGTTGCTTTGATGGATCCATTATGCAGATCAACTAAATTTTTAACAATATTCAAACCAAGGCCTGAGTGTTGTCCAAATTTATCTGGTCTATTACTATAAAATCTATTAAATATTTTATTCGTATCTTTTTCTCTAAATCCTTGACCCTCATCTAAGATATTCAAAATTACCTCATTGTTGTTTGATTTTGAAACCTTAACCAAAACATCTTTACCATTTTCACTAAAGGAAACTGCATTATCTAAAAGGTTTGCAACTATTTGTTCAATTCTATTTTCAATACCATTTATTATGTATTTATTCTTTCCATCATTTCGATAAGAAATTTTTACCCCTTTTTTTAATTCATTTATATTGTTGAAATCATCAACTACAGATTTAATGATAGGCTCTACATCTAATTTTTTTATTTTTTCCTTACTTAGTGCAACCTCATCTTTTAACATTTGAGAATAATCTGTAATTAATCTCTCGATTCTTTGTACATCATGAGATAAAATATCAATTAATTTAACTCTTTGTTCAATATCGTTTGTATCGTGAAGAATTTCAGATGCACTTTTTAATGAAGCAAGCGGATTACGTATCTCATGAACAAGATCGGTTGAGAAATTTTCAGCATGTGAAATTCTTTTTTGTAATTCATAAGTCATATCATCTAAAGAATTTGAGAGAAGACCTAATTCGTCATTTCTTAACTTTAAAGTATCTATATTTGTAGTTTTAGGATTTTTATCTTTAATAGTTTTTGTATAACTTACTAAATTTTTGATAGGTTTTAGAAAATATCTATTTAGCACAAATGAAAAAATTAATATAACTAACCCAACTGCAAATGCTGTTCTTATAATGAATGATTTTCTCTCATCTATTGCAGCCTTTACATCATTGGCATTTTCTGTGATAGCTAAATAACCAATATTATCCCCATCAAGCATAACATTTTTAATTGTTGTAAGTTTAAATTTATTGAATTCCTCTTGAGTAAATGTAAATGGAATTCCATAGTTTTTTGATCCAGCATAATTAAATAAAATATCTTTAAGTGAAACTGAATTATCTTCACCTATATTTATATTTTTTTTTTCTGTTATTTCTTTTGTTTTTTTTTCATTCAGAATTTCAAGTTCTATAGTGTCAAGTCTAGAGGTAAAAGATCTTGGATCAAGATCGAGGGTATCAGTATCTCCTACTAAATTTAATTGGTTGTCAAAAAATATAACTCTGTCAAGATTTTGAAATAAAAATCTTGTGGAAAATAAAAATCTTCTGATATCTTCCTCAACAAATTTTACATCTAATCTAATCAAATTATCTATTGTGTTGTTTATTACTTCAATGTGATTTGAGGATTTTTTTTTAATCAAATTTGGTTGAACATTTTTTAAATATAAGAATGTAAATAATCCAATTATTGTAAAAAAAATAAAATTAATGAATAAAAATTTCTTTAATATTGATAAATTTTTAAGAAAATTGCCAAACATTAACTAACATTCCACCTATATCCACTTCCATATCTAGTTTCAATTGCTGAAAACTCAGGATCAACTTTTTTAAATTTTTTTCGGATTCTTTTTACGTGGCTATCAATAGTTCTATCTTCAATATCCGTATCCTCTCTATAAGCTATATCCATTAATTGTGCTCTTTCTTTAATAATTCCAGGTCGTTTTGCTAATTCTTTTACTAATAAAAACTCTGTAGTAGTAAGCTTATCAGGTAATTGTTTTCCATCCCATTCGCATTCTAATTGGGATGGATCTAATTTAAGTTTCCCATGTGATATAATGCTTTTATTTTCCTCAATAGATTCTTTTGTATCTTTTTTTCTTAATTGAACTCTAATTCTCTCTATTAAAACTTTAATAGAAAATCCCCCCGATTTTTTTACAAAATCATCAGCACCTAATTTTAACCCAAGTAATTCATCAATTTCATCGTCTTTTGAAGTTAAAAAAATTACAGGAAGAGAAGTTTTTTTTCTCAATTTTTTTAATAATTCTTCTCCATCCATTTTGGGCATTTTAATATCAACTATAGCTAAGTCTGGCGGTGTTCTAGTTAAACCTATCAACGCGCTTTCACCGTCGATATAAGTTTGAACTTTAAATCCCTCTTTTTCTAAAGCGATACTTAAACTTGTAAGAATATTTCTATCATCATCAATTAAAGCTATTGTTTGTTTGTGCATAGTCACATTATAAAAATACTAAATTGTTCTAATTTGGGCAATCTAATTAAAGTTAATGTAACGCCCCCCAGTTAGACCCGCTATTTAAATCAACTGTTAAAGGTATAGAAAAAGTATGAAAGTCACTGCTTACCACACTAGACATTTCATCAATGATCATTTTACTAACAGTTTTTACCTCTATTTTAGGGGTTTCAAAAATAAGTTCATCGTGAATTTGTAATAACATTTTTGTGTTTTGGTTTTTCTTATCATTGAGTTTCTTATGTAATCTTATCATTGCCAATCTCATTATCTCAGATGCTGAACCCTGTATAGGTGCATTGATGGCTGCTCGTTCTTGAAAATTTCTTATGTTATAATTTTTATCGTTGATACTAGTAAAATGAGATCTTCTCCCAAAAATATTACTTACATATCCACTTTTTCTACAAAATTTTATTGTTTGGTCCATATAATCCTTTATCTCTGGAAACTTTGTAAAATAAGACTTTAAAAATTTTTCAGCTTCAAAATTCGACACATTAATTTGTTTAGCTAGTCCATATTGTGAAATTCCATAAATGATACCAAAATTAATTGCTTTTGCTTTTCTTCTTTGATCTTGACTAACTTTTTTAATATCGATGTTAAATATTTGGCTCGCAGTTAATGAATGAATATCCTCGTCATTTTTAAAAGCTTTTTTTAGCTCTCTAACATTTGCTAAGTCTGCTAAAATTCTCATTTCAATTTGATTATAATCAGCTGAAATTAAAACATGGTCTTTTTTAGCAACAAAAGCTTTTCTTATATCTTTTCCATCTTCTGATTTTATTGGAATATTTTGCAAGTTTGGATCACTTGAGGCAAGTCTGCCGGTATTTGTTGCAGCAAGCAAGAAAGATGTATGTACTCTATTTGTTTTTACGTTAATGTGCTCTGGCAAAGAGTCTGAGTAAGTATTTTTCAATTTTGATATTTGTCTCCAATCTAGGACCAATTGCGGAAATTCATAACCCTTGAAAGCCAGATCTTCAAGAACTGAAGCGCTAGTTGCAAAACTCCCTTTTTTTGTTTTTTTTAAGTCTGCTATTTTAAGATCATTGTATAATACTTCACCAAGTTGTTTGGGTGATGCTATATTAAACTCTTTTTTTGAAATTTTAAAAACTTGTGTTTGTAACTTGTCAATTTTTTTTGAAAATTTGTCTGATAGAGTTTTTAAAAAATTTTTATCAATTTTTATACCCTCTATTTCCATATATGCTAAAATTTCTATCATTGGTTTTTCAAAAATTTCGTAAATATTTACTAATTTTTCATCTCGGAGACTTTTATAAAATTTTTTATATAGTCTAAAAGTTACATCGGCGTCTTCTGCTGCATAATTTTTTGCTTTTTCGATTTCCACATCGCTAAAATTAATTTCTTTTTTTCCTGAGCCAACTATATCTTTGAAAGAAATAGTTTTATGTTCCAAATGAATTTCTGATAGAGTATCCATATTGTGTCTATTTTTTCCTGAGTCTAAAACATAAGACATCAACATTGTATCTTCCATTGAGGAAATCTTAATACCGTTCTTAAACAATACAATAAAATCAAATTTTATATTCTGACCAATTTTTTTTACACTGGGGTCTTCAAGTAATGGTTTAAGTTTTTTTAAAACTACTTCTTTATCAATACATTTTCCTGATTTATGACCTATAGGAATATAACAAGCTTTACCAATTTTCGAACTTAAGGATATCCCTACCAAATCTGCTTGGTGTGGATCTAATGAATTTGTTTCAGTATCTATTGCAATCTCACCAGTTTCCTCGGCTTCCTTAATCCAATTATTTATTTGTTCTGGATCTGTGATTAGAGAGTAGTTTTTTTTACTGATACTTTTTTGGTTGTTACTACTATCCCTATTATTATATTTATCATTTTTAATTCCAGTTAAGTTTGGCTCTCCATATGCCGATATTGCAGAACTTAATAATCTATTAAATTCCATATCTCTCAAAAATTTATAAAGTTTTTCTTTATCTATTTCTTTTAATCTGAATTCAGATAAATCTCTGTCTACAGGAGCGTCATTTTTTAAAATCACTAATTTTTTACTAATTAAAGCTTTATCTTGATTTTGAATTAATGTTTCTCTTCTTTTATTTTGTTTTATTTCACTTGTTGACTTCAAAAGCTTTTCTAAATTTCCGTATTTATTTATTAATTCTGCTGCAGTTTTAACACCTATGCCAGGTACTCCCGGTACATTATCGCTCGAATCTCCCGCCAAAGCTTGCACGTCTACGACTTTACTTGGATCTACTCCAAATTTATTTTTTACATCCTCTACAGATATAAATTTATTTTTCATTGGATCAAAGATTCGAACATCTTTTTTAAACAATTGCATTAAATCTTTATCAGACGAAACAATTGTAACTTTAGCACCAGCTTTTAATATCTTTTCTACATAAGTGGCAATTAAATCATCTGCTTCATAATTTATCAGTTCTACAGAGGGTAAATTAAATGCTAAAACTGATTTCCTAATATAATCAAATTGTGGAGCTAAATCATCTGGGGCTTCAGATCTATTTGCTTTATAGTCTTTGTAAATTTCGTTTCTGAAAGTCTTTCTTGCTGAGTCAAAGATAACTGCAAAATGAGTTGGCTTCTGAAGATTTTGATTTGATTTAGAGTCCTCAAGTAATTTAAAGAGCATACTGCAAAAACCACTTACTGCCCCAGTGGGTAATCCATCAATTTTTCTTGTTAATGGGGGTAATGCATAATAAGCCCTAAATATATATCCAGAACCATCGACTAGATAAAAATGATCTGTTTTTTGAATTTTTGTCATTATAGATTAATATAGATTCTAAATAAAAATAAGAGTATTATTTTTTATGGAACTAATAAAGCAAAATTCTACAAACCAAATAATAAAATCAATATTAATAATTTTATTAGGCTCTTTACTTCTAACATTATCTGCAAAAATTAAAATACCTTTCTATCCAGTTCCTATGACTATGCAAACGTTTGTAGTTTTATTACTTGGCATAAGCTTTGGATATAAAATAGCTCTTACGACAGTTGGTTTGTACTTAATTGAAGGGATGTTGGGATTACCAGTTTTTTCAAATACTCCTGAACGAGGAATTGGTATGGTTTACTTTACGGGTCCAACCATGGGTTATTTGATTGGATTTTTATCCGCTTGTTTTTTATCATCTTTTATCAAATCAAAGGATAGCTATTTATTAATTTTTACTAAATTAATTTTATCAGTCTCTTCAATCTATTTGCTTGGGATTTTGTGGTTAGGAAGTTTAATCGGTTGGGACAAGCCAATAATTGAACTGGGGGTAAAACCTTTTTTGTTAGCCGAATTTTTTAAAATTGTTTTGCTAACTGTAATAGCTAAAAAAATTATTAATTTAAGAAAAGTTATTTAGGTGATCTTTTAGAAAGTATTCTTTGCAAAGTTCTTCTGTGCATTTTTAGTCTTCTTGCGGTTTCAGATACATTTCTGTTACATAATTCAAAAACTCTGTGTATATGTTCCCACTTTACTCTATCAGCTGACATAGGATTTTCTGGCGGGGCAGCTTTTTTTGATGGATCTGCTAACAAAGCTTTTTCAACATCATCTGCATCAGCTGGTTTTGCGAGATAGTCAATAGCTCCCTCTTTTATTGCTGCAACTGCTGTAGGAATATTTCCATAACCAGTAAGCATTATAATTCTGCTAGCTGAATTAGAAGATTGTATTTCTTTTACAACCTCTAACCCATTACCGTCCCCAAGCCTCAAGTCAACAACAGCAAATCCTGGCTTTTTAGATTTAACGAAATCGATTCCTTTTTGTACACCCTCTGCTTGAATAACTTCAAAACCCTTTTTTTCCATAGCTCGCGCTAAACGCTCTCTAAAAGGGTTATCATCGTCAACAATCAGAAGCGATTTATTCTCGAAATCACTTAAATTTTGCAGTGTTGGCTCATTTTTCATAAGCCCTATATGGCTATTTTTTTCCACAATTCAAGTATCATTATTTGCTTTACATTGAATGACTATTGAATTAATTGCTGCAAATACTAAAGTTTTTTTTAAATAAAAAGACTTTTTTTTGTTAAATTTTTTTGGGGGGCATTTTAAATGCAAAAATTTAAGTCGGTTGAAGAACTAGTAAAACAACTGAGACCAGATAAGCCGGTTTATTGTATCAGAAAGAAATCAATTCTTTCTGCATCAAAATTCTTTCAAAAAAAATTCCCAGGAAAAATTTTATATGCTGTTAAAACTAACCCTCATCCTGAAGTAATTAAAACTCTTATTAAAAGTGGAATTAATCAATTTGATATTGCTTCTATTGAGGAAATAAAAGCTGTCAGGAAATTTTCTTTATCAGCTAAGTGTGCTTATATGCATACTGTAAAAAGTCGAGAAAGTATAAGTGAAGCATATTTTAAATACGGTGTAAAATCTTTTGCATTAGATACGAAAGACGAATTAATAAAAATCATCGAAAGCACCGGAGAAGCCAAAGATTTAGAACTTTTCGTGAGAGTAGCAGTATCAAATGAACATGCAGAAATAGATCTATCAAAAAAGTTTGGTGCTTTAAACTCAGAGGCAGCCGGTTTATTGAGATTAGTAAAAGAACATTCAAAAAAAGTTGGCTTAAGTTTTCATGTTGGCTCCCAATGTATGCATCCTATTTCGTATACAAAAGGCATTAATGAAATAGGTAATATAATCAAAAAAACAAAAATTATACCAAACTTTATTAATGTTGGTGGTGGTTTTCCAACAATTTATCCAGATTTAATTCCACAATCTTTGGACAGCTATATTAATGAAATAAAAAAAAGTTTAAAAAATTTAAAAATTGATAGCTTGCCTGAAATAATTTGTGAGCCGGGTAGAGCATTAGTCGCAGAAAGTGGTTCAACAATTGTGAGAGTAAATCTTAGAAAAAAACAAAAGCTTTATATAAATGATGGGACATATGGAACACTTTTTGATGCAGGAACACCAAATATTGTTTTTCCATCTAAAATGATTAAGGATAGTTCGAATAAAATAATATCTAAAAAGCTTACATCTTTTGATTTTTATGGACCTACTTGTGACAGCATGGACTATATGAAAGGTCCATTTTTATTACCAAACAATATAAAAGAGAATGATTACATTGAACTAGGCCAATTGGGTGCATATGGTTTAACATTTAGAACTCAGTTTAATGGTTTCTTTTCTAATGAAATTTATGAGGTTGAGGATAGTCCAATAATGACTTTATATCAAAAAGACATTAATAAAGCTACTTTAGTTGCTTAATGTCAAAGAAAAAAAGCTTAGGTCACAATATTAAAAAAAATTTTTTAAAAAATCCTGTAGAACATATAGATATTACATCTTTTGATGCTAGAAAAATCATTTCATCTATGGAAAAAATGTCATTTGTATCAAGAGAAACTGCAAATGCAGCCAACATATATAATGAAATGCTTAAAGATAAAAATTGTACTATTTTTTTAACTTTAGCTGGCTCCACCTCTGCTGGTGGATGTATGAATATTTATAAAGATCTTGTTAAATATAATATGGTAGATGCTATTGTTGCAACAGGAGCATCAATAATTGATATGGATTTTTTTGAAGCTTTAGGATTCAAACATTATCGAGGATCTCAATTTCAAGACGATACTGAGCTAAGAAAAAACTATATTGACAGGATTTATGATACTTATATTGACGAAGAAGAATTACAAATCTGCGATAAAAAAATTTCCGAAATTGCTGATAATTTAGAACCTAAAAGCTATACTTCCAGAGAATTTATATATGAGCTGGGGAAATATTTAAAAAAAAATTCAGTAAAAAAAAACTCTTTAATTGAGACTGCATACGACAATAATGTTCCAATTTTTTGTCCGGCTTTTACAGATTCTAGTGCAGGATTTGGGTTAGTAATACATCAAGAAAAAAATCCAAATGAACATATTACAATAGACTCAATTAGAGAATTTAGAGAGTTAACAGAAATAAAGATTCAATCAAAAGCATCTGGTTTATTTATGATTGGTGGAGGAGTACCAAAAAACTTTATTCAAGATACTGTAATATGCGCTGAACTTTTAGGTAAAGAAGTTGAGATGCATAAATATGCTGTACAAATTACTGTAGCTGACTCAAGAGATGGGGCTTGCAGCAGTTCAACTTTAAAAGAGGCAAGTTCTTGGGGTAAAGTTGATGTAACTAAAGAGCAGATGGTTTTTGCTGAAGCTACAAGTGTACTTCCATTAATAGCAAGTGATGCTTATCATAAAGCAGAATGGAAAAATCGGTCAAGAAAAAATTTCTCAAAAATATTTGGATAATAAATTGAAATATCTATCAAATAAAAAAGGTTTTCTAGGAGTAGATAATAAATTCAATTTTAAAGAAAAAGTTGTGATAATACCTTTTGGTCTAGAAAAAACTGTAAGTTATGGTGGTGGCACTAAAAATGGTCCAAAAGAAATAATAAAAGCTTCTCATCAAGTAGAATTATACGATGAGGAATTGAATTGTGAACCCTATAAAAAAATAGGAATAAAAACATTAAAACCTTTTAAGATTGAAAAAAATCTAACCAAAGCCTTAAAAAAAATAGCTACTTTAAATAGAGAAATATTAAATAAAAAACTATTTCCTTTGACATTTGGGGGTGAACATTCAATTACTCCTGGATGTATAGAGCCTTTTGCAAAAAAATTTAAAAAAATTTGTCTTTTACATTTTGACGCTCATGCGGATTTACGAGATAGTTACAAAGGTAACAAATTTTCACATGCTTCAGCTATCAGAAGATGTTTAGACCATAAAAATGTTTCACTTATCTCTTTTGGAATAAGAAATATTTCTAAAAGCGAAATACCATTTTTAAAAAAAAATAAGAACAGAATAAATATTTTTTGGGCTAAAGACAAGGATAAATGGAGTCTTCAAAAATTTAAAAAAATGATAAAAAATAAAACTGTATATTTAACTTTCGATGTTGATGGTTTCGACTCAAGTATTATGCCTGCTACTGGCACTCCAGAACCAGGTGGAATGTTTTGGGATGAAACTTTAAAAATAATAAGGTTGGCTGCTAAAAATTCAAACATAGTTGGAGCAGATATAAATGAACTTGCACCAATTAAAGGTTTTGACTCATACAATTTTTTGGTAGCAAAATTAGCTTATAAAATATTAAGTTATAAATATTTATATTAGGTCTACACAGGTTTAAAAGTTTTTAGTAAATATCTAAATGGAACTAACATTGTTAATGCCACAAAAACTTTGACTGCTAAATCTCCAAATGCAAGTGTGACCCAAGGTATTCCTGTAGAATAAAAAGATATTGAGAAAAATAGAAATGTGTCAACAGAGGATCCTATCAACGAGGATGTTAATGGTGCAATAAACCACTCTCTTTTTCTAAGTTTATCAAATATTTGAACATCTAATAATTGAGCTATTAAAAATGCTGTACCTGAACCTATTGCTATTCTTAAAGATATTAAGTCTGCAAAATTTGTAGAAAATATTAAAGTGAAACTTACTCCTATAGCAAAACCGATATACACAATTTTTCTAGCTGCTAGTTTACCATAAGATCTATTAGCAAGATCGGTGATTAAAAAAGCAATAGGATAGCTAAATGCGCCATAAGTTAATATTTGCTCCAAACCAAAATGTTTGATTGGAAATTGAACTAGATAATTTGAAGCTAAAACAACAACTCCCATCAAAAATGAGAGTATCATAAATATCTTATTCATTAGGCAGTCTTAGATCGAACGGGTTTTTTTTGAAATGGAGATTTTATCAGCAAAGTTTTTTTAAGTTTTTTTAATCTTGGAGACAAATCTTTATTTTTAACAGTCTTTAAGAATTCATCAAAACTTCCCTTTTTATCAACTGACCTTACTCCAGCATTACTAACTGTTAATTTTAAACTTCTTTTTAAAAGTTCACTCGTAAATTTTACTTTTTTTAAATTAGGTAAGAACCTTCTTTTTGTCTTATTATTAGCGTGACTGACATTATGACCTTTCATAGGATTTTTACCAGTAAGTTCACATTTTTTTGACATATTGAACTGTTTATATAGAATGAGATATTGGTTGCGTCAAGTTTATTAGATTTCTCTAGATCTTTTTTTTCCTATTATTTCAGTAAAATTCTTAACACCATCTTTTAATAATAATTCTTTAAGCTCTTTTTTTATCATATTTACAATATTGGGTCCTCTGAAGACCATACCAGTATAAAGTTGAACGCAATCTGCTCCTGCTAAAAATTTTTCATAAGCACTTCTTCCTGAGTCAACTCCGCCTACCCCTATTATTTTAACTCTTCCTTTAAGAATTCTAAAAAATTTTTGAATCAATTTTGTAGATTTTTCTTTGATTGGTTTACCAGACAAACCACCTTTTTGATATCTTTGAACATTATTTAAGTTATCTCTAGTTGAGTCAGAGGAATTAGATACAACGATTGCCTCTATATTGTTATTTAACAAAACTTCAGAAATTAAATCAATTTCTAATTCTTTAATATCTGGTGAAACTTTTACAGCTACTGGAACTTTAGATTTTAATTCTTTCTTTTTTTTATCAATTTCATTAAGTAACTTATCTAATTTATTTTGATGATGAAGGTTTCTCAAATTTTCTGTATTTGGAGAAGAGATATTTATAGTTATATAATCTGCTACTTCGTTAAAAGTCTCAAAACACTCTAAATAATCTTTTAATCGATTGTCGGTTTCTTTATTAGGACCAATATTTATTCCTAATAATCCATTCTTGTCATTTGATTTTATTCGATTAAGAATATTTTTTGCACCTAAATTATTAAAACCCAATCTATTTATTAAAGCTTCATCCTCAACCAATCTGAAAACCCTAGGTTTTGGATTTCCAAATTGTTTTAATGGAGTTATAGTGCCTACTTCAACAAACCCAAAGCCTAACCTAAATAAAGAATTGTAAACCTCCGCATTTTTATCAAATCCAGCTGCCATACCAATAGGGTTTTCAAGGTCTTGATTAAATAATCTTGTTTTAAATAGAGGATTATTTTTGTCTTCATCTAATATATTAGGTACAAAATTAAACTTTAAAGATTTAATTGCTAATGAATGTGCTGTCTCAGGGTCTAATTTGAAAATTAAGGATCTTAAATTTGAAAACATTATTTAATTTTATTTATTATAAGATCTTTTGTTTCTTTGACACCAAAAAAACTTATAAAAAAACCCATACGAGGACCATTTTCATCCCCAAATACAACTTCATAAATCAACTTAAACCAATCTCTAAGGTTTTCAGCGTATCCATTTTCTTTTCCTGTTGAATAAATTAGGGTTTGAATGTCCTCAGGAGTCATTTGGTCATTACACTTATCTAGAGTTTTAATTAATGCTTCTAAAGCTAATTTCTCGTTATGATCAGGTTTTTTGTATTTTTTATGCAACTTTATAACATCATTAAAATATTTTATGGCATACCCTACTAAATTATCAAAAATTGGATAATCCTTCTCAGAAATTTTTGTTTTGTATTTTTTTACAAACTTCCAAAGAAGTTCTTTATTGTCCGCATTACTAGTTTCAACTAGATTTAGTAACATTGAAAAAGTCATTATCATGTTTTCTTTGGGTATTTCACTGTTATGAACATGCCAAACTGGATTCATTAGTATTTGTAATTCACTTTGTGATTTTGCTTTTTCAATAAATTCCAAATATTCATCAACGGCTTTAGGTACTATTTCTTTATAAAGTTTTTTTGCTCTTTTCGGATTTTGATACATGTAAAGTGATAAACTTTCTGGAGATGCGTATGTAAGCCACTGATCTATTGTAATACCGTTACCTTTTGATTTTGAAATTTTTTCACCTTTTTCGTCTAAGAATAATTCATAAGCGAATCCCGATGGATTTGTTTTTCCAATTAATTTAATTATCTTTGTTGATAAAATTGCACTTTCTATTAAATCTTTTCCATACATTTCAAAGTCAACATCAAGTGCATACCATCTCATTGCCCAATCAACTTTCCATTGTAATTTACAATTGCCGTCCAAAATACTTTTTTCAAGACTCTTGCCATTATTATCAAATATTATTTTAGATTTTGACTTATCTATTTCTTTTACAGGTATTTCTAAAACATGCCCTGTTTCAGGACATAATGGTAAAAAAGGACTATAAGTTTTTTGTCGCTCCTTACCTAAAGTAGGTAATATTATGTTCATTATACCATCATAGTTTTTCAATATAACTTGCAACGAAGAATTAAAAAAACCGGACTTATATAATTCTGTGGAGCTTTTAAAAATGTAATTAAAATTAAAATTATCTAAGAAATTTTTTAACATTTGATTATTATGCTCACCAAAACTATCAAATTTATTAAACGGATCGGGAACTTGAGTTAATGGTTTATGTAAATTTTCCTCTAGTTTTTTTTTTTGGGGTACATTTTCTGGTACCTTCCTGAGACCATCCATGTCATCAGAAAATGTAATTATCTCTGCTGGAAGATTTGTTAAATATTTTAGAGCATTAACTATCATTGAGGTTCTTGCCACCTCACCAAAAGTTCCTATATGAGGTAAACCACTTGGTCCGTAGCCAGTTTGAAGGGTTATTTTTCCTTTTTTTTCAATATAAGATTTTCTTTCTCTGAGTATTTTTTTTGCCTCAACAAAAGGCCAAGCATTTGTTTTGTCTAAATTTTCTTTTTTTATCATGAATAATACTTATAAAAATCTTAAATTGTTGATTTAACTAATTCTTATAGAGTTGAAATTTATTTACCATAAAATAATGTTCTTTCAAAATGTCAAATTATAAAACAGTTTTTTTTACTCTGGGAATTTTGCAAATAATTCTGGGAATATTTATGTTAATTCCAATAATTGTTCAATTTTTTTATGATGACGTTGATTCATCTTTTTTTGGAGCATCTATTGTTACAATAATTTTTGGAACTTTATTTTTCTTATCAAATTTAGATCATGATAAAAAATTAAGCTTACAACAGGCTTTTTTACTTACTGCTTTAGCTTGGTTAAGCATAGCAATTTTTGGTTCTCTTCCGTTTGTTTTTTCAAGAATTGAATTTTCTTTTACTAATGCTTTTTTTGAAAGTATGTCCGGAATTACAACAACCGGATCTACGATAATTTCAGACTTAGAGAATATTCCAAAAGGAATCTTATTATGGAGAGCTTTACTTCAATGGCTAGGGGGAATTGGTATTATTGTAATGGCTATCACCTTAATGCCAATAATGAATGTTGGAGGTATGCAGCTATTCAAAATTTCGAATAATGACTCGTCTGAAAAGATACTTCCAAAATCTAAGGAAATTGCTTTGAGATTAATATATATTTATTCTGGTCTCACAGTAATCTGTGCTTTCTCTTATAAAGTTTTGGGAATGAGTATTTTTGATAGCTTAACACATTCTATGACTACAATAGCAACTGGTGGTTTTTCTAATTATAACCAATCAATAGCTTTTTTTGATAGTATTTCTATAGAAATATCAGCCATGATATTTATAATTTTAGGTAGTTTACCTTTTATAGCGTATATAAAGTTTTTGAATGGTGATAGAAAAATATTTTTTTCTGATATTCAAATTAAAACTTTTTTAAAAATAATAACTGCAAGTGTTATCATTTTATCAATTTATTTAGTTTTTAGTGAGTCAGATCAAATTGGATTTAGGCTAATTTTTTTTAATATTATATCCATCCTAACTGGTACAGGTTATGTAAATGCTCAATTTGATAATTGGGGAAGTTTTCCTATAATCTTATTTTTAATATTAATGTTAATTGGTGGATGCGCGGGTTCAACGACTTGTGGAATTAAGGTTTTCAGGATCCAAATTCTATATTTATTCATTTCAAATCAATTGAGAAAAATTATATATCCAAAGGGTATTTTTATAATGAAGTATGACCAAAATCCTGTGGACAACAAATTTATTGCTTCAATAATTTCTTTTATCTTTATGTACTTAGTAATTTTTTTTATTATCACAGCTTTACTTGCACTTAGTGGTCTTGATTTTATTACTTCTATATCAGGTGCAGCAACTTCGATTTCCAATGTTGGTCCAGGTTTAGGATCGATAATTGGTCCAAATGGAAACTTTTCATCTTTGCCTGATGCTTCTAAATGGATATTAACTATGGGGATGATTTTAGGTAGACTTGAATTATTCGCTATACTAGTATTGTTTTTACCATCTTTTTGGAGAAATTAGGTTATGCTAGAAGTAAAGAAAACATCTTGGATAGACTCGCTCTCAATTTATAAAGATGTAAGAATGTTAAGAATTTTGTTATTGGGTTCTATAAGTGGTTTTCCGTGGGTTTTAATTGCTAGCAGTTTAAGTCTTTGGCTTAAAGAGGAAGGTCTAAGTAGATCAACAATTGGATGGGCAGGATTAATTTTTGGTGTATACGCATTTAATTATTTGTGGGCTCCGATTATAGACAGAATTCAAATTCCACTTTTAACTAAGAAACTAGGTCATAGAAGAGGTTGGATAGTTTTAATGCAAATAATTATTTTATTAAGTTTAATAGTTTGGAGCGTGATAAATCCTACACAAAATTTAGCTCTTTTAATATCAGTAGGATTAATAATTGCAATAGCCTCAGCCACTCAAGACATAACTGTAGATGCTTTAAGAATTGAACAAATAAATGAGAACGAGGGAAAATCAATGGCAGCGGGGGCAGCTATGGCTGTTGTGGGTTGGTGGACAGGCTATAAGTTGGGAGGAGTTGTAGCCTTATTTACAGCTGAGTTTTTCGAAAATCTTGGTATCACAGATTATTGGCAAGCTACTTTTTTAGTTTTAGGTATTTTAATTATTTTAATGAATATCGGATTAATGTTCGTTCATGAGCCAATCGAAACAGACAGGCAATCAAAGCAAAAAGAGACTGATAAACTAATTGAGGGAAAACTTGGATCAAGTAACGCTATCACAAATTTTATAGCTTATATTACTGGAACTATAGGTGGACCTGTTATTAGCTTTTTTAAAAAAAATGGCTTTGCAATTGCAGCAGGAATTTTAGGTTTTGTTTTTTTGTTTAAAATAGGTGAGGCTTTTATGGGAAGAATGTCAATTGTATTCTATAAAGAAATTGGCTTTTCTAAAGGACAAATAGCTATTTATTCAAAAGGATTAGGATGGATAACAACTGTTGTATTTACTTTATTGGGTGGTGTAATGGCGATGAGAGCTGGAACAATAAAAACAATGTTCTTTGCTGGAGGATTAATGGCTTTAACAAATCTTTTATTTGCAGTTTTAGCGTGGACAGGAAAATCTGAGATTTTATTTGCAATCGCTGTTATAGCTGATGATATAACGGCTGCATTTGCAACAGTGGCATTTGTTGCATTTATTTCACTTTTGGTTGATAGAACTTACACTGCAACACAATATGCATTACTTGCCTCTATTGGTACTGCTGGAAGAACTACTTTAGCTTCTTCCTCAGGTGCTTTGGTTGATTGGCTAAATGGAGATTGGGGTACATTTTTTGTTTTAACAACTATTATGGTGATACCTTCTTTGGTTTGTTTGTGGCTAATAAAAAATAAAATTAAAATTGGTGCAAAATAATTTTTACTTTATAAATAATTATTCTAATATTTACAAAAAACCTTCAAAACTATCTGAAGTCACTTCTCAAATAATTTACGGTGAAAAATTTAAGATTTTAACAAAAAATAAAAATTGGATAAAAATTAAAACTTCATTTGATAACTATAAGGGGTTTATAAAAAACCCAAAATATATAGAAAAATTTACCCCTAGATATAAAGTCAGCTCATTAAAAGCAAAGATTTATAAAAAACCTGGAATTGGAACAAACAGTTGGCTTCCTCTTACATCTAAATTATCTGTATTTGAACAAAACAAAAATTATGTAAAAATTGAAAAAAATAAATGGATCAAAAAGACAGATATTACAAAATTAAATCATAAAGAAAAAAATTTTATAAAAATTTTTAAAAAATTTATAAATGTGAAATATGTTTGGGGTGGAAAAACATTTCAAGGAATTGATTGTTCAGCTCTATTACAAATATTTTTTTGTTATAATAACTCATTTTATCCAAGGGATACTAAAGACCAGATCAAATACACAAAAAAAAATTTAAAAAAAAGAAAATTCAAAAAAGGAGATATTATTTTTTGGAAAGGTCATGTTGCAATTTGTTTAAATTCCAAACAACTTATTCATGCATATGGTCCTGAAAAAAAAGTAGTTATTATGCCAATTATAGAGACAATTAATAGAATTAAAAAAACTGCGAAGCTAAAAGTAAAAAAAATATCTAAAATAAAATATTAATTTCTTCCAAAGTCAGGCTTATTAATATCTTGTTTCAATTTAATGATCTTTGACCTTACTTTTTTAGTCTGAATAAGTTTTTTCACAATAGACTTATTATTTTTTGAATTAATATCTTTTTTAAATTGATTTAAATTTTTAATAAATAAGTCAATCGCTTTTGAAATATTCTTTTGATTATTGAAGAATATATCCCTCCACATAATCTCGTTCGAAGCCGCTATCCTAGAAAAATCCCTTAAACCACCTGCGCTATATTTAATCAAATTATATTTTTGTTTTTTTTCAAAATCCTGAGCAGATTTTACTAAATTATAAGCGACCAAATGAGGTAAATGACTAGTAATAGAAAAAATTTTATCATGTTTTTCAGAATTCATAATAACAACTTTAGAACCCATTTTTTTCCAAAAAGATTTCAAAAAATTTAAATGTTTCAAATTTGTTTTTTTATCTTTAATCAAAACACACCACTTATTCTCAAATAAATTATGTTTACCATTTTCTGGTCCACTTACTTCAGAGCCAGCAATTGGATGACTTGAAGTCCAAGAAATGTTTTTTTTTAAATTATTTTCAATTACAAACTTAGATTCTAATTTTGAAGAACCTATATCGGTAATAATATGTTCTGGAGAAAGATTTTTATTAATTTTGAGAATCAGTTTTTTGTACTCACTCATTGGAGTACAAAAAATAATGAATTGAGATTTTGAGACTACATCATTCAATTTTTTGACTATAGTTCCCGGTAATTTTAAACTTTTTATTTTTGATATATTTTTTTTTGATTTTTCATAAACAAAAATTTCTTTGACAAATTTTTTTTTATGAATCCTTCTTAATAAAGAAGATCCTAATAGACCACATCCAACTAATAATATATTATTCATTTATTAAATATACTTTTCACTACACTCATAAATTTTAAATTATCTTTTGCAGACCCAATTGATAATCGTAACATGTTTTTAATTTTATAACCCTCTTCAGTCGATCTCAAAATAATACCTTTACTTTTTAATTTATCGTTAAAATTCTTTGCTTTGAATTTACATTTTTCAAAATTTAATAATAGAAAATTAGCAGAAACTTCATTTGATGTAATACCATATTTTTGTAAAAAAAATTTCAATTTTCTAGCATAAAAAATATTATGTTTTACAGAACGGAATATAAATTTATTATCTTTAAGGGATTCTACAGCAGCTTTTTGGGCTACTTCATTCACATTAAATGGTGGCTTAATAGTATTTAATGCATCAATAATTTTTTTAGCTCCGTATCCCCATCCAACTCTTAATGATGACAAGCCATAAATTTTTGAGAATGTTCTTAATATAAAAACGTTTTCTTTATTCTTAAATAAATCTAACCCAGACACATAATTAAAGTTTTTCATATATTCAAAGTAAGCATCATCAATTACCAACAAAATATTTTTTTTTAATTTTTTTCTTAATCTAATTAGTTCACTTTTGTTTAAAAAGGTTCCTGTTGGATTATTTGGATTTGCAATAAAAACTATCTTAGTTTTTTTGGTAACTTTTTTGATTATTTCTGTTACTGAAATTTTAAATTTTTTTTCTTTTGCAAATATAACGTTTGCACCAACAATTTTTGCATAAATCCTGTACATCAAAAAACTAAATTGGGGAACGATCACTTCATCTTTGGGCTTTAGAAATAATTGACAAAGCATCTGAATTACTTCATCAGATCCTGATCCGCAAATAATCTTTTCCATATCACACTTAAATTTTTTAGATATTTCCATTCTCAATTTTTTTGACTTTGGGTCTGGATATCTAGAAAAACTCAAATTCTTTTTAGATATAATTTTCTTAACTTTGGGACTTACTCCCAAAGCAGATTCGTTTGCTGAGAGTTTTACAGCTTTCTTTATATTTCTTATACTAGACCTTCCTGGCTTATAAGTATCTATATTGAATTTTTTAAATCTAATAGCTGTCATTTTTTTAATTTTTAAGCTCTTTATAATTAAAATAACAATTTTTTATATAGTATTAGTGAATAAATTTTAAAAATTGACATACTAAATAACATCTTGTACAAAAATTCTGCGCTGATTTAACTGAATTGCGAGCGCTTTAAAAAAACCGCTAAATAAGTTTTTTTTCTCTCAATTCAAAAATCTGCTCAAATTATGAATATTAAAGAAAATATAAAAACAATAACTATTAATAAACCACTTAAATTAGATTGTGGTAAAACAATTAATAATTTTCCTCTTGCTTACGAAACATATGGTAAATTAAATAGAGGCAAAAATAATGCAATTTTAGTTTTTCATGCATTAACGGGAGATCAGTTTGTTACTGGAATTAATCCTGTAACTAATAAAGATGGTTGGTGGAGTTATGCTGTTGGTCCTGGTAAATCTGTTGATACAGATAAATATTTTGTAATTTGTGCAAATGTTATTGGTGGTTGTATGGGTTCTTTTGGACCTAGTCATCAGAATCCTGATACAAAAAAAATATACGGTACTGATTTTCCAGTAATTACCATTAATGATATGGTAAATGCACAAGTAAATTTGTTAGATCACTTTGGTATCAAAAAACTTTTTTCAGTCGTTGGAGGATCAATGGGTGGAATGCAAGTATTACAATTTGTTAGTAATTATCCTGATAAAACTAAAACTGCAGTTCCTATAGCATGTACATCTAGTCATTCAGCACAAAATATTGCATTTAATGAACTCGGAAGACAAGCAATAGCAGCTGACCACAAATGGCAAGATGGTGAATATTCATCTAAAAATAGTATCCCAGATAAAGGTTTAGCAGTTGCTAGAATGGCCGCCCATATTACTTATTTATCAAAAAAAGGTCTTCAAGAAAAATTTGGAAGAAAACTCCAAGAAAGAGATGATTTTAAATTTGGATTTGATGCTGACTTTCAAATCGAAAGTTATTTAAGATACCAAGGGTCTGTGTTCGTGGATCGATTTGATGCTAACAGCTACTTATATATTACCAGAGCAATGGACTATTTTGATTTAGTAAAACAAAATAATGGCAATCTATCTAATGCATTCAAAAATACTAAAGCAAAATTTTTTGTAATTTCATTTACATCAGATTGGCTTTATCCAACACAAGAGAATAAAGATATAGTTATTGCATTAAATGCCATTGGTGCAAATGTAGGATTTGTAGAAATTAAATCGGACAAAGGACATGACTCCTTTTTGTTGGATGTTCCAGATTTTTTAAAAGCTCTTAAAAATTTTTTAGATAAGTCATTTTTGGAGAAATAAATATGAAACCAGAATTTAAAATTATATCAGATTTAATTAACGAAAATTCTCAAGTGCTTGATGTTGGGTGTGGTGATGGCATTTTAATGGAATTCCTTATCAAAGAAAAAAAAGTAAATATTAGAGGAATAGAAATTTCAAAAGCTAAAGTTCAAAATTGTATTGCCAAAGGATTAACAATCATAGAAGGTAATGCAGAAGACGATTTAAAACAATTTCCTAATAGGTCATTTGACTATGTAATTTTAAGTCAAACTTTACAGGCTTTTCTTAATCCAGAAAAGGTAATTAATGAACTATTAAGGATTGGAAAACAAGCAATCGTCACAATACCAAATTTTGGTTATTGGAAAATCGGTTTGCATCTTTTGTTAAAAGGTACGATGCCTGTAACAAAAACGCTACCAGATGAATGGTATAATACTGCAAACATACATCTTTGTACAATAAAGGATTTTGTAAATTTTAGTAAAACCAAGAATTTTAAACTATCAAAATCTATTGCTCTCAAAAGTGATCAACAATCATTTATTACCAATTCTAATCTTAATATGAAAAATTTGAGTTCAAATCTAGGTATTTTTTTAATAGAAAGTTAAAATGGAAGTAAAAATAATCCCATGTTTAAATGACAATTACTCTTACTTAATATTTGATGAAAATAAAAAAAATACATGTGTTATTGATCCAAGTGAGTCTGAGCCAATTATTGAAATAATTGAAAAAAATCAATTAAATTTAAAATATATCTTAAACACTCATCATCATTACGACCATGTTGGTGGAAATAAAAAATTAAAGAAAAGGTATAATTCAAAAGTAGTTGGTTTTAAAAATGATAAAGATCGAATTCCTGAAATTGATATTCTTGTAGAAAACAACCAAATTTGGAAGGAAGAAAGTTTTGAAGCAAAAATTTATCATATTCCAGGTCATACGACGGGACATATAGCTTTTCATTTTTTCAAAGAAAAAAAAATTTTTACTGGTGATACATTGTTTTCTTTGGGATGTGGTAGAATTTTTGAGGG
This sequence comes from uncultured Pelagibacteraceae bacterium, assembly GCA_902592675.1. Lineage (GTDB taxonomy): Bacteria > Pseudomonadota > Alphaproteobacteria > Pelagibacterales > Pelagibacteraceae > Pelagibacter. The sequence continues at coordinate 129,691 of CACJFJ010000001.1, forward strand.
GACATATGAACAAATGTATAATTCATTAAATAAAATTAAAGAACTTCCTAAAGATACTGAAATTTATTGTGGACACGAGTATACGTTACAAAATGGAAATTTTTGCTTAGCAAACGACTCGGGTAATCTTAAATTAAAAGAAAAAATTGCAAAAATAAAAAAACAGCTAGAGAATAACTTACCAAGTATTCCAACAATTTTAGCAGACGAAATGGAATGTAATATATTTCTAAAAGCTAAAGATTTAAAAAGCTTTTCAAAATTGAGAGATTTAAAGGATAATTTTTAACTTATAAAACTTGACTATAATATCTCTCACACTATATTGCGTTTATTAAATTTACAAAAATAATATGTCTTACGCAGTTATACAAACGGGTGGAAAACAGTATAAAGTTAGATCTGGTGAAATTCTAAAAATTGAAAAATTACCTAATTCAAAATCTGACACAAAAGTAGAATTTAAAGAAATATTAGCCTATGGTGATGATAAGATAATTGAGGTTGGTGCTCCAACTGTTCAAGGCGCAAAAGTTGAGGCAAATTTAATCAAAAATAGTAAAAATAGAACTGTTTTAATTTTCAAAAAAAGAAGAAGACAAAATTCAAGAAGAAAAAATGGACATAGACAGCAATATTCAATGATAAAAATTAACAAAATTTTTTCAAAAGATGGTAAAATTTTATCTGAAGCTGAAAAAATTACAAAGCCTTCTAAAAAAAAAGAAGAGCCAAAAAAAGAAACAAATAAATAATTGATAAAAGACTATGGCAACAAAAAAAGCAGGCGGATCATCCAGGAACGGACGTGACAGTGCCGGACGAAGACTCGGTGTAAAGAAATATGGTGGTGAAAACGTAATACCTGGAAATATTATTGTAAGGCAAAGGGGTACCAAAATTTTTCCTGGTGAAAATGTAGGTATGGGTAAAGATCACTCAATTTTCTCGGTAATCAAAGGTAAAGTAGTCTTTAAGAAAACTAAATCAGATAGAACATTTGTTTCAGTAAAACCCAATTAATAGTACAACTTAATATAGCGTTGTATTATGAAATTCTTAGATCAAGTAAAAATTTATGTAAAAGCTGGAAATGGTGGTGATGGCTCTCCAAGCTTTAGAAGAGAAAAATTCATAGAATTCGGTGGACCAGATGGCGGTGATGGAGGAAATGGTGGTTCAATAATTTTTAAAGCAGAGAGAAATCTTAATACATTAATAGACTATAGGTACCAACAGCATCACAAAGCTAAAAGAGGAGAAAATGGTTCCGGTCAAAATCGTACAGGAAAAAGTGGAGATAATTTAGTTTTAAAAGTCCCGCTAGGTACACAAGTTTTTGAGGAGGATAATAAAACATTAATTTATGACTTTGTTAAGATTGGAGATGAATTTGTTGCCGCTAATGGAGGTAAGGGAGGTTTAGGAAATACAAGATTTAAAAGTTCAACAAATAGAGCACCAAAAAAATTTACAAAGGGAACCATTGGTGAGGAATTTACAATTTGGCTACAATTGAAAACCATTGCAGACATCGGAATAATTGGTCTTCCTAACGCTGGTAAATCTAGTTTATTAGCTGCCATAACAAATGCAAATCCTAAAATTGCCAACTATCAATTTACAACTTTAAACCCAAATCTAGGTGTTGCAAGCTATGATGATAAAGAAATAACAATTGCAGATATTCCTGGTTTAGTTGAAGGAGCTCATAAAGGCACTGGTCTTGGTATACAATTTTTAAAACATATAGAAAGATGCAAATCTCTTTTACATTTAATTGATATAACAAATAAAGATATCAAGAAAAGTTATAACCAAGTTAAAAATGAACTTAAAAACTATAGTTCAAAGCTTTCAAAAAAAAGGGAGTTAATTGTTTTAAATAAAACCGATTTGCTAAAAAAAGGAAATAGAAAAAATCATTGATAATTTCTCAAAAGATACAAAATCTGAAGTAATTTTAATGTCAACATTTGAAAAGAAATTAATCTCAAATATAAAAGCCAAACTAATAGCTTATGCTTCTTAGAAATTCAAAAATAATTGTAATTAAGATTGGATCCTCATTACTGGTTGATAATAATCGAAGAATAAGAAAAAAATGGTTATTAAGTTTTGCAAAAGATATTAAAAAATTAAAACTTAAGAATAAAAAAATTGTTATCGTCAGCTCAGGTGCAATAGCTCTAGGATGTAAAAAAATGAACTATAAAAACACAAACATTAAACTCGATAAAAGCCAAGCAATAGCTTCCGTTGGACAGATAGAATTAATGAATTTATTTTCACAAACATTCTCAAAATTTAAATTAAACATATCTCAAATTTTATTAACTTTAGAGGATACTGAAGAAAGAAGAAGATCAATTAATGCAAAAAGAACTTTTGAAAATTTATTTCATCTTAATTATATTCCAATAGTAAATGAAAATGATACAATTGCTACTTCGGAAATAAAGTATGGAGATAACGATAGATTGGCATCTAGAGTAGCACAAATTACTAATGCTGATACTTTAATTTTGCTATCTGATGTTGATGGACTTTTTACAAAAAATCCAAAAATATATAATGATGCAAAACTAATAAAAGAAGTTAAAAATTTCAATAAAGATTTAGAAAATATTAATATTAAGGGTATGACAAAATTTGGAAAAGGTGGGATGAATACAAAAATTGAAGCAGCCAAAATATGTAATCTAGCTGGATGTAACATGATTATTTCTAACGGTTTATATTTAAATCCAATTAATAAAATTGAAAAAGATAATAATTGCACTTTGTTTGTATCAAAAGTGTCAAAATTGCATGCAAGAAAAAAATGGATAATAAGTTCAGTTTTTCCAAAAGGAGAGCTCATTATTGATGACGGTGCTAGAAAAGCACTTATTAATGGAAAAAGTTTATTAGCTGCAGGTATTAAAAAAGTTTCTGGAAAATTTAATAAAGGTGATCATATTAAAATTTTAGATACAAAACGTAAAGAGTTTGCAAGAGGATTAAGCTCCTTCTCTTCTGAAGAAATAATTAAAATAATGGGATGCCAATCTAATGAGATTGAAAAAATACTAGGATATGTTTCAAAATCAGAAGTCATTCATAAAGACGATATGGTACGGATCTAATGAAAAAAATATTATTTAAGATAGGTAGAAGGTCAAAAAAGGCATTTAATTATCAAATAAATGAAAAGAAAAAAAATAAGGTATTGAATGATTATTCTCGTCTAATAATTAAAAATAAAAATTTAATAATAAAAGAAAATAAAAAAGATATAAAAAATGCTCATAAAAAAAAAATAAAAGAAAATCTTATAGACAGACTTTTGCTCAGTGAAAGAAAAATTTTCGATATAATTAGATCTATCAAAAAAATTATAAAATTAAAAGACCCCACAAATGTTGTATTAAAAAAATGGAAAAGACCAAATGGTCTAAGTATTTCAAAAATAACAATACCTATAGGTGTTATTGGGGTTATTTATGAAAGTAGACCTAATGTTACATCTGATGTAGCATCACTATGTTTTAAATCAGGAAATCCAGTAATCCTAAAAGGGGGGTCTGAAGCTTTTTACTCAAATCTTATACTTTCAAAACTATTTAGAAAATCTCTAAAAAAAAATAATGTAAATGAAGATTTTGTTCAATTCATAAATATTAAAAAGAAACAAATAGTCGACATCATGTTAACAAAAATGAATAATCACATAGACGTAATAATACCTAGGGGTGGAAAAAACCTTGTTAAAAAAGTTCAAAATATATCAACAATTACAACCATTGGGCATTTAGAAGGTATTTGTCATTCGTATGTTGATAAAGATGCAGATTCAAAAATCGCTACGAGGATTATTCATAATGCAAAATTAAGAAATACCGCGATTTGTGGCGCAACTGAAACAATCTTATTACATGAAAAAATAATAAAACGAATTGGAAATCAAATTTTAAAAAATCTCTCAGAAAATGGATGTAAAATTATAGGAGACAATAAAATCAGAAAATTTTACGATAAAGAAATAAAAAAAGCATCTATTAATGACTGGTCGAAGGAATATTTGGCGCCAATCGTTTCTGTCAAATCAGTAAAAAATATTGATGAGGCCATTCTTCATATCAATAAATATGGAACTATGCATACTGATTGTATTATAACCCAAAATAAAACATCTGCTAAAAAATTTTTAAATGAAGTAAAGAGTTCTATAGCGATGCATAATACTTCAACACAGTTTGCTGATGGAGGAGAATTTGGTTTTGGAGGCGAAGTAGGGATTTCGACAAATGTTCTCCCGCCCCGTGGCCCTGTCGGTTTAAATGAATTAGTCTCATATAAATATCAAATTACAAGTAGTGGAAAGATAAGGAAGTAATTTGATATCAAAAAAAAATAAAATTGGAATCCTTGGTGGGTCATTTGATCCAGCTCACAAAGGTCATTTAGCAATATCAAAAGAGGCTATAAAAAAATTTAAATTAAAAAAAATTATTTGGGCTATAACAAAAAAGAATCCCTTTAAAAATCAGAGTAGTACAAATCTTTTCAAAAGAATAAATTATTGTAAAAAAATAATAGGAAAAAATAATTTCATTAAAATTAAGTATTACGAAAACTTGATAAGATCAAATAAAACAATCAAATTAATTAATTATCTAAATAAAAACGAAAATAATGAAGTCTATTTCATAATGGGTGCTGATAATTTAATAGGTTTTCATAAATGGCAACAATGGGAAAAAATTTCACAAAAATGTAATATTATTGTTTTTGATCGTCATGGGTACAAAAGAAAATCTCTAAATTCTATAGCATTTAAAAGATTAAATAAGAAAAATTTGAAATTTATAAACTTTAAAAAAGTCAATATTTCTTCTTCTCAATTAAGAAAAATTTGATAATCTTTAATTAATTAATGGATAATATTTCAAATCTAAAAAAAATTATTATTAACACACTAGATACAAATAAAGCACAAGATATAATAAGTATTGATCTTAAAGATAAAAGTTCAATGGCTGATTATATGATAATTGCTAGCGGAACTTCATCTAGGCATATTCAATCATTGTCTGAACAAGTTTTAGAAAAATTTAAGAGCAATGGTCTAAAAAACTCTAAAATTGAGGGAAAAGACAGCAATGAATGGAAGTTAGTTGATGGTATAGATTTAATTGTTCATATTTTTCATCCTGAGAAAAGGAAATTTTACGAGCTTGAAAAAATGTGGAGTGAACTTATACCAAAAGAAAAATTGATAATATAATGAAAAAAAAACTTTTTACACTTACCTTTTTTTTTATAATTTTTTTTAAACCTGTAAATTCTGTTGAAAATATTATTTATCAAAAAATTGATTTATTTGGAGAAGTACTAGAAAAAATTAACAAAGAGTATGTTGACGAAATAAATCAATCAGAAAGCATGGACTCTGCCATTAATGGTTTGCTTCAATCTTTAGACCCATATTCTGCCTATATGTCGCCTGAGGTGTTTAATGAAATGCAAACTGAAACAAGTGGTGAATTTGGAGGTCTTGGTATTGAGGTCAGTATGGAGTCAGGTGTTGTAAAAGTAATATCTCCAATTGATGACACACCAGCATCTAGAGCAGGAATTAAAGCTGGTGATTACATTGTAAAAATTAATGATACTCAAGTGCAAGGAAAATCTTTAAGTGAGGCAGTAGATTTAATGAGAGGTCCTGTTGGTTCTGGAATAGAATTGACTGTTAGAAGAAGAGGTGAAAGAAAAGCACTTACATTTAATATAATCAGAGAGATAATACAAGTTAAGTCTGTCAAAACAGATTTAATTGAAAAAACAATTGGTTATATTAGATTAACATCATTCAATGAAAATAGTGCAGAACAGATTAAAAAAGAAATTAAGAAATTAGAAAAAGATAATGAGGTAATATCTTACATTTTAGATTTAAGGAATAATCCTGGAGGTTTACTTTCACAAGCAATCCAAATTTCAGATTTTTTTTTAGATGACGGTGAAATAGTTTCAACAAAGAGTAGAAAGGCCTCTGAAAATAGAAAATGGTTTGCTAAACAAGGTGATTTAACAAATGGAAAAACACTGATTGTCCTGATTAATTATGGATCTGCATCAGCGTCTGAAATTGTTGCTGGTGCTTTAAAAGATCATAAAAGAGCAATCGTACTAGGTGAAAATAGTTTTGGCAAAGGATCTGTTCAATCAATAATCCCTTTAAAAAATAAAGGTGCGATAAGACTTACAGTGGCTAAATATTATTTACCCTCTGGAAAATCTATTTCTGAAGTAGGTGTATCACCAGATATTGAAATCAGTGAGCAATCTGACAATTTTAGAATTAAAACAGAAACCGATAATCAATTAAAATACGCTATTAAGTTACTCAACGGTTAAATAATGTTAGAAAAATTCAAAGACTTGCCACTTAGAAATGGTGTTGGGATAATTTTACTAAATAGAGAGAATAAAGTTTTTGTAGCCAAAAGAATAGATAATCCTAAAAATTTTTGGCAAATGCCTCAGGGTGGCGTTGATGAAGGAGAAGATTTTTTAGCTGCTGCTTATAGAGAATTAGAGGAAGAAACGAGTATAAAGAATGTCAAATTAATAAAAGAGATAGATGGTACAATTTCATACGAATTACCTGATCACTTATTAGGAGTGATTTGGAAAGGAAGATATAAGGGTCAAAAACAAAAGTGGTTTGTAATGAGATTTTTAGGGAAGGATGAAGATATAAATATTAAAACAAGCAGACCGGAATTTTTAGACTGGAAATGGATTGATTTGAATATGATAACAGATGTTGTTGTAGACTTTAAGCTACACATGTATAAAGAACTTAAAAACAGAGTAAATAAAATTATTAATTAAGACTTTTTAAAACTTCAATTTTTTGGTTAATTAAAAATTTTGATTGATCGTTTATCTCTTGCTTATTAGCATCTTCTTCAGCAGATTTTATAAGCTCATCAATTTTTCTTCTTTCAAATTCTTTTAAATTAAAAATTGTACTGGTTAAGATTGAAAGATTATTATCTTTAAACTCAATAATTCCATCATCAACATAAAATTTATCATCCCCTGATTTTGTTTTAACATGTATTATACCTGGCTTTAAAAATGAAATTATAGGAATATGATCCTTAAGAATTCCTATTTCTCCCTCAAAAGCTGGAAGAACCGCCTCTAAAACATCCTCTTTAAATAAAAAAGATTTTTCTGGATTTACTATCTCTATCTTAAATTGTTCGCTCATTACGCTGCTGTTTCTTTCGCCATTTTATCTGCTTTTTCTATAGCCTCTTCAATTGTTCCCACCATATAAAATGCTGACTCTGGAAGATGATCGTACTCCCCTTTGCAAATAGCATCAAAACCTTTAATAGTAGACTCTAAATCGACAAGTTTTCCTGGAGATCCAGTAAAAACTTCTGCAACAAAAAAAGGTTGAGATAAAAATCTTTGAATTTTTCTCGCCCTTGCTACTACAAGTTTATCGTCTTCAGAAAGTTCGTCCATACCTAATATCGCTATAATATCCTGTAATGATTTATATGTTTGTAAAATTTTTTGAACTTCACGTGCAACTCTATAATGTTCATCCCCAACAATTCTTGGATCTAAAATTCTTGAGGTTGAGTCAAGAGGATCTACTGCAGGATAGATGCCAATTTCTGCTATTTGTCTTGATAGTACAGTTGTTGCATCTAAGTGAGCAAAAGATGTGGCAGGTGCTGGATCAGTTAAATCGTCCGCAGGCACATAAATTGCCTGTACCGAAGTAATTGAACCCTTGTTAGTTGTAGTAATTCTCTCCTGTAAATTACCCATATCAGTAGCTAAAGTTGGTTGATACCCAACAGCTGAAGGAATTCGTCCAAGAAGAGCAGAAACTTCGGAACCAGCTTGTGTAAATCTAAAGATATTATCAACAAAAAAAAGAACATCTTGACCTTCTTGATCTCTGAAATACTCAGCAACAGTCAATCCTGTTAGTGCTACTCTAGCTCTCGCTCCAGGAGGTTCATTCATTTGTCCATATACAAGTGCTGCTTTAGACCCTGGGCCCTCTGGTTTAATTACACCTGACTCAATCATCTCGTGATAAAGGTCATTTCCTTCTCTAGTTCTTTCTCCAACACCCGCAAAAACAGAGAAACCTCCATGAGCCTTAGCCACATTGTTGATTAACTCCATTATTAAAACTGTTTTTCCAACACCCGCACCCCCAAACAATCCAATTTTTCCTCCTTTTGCATAGGGAGCTAATAAATCAATTACTTTTATTCCAGTAACTAAAATTTCTGTTTCTGTAGATTGGTCATTAAACTCAGGTGAAGGTCTATGAATCGGCCAACTCTCTTTAGTTTTTACCTCTCCTCTTTCATCAATTGGTTCACCTACTACATTGATTATTCTTCCTAAAGTTTCTGGTCCTACTGGAACTTTTATAGGTGCTTTTGTATTTATTACTTCATCACCTCTTTTCAGTCCCTCAGTTGCATCCATTGCAATTGTTCTAGCAGTCGACTCTCCCAAATGTTGAGCAACTTCCAAAACTAATCTATTATTTCCATTCTTGCACTCTAAAGCTGTTAAAATTTCTGGTAAATCTCCATCAAATTTAACGTCTACCACCGCTCCTATAACTTGTGTTATTATTCCTTTGCTCATAATTATAAACTTTCTGCTCCTGATATAATTTCTATAAGTTCTTTTGTAATTGCTGCTTGACGACTTCTATTATACTCAATAGTCAGTTTGTCAACCATTTCGCCTGCGTTTCTAGTTGCATTATCCATTGCACTCATTCTTGCACCTTGTTCACTAGCCGAATTTTCTAACATTGCCTTAAATATTTGTGTTGAAATATTTTTTGGCAACAAATTACTTAATATCTCATCTTCATCAGGCTCAAATTCATAGTTATCCTCTTCCCTACTTTTGTCATCATTTACTGCATTGAGCGGTATAATTTGTTGTGCTTGAGGTATTTGTGTAATTACATTTTTAAATTGATTATAAAAAATTGTACAAACATCAAATTCTTCTTTCTCAAATTTTTGAATAATTAATTTTCCAACCTTTTCTGCATCAAAATAGTTTGGGTTTTTTGACTCTTTAAAAGAAACATTTTCTATTATTTTATCACCATAGTATCTTTTAAGTTGATCGTTTCCTTTCGAGCCAACTGTGATTATTTTAAATTCTTTTCCTCCATGTAATAGCATTTCAAAATAATTTTTTGCTTTTTTAATAATATTAGAATTAAAACCCCCACACAAACCTCTATCTGAAGTCATAACAACACAAAGATGTGTTAATTCTTTGCCGGTACCTGACAATAATTTTGGGGCATTTTCTTTGTCAGATAATCCTTCAGATAAATTCAAAATTATATTATTCATTTTTTCAGAATAAGGTCTTCCTTTCTCTGCGTTATCTTGAGCCCTTTTTAGTTTTGCTGCAGCAACCATTTTCATTGCCTTGGTAATCTTTTGAGTAGATTTAACACTTGTTATTCTCTTTTTTAGATCGTCTAGACTTGCCATATAATATTTATGATTTGGTTATATTTTTTAGATTATTGATTATTTCTATAAGATTTTTCTCTTTATCTTCTTCTAATTTTCCCGTACTTAAAATAGAATCTATAATCTCTGGTTTTTCAGATTTACATCTCTCGATTATTTTGTTCTCAAAATCAGAAACATTCTTTAAGTCAATATCATCTAAATAACCTTTTACACCGCAAAAAACTGAAATTACTTGTTCTGCAACTGTCATTGGTGAGTATTGTTTTTGTTTTAAAAGTTCAGTTAATTTAGATCCTCTATTCAAAAGTTGTTGGGTTGAGGCATCTAAATCTGAGCCAAATTGTGCAAAAGCAGCCATTTCTCTATATTGCGCAAGTTCTAATTTCATTGACCCAGAAACTTTTTTCATTGCTTTAGTTTGTGCAGATGACCCTACCCTTGATACTGATAATCCAACGTTTATTGCTGGCCTAATACCTTGGTTAAATAATTCTGTTTCTAAAAATATTTGACCATCAGTTATTGAAATTACATTTGTTGGAATATAAGCGGAAACATCTCCACCTTGTGTCTCAATAATTGGTAATGCCGTTAAAGAGCCACCACCATGTTTGTCACTTAATTTTGCTGCTCTTTCAAGCAATCTACTATGAAGATAAAATACATCGCCTGGATAAGCTTCTCTCCCAGGAGGTCTTCTTAATATTAAAGACATTTGTCTATAAGCAACTGCTTGTTTAGATAAATCATCGTAAATTATTAACGCATGCATACCATTATCTCTATAATATTCCCCCATTGCACATCCAGTATAAGGAGCTAAAAATTGAAGAGGCGCAGAGTCTGATGCCGTTGCTGCGACTATGGTCGTGTATTCCATAGCTCCTGCCTCCTCAAGTGTTTTTTGAATTTGTCTTACTGTTGATCTTTTTTGTCCAATAGCAACATATATACAATAAAGTTTTTGATTTTCATCACCTGACTCATTAATCTTTTTTTGATTAATAATTGCGTCAACTGCAACTGCTGTTTTTCCAGTCTGTCTATCACCAATTATTAACTCACGTTGTCCTCTCCCGATTGGTACAAGACTATCAATTGATTTAAGTCCTGTTTGCATTGGCTCACTTACTGATTGTCTTGGAATAATTCCGGGAGCTTTAACTTCCACTCTACTTTTTTTGACTTTTTTGTCCAAAGCACCCTTTCCATCAATCGGATTTCCTAATCCATCCACAACTCTTCCTAATAACTCTTTACCGACTGGAGTGTCTACAATGCTTCCAGTTCTTTTTACCACATCCCCCTCTTTAATATTTTTATCATCACCAAAAATTACTACTCCAACATTTTCGCTCTCTAAATTTAGAGCCATTCCTTTTGAACCATCTGAAAACTCTACCATCTCACCAGCTTGGACACTATCTAAACCATAAATTCTAGCTATACCATCTCCTACAGATAAAACTTGTCCCACCTCAGAAATTTCAGCTTTTTCTCCAAAGTTTTTTATTTGTTCTTTTAAAATTTTTGTTACTTCTGATGGATTTATTTCCATTTATACCTCTATCATTTTATTTTCTATTTGTTTTAATTTATTTTTAATAGAAGTATCAATCATTGTACTTCCAACTTTAACAATCAAGCCACCAATTAGATCGGTGTCATAAGTATATTTTAATTTTATTTTGGATTTAAAATTATTTGATAATTCTAATGTAATTTTACTAATCTCTTCTTGAGTAAGATCTTTTGCTGATTTTATCTCTGTTTTAAGTTCTCCTCTCTTTTCTGAGCAAATTTCAATAAAACTTTCAAGGATCTGTTTAACAAAAAAAAATCTTCTTTTCCTAATTAAAAAATTTAAAAAGTTTTTGAATAAAACATCTAATTTAGAATTTTCTGATATTATATTTATAACTTTTGTTAAAATATCTTGATTTATAGTTGGATCCTTAATAAGATTTTTAAATTCTTCATTTTTTGATATCAAACTTAAAAAAGCAATTGAATGGGTCTCCATTTTATCTAATTTATTTGACTCTTCTGCAAGCTCATAAAGTGCAAGCGAATATCTGTTAGCTGAAGTACTTGAAAATCCTTTAGTCTTGCTCAATTTGTTACCTCTAAAGTGTAGATTGTTTATTATAAAATCTCATTTTAATTAACATATGACTTTAAGGTCTTCAAGTAACACATTGGTTTAAAATGAGTTTTTTTAGGGTCTAATTGAAGCTTATAGGATCAACATCAACTGAAAGTTTTATTCCATGAGGAAATTTGTAATTAAATATTAATGTTGCCAATGAGTTCTGCAATTTTTGTGTTTTGGGTCCTCTTATTAGAAATCTAACCCTGAATTTCTTTTTTAATCTAAATAAGGGGGCGCTTACTGGTCCCAAAATTTGTCCATAAATTTTGTTCTCCATAAAATTTTTCAATCTAAAAGCCTCTTTCTCTAATTTTTTTTCATTTTCACCTGTAAGAATTAAGGAAATAAATCTCTGAAAGGGAGGTAGTTTATTTTGTTTTCTTATTTGTAACTCTTTTTCTAGAAAAATATCAGGATTTTTATTAGTAATGTCTGAAATCATTCTTGTATTGGGATTATATGTTTGAAAATAGACCATAGATGGTTGACCTGTGCGCCCAGCTCGACCTGAAAGCTGGTGATAAAGTTGTAAATTTTTTTCTGCTCCTCTTAGATCGTGTCCTTGAGAAGAAAGATCTATATCGACTACAACTATACAATTTAAATTTGGAAAGTGATAACCTTTGGAGATTAATTGCGTACCAACTATTATTTCTACTTCATTTCTTATTATTTTTTCAAGTTTTTCCTTTGAGCTTTTTTTATTCATTGTATCACTTGAAAAAATTTCAGTTCTTTTTAAAGGAAAATTTTTTTTAACCTCATCAGAAATTCTTTCAACTCCTGGACCACTAAATATGAAATCACATTTTCCCTCTTTTTTACAACTTCTGATAAGAGATGATTTAAAACCACAATAGTGGCAAAGTAAATTGTTGTTTTTTTTATGGTAAACTAGATTAATAGAACAATTAGGACATTCGTAAGTAGTAATGCATTTTTTACATAAAGCACTTGGTGAAAAACCTCTCCTATTTAAAAAAAAAAGAATCTGATCATTTCTTTCCAAATGAAAATTCACTTTTTGTATGATTTCTTTAGAAAGCCAAGATTGTTTTTCTAATTTAACTTTATTCAAATTTATTATTTCATAATTAGGCAAAGAGGCATTTTTATATCTATATTCTAGTTTCGAGATGCTATATTTTCCCTTCTTAATATTTTGATAAGTTTCAACAGATGGAACAGAGGTAATTAAGTTAATCGGAATATTTTCAAAAGAAGCTCTAGCTATTGCCATATCTCTTGCGTTATACGTAATTCCCTCATCTTGTTTATATGATTGATCATGTTCCTCGTCGACAATTATTAATCCCAAATTTTTGAAAGGTAAAAATAAAGAAGATCTTGCCCCTATAACTACCTTAATCTTATCCTCCATTATTCCTCTCCAAATAATTTCCTTATTTTTTTTTGTTATCCCAGAATGCCAAACTGCAGGATTAAAACCAAAAAATTCAATAAATTTTTTTTCAAATTGATTTGTTAGGCCAATTTCAGGTAACATCACTAAAATTTGATGGCCTTTTTCTAATTTTTTTTTTAAGGCCTCAAAATATACAATTGTTTTTCCAGACCCAGTTGTCCCTTGTAAAACATGCACATTAAATTTCAGATTAAATTTATTGATTATGTCTAAACATTTTTTTTGTTCATTTGTAAGTTTAAAAATATCTTTTGTAATTTTAAATTTATAGTTTTCATAAAACTTAGAATCGAATTTTTCCACAGGTTTTCCACTCAGTAAAAAAAGCTTCAAAACCATACCTTTTGGAATAACATTATATTCTGCAAACCAATCTAAAAACTCAACAGTTTTTTTTTTTAATTTAGGTATATTTAATTTTTTTAATACTTTTTTAGTTTTAAATTTTTTTTCATTTTTTTTTTCAAATTGAAACCAAACAAGGCCTGAGATTTTTGATTTTCCAAAAGGTACCTCAACAAAATCACCAACCTCCAATTTTAAATCACTTTCATAGGTAAATGGGTAATTAAAAATATTAGGCAAAAGAATTGGGAATTTCATAGCTCAATCGATTATCCTTTACTTGCTAAATCTAGCAATAATTCCTATTTCACCTTCACCTTCCAAAGCAAGTAATATTAATTTTGAAGCATTACTATATTTTATATCTCTTATTCTATCTCCAATAAATATTTTCTCTTTATATATTATTTTTTTTAAGTCTTTTGAAAATTTTATCCTATAAACACTTTTGCCATTTAAAGATGTTAGTAAGAAATTATCTTGCCACGACTCACTAAAATTCTCTGGCAGGTAAATAATTTCAGAAATTCCTATTGAGGGTATAAATGAGAAAACCGGCTCTATAAAACCATTTTCACTATGATTTTTTTTGTATTTCAAATTTTTGTCGAAGTACGATTGTCCATATGAAGATATTGGCCAGCCATAATTTCCCTTAAAAAAAATTCTATTTATTTCATCTCCACCTCTAGGACCATGTTCAGTAGATAAAATTTTATCATTTTTAAAAACCAAAAGGCCTTGAGGATTTCTATGACCTTTTGAGAAAATTAGATATTCTTTTTTATCTTTACTTTCCAAAGATTTAAATAATACTTTTCCAAAAATTGATTTTTCACTTTGAGCATCTCCTCCTATAAAATCTGGGGTTGAACTATCTCCTACGGTGAACAAAATTCCATTTTGATTATTATGAGAATATTTTTGTATTCTTCCACCTTGTATCATTGATTTTAAGCATTCCTCAGACTTAAAGAATTCTTTAAAATTTAAAAACTTTTCATCGATAATTGCTTCATCAATTTGAAATTTAAAACACTTATCCTTATAGCTCGCGTAAGACAAATAAATCTTATTATCACTAATAAAAGAGTCTAAAATCTGATAGGGCTTAATATTAATAGAAATCTTCTTAAAATTATTTTTTTTAATATCGCTTTCAAGATTTTCAATTTTATTAATTTGAAAAATATTTCCTTTAATATCAATTATTAAAACTCTTTCGTCCAAAAGTTCTATAAAAAAAGATTTTCTTTGGGTATTTTTATTATATATGCCCTCTGTACTTGTTAAAAAATCTAATTTATATCTGTTAAAATTTACTTTAATTGACTGCGTTTCAGGAATAAACTTTACATTATAATCATTTTGAAACTGCTTAAAAAATTTATCTGAATAAGTAATTTTAATTATAGCCTGAACTTTTAAAGGAGTGTAGGGCCATAAATATTTATTTATATAAGTTTTTAATTTATTTTGATCAAATATATTTAAATAGACAAAATAGATAATTAATAATGATATAATTATAAAAAAAATCAAAACAATTTTTTTTAAATTTTTATAATTAAGTATTTTCACTTAAGAATGTATCGCTCGATTATCAACAGAGAGTGCTGCTTCTTTAACTGCTTCAGAAAACGTGGGATGTGCATGACATGTTCTAGCGATATCCTCAGAGCTAGCACCAAATTCCATTGCAACACCTATTTCTGCAATTAATTCTCCAGCATGAGGCCCGATCAAGTGAGCACCAAGAACTCGATCAGTTTTTGCATCTGCGATAATTTTTACAAATCCCTCAGCCTCATCAATAGCTTTAGCTCTAGAATTTGCCATAAAGGAAAATTTGCCTACTTTAAATTTTACATTTTGTTGTTTGAGTTGTTCCTCAGTTTTTCCAATAGAGGCAACTTCTGGTGTGGTATAAATTACACCAGGAATAGTATTATAATTTACATGTCCAGATTGACCTGCAATATTTTCAGCTACTGCAATTCCCTCATCTTCAGCTTTATGTGCTAACATTGGTCCATCTATGACATCACCTATTGCAAATATATTGTTTAAATTTGTTTTAAAATTCTTATCTGTTTTAATTCTATTTTTTTTATCTACTTCAATTCCAATTTTTTGCAAATTTAAGTAATTGGTATTAGGTTTCCTGCCAACTGAAATCAATGCTACATCACAATTAAATTCTTTAACACTGCCATTTTTATCTTTTGTAGTAATTATCGCGCCAGAATTATTTTTTTTTATTCCCTCAACCTTATGGTTCATATGAAAATGAATACCTTGTTTTTTTAGAATTTTCATAAATTCACTTGAGATTTCTTTATCCATACCGGGTGTGATATGATCTAAAAATTCAATAACATGAACTTCTGCACCTAATCTTGACCAAACAGAACCCATTTCTAATCCAATATATCCGCCTCCAATTACAATCATTTTGCTTGGAACTTTTTCTAGTTTTAACACTCCAGTTGATGAAACAATAATTTTTTCGTCAAACTCAACACCTGGAAGAGATACTGGGACTGATCCTGTTGCAATTATAGTTTTATCTGCCTCTATAATGATTTCCTTGTTTTGATCATCTTTAATTAAAATTTTTTTATCTGAGTGAAAGCTTGCAACACCTTTAAAATATGTGACTTTATTTTTCTTAAATAGAAATTCAACACCCTTCGTTAAAATTGTAACTGCCTTATCTTTATTTTGCATCATTTTTGATAAATTTAATTTTATATCACCTACCTCAATTCCTTTACTTTTTAAATTTTTGGCTTTTTTAAACTCATCAGATAAATTTAATAAACTTTTTGAGGGGATACATCCAACATTCAAACAAGTTCCACCTAGCGTTCCACGAGACTCTACACATGCAGTTTTTAAGCCTAGTTGAGCCAGCCTAATAGCACAAACATAGCCACCAGGACCTCCACCAATAACAACTGCTTGAAATTGATCTTTCATTTAAATATCTAAAAACAACCTTCTAGGATCTTCTAAGTTTTCTTTTACCATTTTTAAAAATGATACTGAGTCTTTTCCATCAATGATCCTATGATCGTAAGACAAAGCTAGGTACATAATTGGTTTTATTTTAATTTCACCATTAACTGCTATAGGTCTATCTACTATGTTGTGCATTCCAAGAACACCTGACTGAGGTAAATTTAATATTGGTGTTGATAACATTGAGCCGTAAACTCCTCCATTGCTTATTGTAAAGGTTCCACCTTGAAGATCTTCAATTATAAGTTTTCCATCTCTCGCTTTTTCTGAGATTTCTTTAATATTTTTTTCAATATCCGCAAATGAAAGTTCATCTGCATTTTTAAGAACAGGAACAACTAGGCCCTTTTCCGTACCTACAGCAAAACTTATATTGTAATAATTTTTATAAATTATCTCATCCCCCTCTATTTCCGCATTAACTGCAGGGAAATTTTTTAGGGCGACTACACAAGCTTTAACAAAAAAAGACATAAAACCTAGCTTGACTCCATATCTATTTTGAAAATCATCTTGATTATCTTTTCTCATCTGAATAATATTTGACATATCGACTTCATTAAAAGTTGTAAGCAACGCTGCATTTTCTTGAGCTTGTTTTAATCTTTTTGCAATAGTCTGTCTTAACCTAGTCATTTTTATTTTTTCTTCATGACCATACTTAATCTTTCTCTCTGATGGAGGTGGGTTTATCCCCATCAACTCTATTAAGTCACTTTTCAAGACTCTTCCCTGTTTTCCTGAACCTTTTACAGATTTTATATCAATATTATTTTCAGTCGCAATTTTTCTTACTGCGGGCGATAATATTTGATCGGACTCTTCATTCGCTCCCTCTTTGGCATCAGTAACTTCATTATCTAAAATTAATGGCTCTTCTTTATAGTCATCATCTATTGATTTTTCTTCATTAAAGACTTTAGGCTCTTTTTTTTCAACTTGAGTTTCTAGTTTTACAACATTGTCTTTTCCTTCAGGATTTTCTGAAATTTCATTTTCTTTAGTATTATTTAAACTTGAATTTTTTTCTATGACTGAACCTAGAAGTGCTCCAACTTCTACAACAGAACCATCTTTTGATGAAATCTTATTTAATATTCCAGTCACAGGCGACGGCACCTCAAGATTGACCTTATCAGTTTCAAGTTCAACCAAAGGTTCGTCTGCTTCAACTCTATCACCCTCACTCTTTAGCCACCTAGAAACTGTAGCTTCTGTTATACTTTCACCAAGAACAGGGACTAAAATTTTTTCACTCATCTTATTTATTCAAAAACTTTCTTAATAATTTCTTGCTGTTGAGAAATGTGCCTTTTTGCGTATCCAGTAGCAGGAGATGCATCAGGTTTTCTTCCAATGTAAGCAATATTGTTATTATTAGCCTTAATATTATCTAATGTCCATTGGATATAGTCTCTTACTGAAAACCAAGCACCCATATTTTTTGGTTCCTCTTGACACCAATAAAATTTAGCATTTTTAGCATATGGTTTAAGTTCTTTTACTAAGCTTTTTACAGGGAAAGGATAAAGTTGCTCAATTCTATAAAATACAATGTCGTCTTTCTTTAATTTTTCTCTTGCCTCAAGTAAATCAAAATAAATTTTTCCAGAACAAATAATCACCTTTCTAATTTTTTTGGATTTTTTTAATTCTATAAATCCTTTAATTTTTGGATCTAAAGCATGATCCCATAAAACTCTATGAAAAGAATTTTTTTTGTTAAAATCCTCTAAATCAGAAACACAATGTTTGTGTCTTAGTAACGATTTAGGTGTCATAATAATTAAAGGTTTCCTAAAATCTCTATGCATTTGTCTTCTCAACGCGTGAAAATAGTTTGCTGGAGTTGTGCAATTCATAACCTGCAAATTATCATTTGAACATAACTGCAAAAATCTTTCCAGCCTTGCAGATGAATGTTCTGGTCCCTGTCCTTCATATCCATGCGGCAGCAACATTACCAATCCAGATGCTCTAGACCACTTTCTCTCTCCTGATGCAATAAATTGATCAATAACAACTTGTGCGCCATTAGCAAAGTCACCAAATTGAGCCTCCCATAATGTAAGAGTATTTGGTTCAACTAAACTATAGCCATATTCAAATCCTAAAACAGCAAGTTCAGACAAAAAACTGTCTATAATTTCAAATTTTTTTTGTTTAACTGATATATTATTTAAGGGTATAAATCTGGAATTATCAATTTGATTTCTTAATACAGAATGTCTTTGACTAAAAGTTCCCCTACCAGAGTCTTGACCTACTAATCTTACTGGATAACCTTCTTCTAATAAAGATCCAAAAGCTAAAGACTCTGCTGTAGACCAATCAATTCCTTTTTCATTATCAATACTCAATTTTCTGTTGTCTAAAATTTTAGTGATAGTTTTATGAATATTCATATTCTGAGGAATAGTATGAATTTTATCAGAGATTTCTTTTAATTTTTTGATATCTGCACCAGTCGCACCTCTCTTATCTTTACCTTTTTCAGGTCTATACCTAGACCAAGTGCCCTCGAACCACTCAATTTTTGGCTTATAATTTTTTGCATTTTTATATTGTTCCTCTAATAAATCTTTAAAATTTTTAATTTCATTAATTAAATATTCTCTTGATATTGACTTATTATTAATTAGTTTTTCTCCATAAACTTTTACAGTTGAAGGATGAGATCTAATTTTTTTATACATAAGAGGTTGAGTAAAAGAGGGCTCATCACCTTCATTATGACCAAATCTTCTATAACATATTAGATCTATAACTACGTCTCTGTTAAACTTTAATCTGAAATCTGTTGCAATTCTTGCTGCATAAACAACTGCTTCTGGATCATCTCCGTTCACGTGAATTATTGGTGCCTCAACCATTTTTGCCACATCAGATGGGTAAGGTGAAGATCTTGCAAATCTAGGACTTGTGGTAAAACCTATTTGGTTATTGACTATAATATGTATTGTACCACCTGTGTTATGGCCTGGAAGACCTGACATAGCAAAACACTCTGCCACAACTCCTTGTCCTGCAAAAGCTGCATCACCATGAATTAAAATTGGAATTACTTTTTTTCTATATTTATCCTTATGAAAAAACTGCTTTGCTCTTGTTTGACCAAGAACAACAGGGTTGACAGCTTCTAAATGTGAAGGGTTGTCTGTTAAGCTAACATGAACAGAATTTCCATCAAATTCTCTATTAGATGAAGCGCCTAAATGATATTTCACATCACCTGTATCATCTTTTGAATTAGAGCTTACTTCACCAGCAAATTCATTAAATATTCTCTTATAAGATTTCTGTAAAACATTAGCTAATACATTTAATCTTCCTCTGTGTGACATTCCAATCTTAACCTCTTTAACTTTTGATTGGCCACCTATTTTAATAATTTGCTCCAAAGCAGGGATCAGACTTTCACCTCCATCAAGACCAAATCTTTTTGAACCAACATATTTAGTATGAAGAAATTTTTCAAAACCTTCAGCTTGAATCAATTTATTAAGAATTGCCTCTTTACCATTTTGAGTAAAATTAAAATCATCAGTCATTTCGACACGGTCTCGAAACCACTTTCTTTCAGTTGGATTAGAGATATGCATATACTCATATCCTAATGAGCCACAATATTTTTCTCTTAAAAAATTTAAAATTTCATTAATATTTGCATTTTTTTTATTTATTACTTTGTCCAAGAAAATTTTTTTCTTATAATCTTCTTTTTTAAATCCATAAGACTCTGGATGTAATTCATCTAGATACTCTGAACTTAGTAAGCCTAACGGGTCTAATTTTGCAATCAAGTGTCCCCTTTGTCTATAAGATCTTATCATTGCCACAGCCTTAATAGAGTCTGCGTTTGATTTCATTAAATCTAAATCTGATTGTTGATTGTCATTTTTTTTTAAATTTTCAAATTTTTTTAATGAAATTTTTTTAGAAGGGCTCCAAGATGGACCATTAATTTCTTTTATAATGATATTTTCCTCTTCTCCTATTTCCTTGAAATAATTACTCCAGCTTTCTGGTAATGATGGGTCATTATTAACAAACTTCATATACATTTCTTCAATAAAGGCGCTATTAGATTTGGTAAGAAATGCAGTTTTTTCGTACTCAAGATTTTTTGAAGAAGACATTATTTTAGATCAATATAAACCTACAAACAAATTTTTCAATTAGTCAATTTATCAAAAAGTGTTTTTCCAATTTTTGATGGTGAGTTTGCTATAGTAATACCACAATCTTCCATTTTTTTTATTTTGTGCTCAGCACCGCCTTTTCCACCCGATATTATAGCTCCAGCATGTCCCATTCTTCGACCTGGAGGAGCTGTAATACCTGCAATAAATCCTACCATTGGTTTCTTAATTTTATGATTTTTAACAAATTCTGCTGCTTCTTCTTCAGCAGTTCCTCCAATTTCACCTATCATTAAAATTGATTTAGTTTCTTCATCGTTCAAAAATAAATCTAAACAATCTATAAAGTTTGTACCATTTATTGGATCTCCACCAATTCCAATACATGTTGACTGACCAAGTCCATTTTCAGTTGTTTGTGCAACCGCTTCATATGTCAATGTGCCAGATCTAGAGACAATACCAACTGATCCTCTCTGATGAATATTTCCAGGCATAATACCAATCTTGCACTCATCAGGAGTTATAATTCCTGGGCAGTTAGGACCAATTAACCTTGAATTTGATTTTAATAATTTTTGTTTTACTTTGAGCATGTCTTGAATAGGAATACCTTCTGTGATGCATACAATGAGTTCAATTGATGCTTCAATTGCTTCAATAATTGCAGCTGCTGCAAATTTTGCAGGAACATAAATCATTGTAGCATTAGCACCTTCAGATTCTTTTGCTTCTTTTACTGTATTAAAAACAGGGAGTCCTAAATGTTTTTGTCCACCTTTTTTTGGTGTGACTCCACCAACTAATTTTGTTCCATATTTAATTGCTTGCTCGGAATGAAATGTTCCATGTGATCCAGTAAAACCTTGGCAAATTAATCTAGTATTTTTATTAACTAAAACTGACATTTATTTAATTGCCTCCACAATTTTTTTAGCTGCATCATCAAGATTTTCCGCAGAAATTAATTTTAAACCAGAGTTATCTAATATTTCTTTGCCTTCCTTAAAATTTGTACCTGCAAGTCTTACTACAAGTGGAACACTAATATTTATTTCTTTAGCTGCATCTACCACACCTTGTGCAAGAACATCACATCTCATAATCCCGCCAAAAATATTGATTAATATTCCCTTAACATTTTTATCTGATAAAATTATTTTAAAAGCAGCTGAAACTTTCTCTTTTGAAGCACCTCCACCAACATCTAAAAAATTTGCTGGTTCTTCGCCATATAACTTAATTATATCCATAGTTGCCATAGCCAATCCCGCACCATTTACCATACAGCCAATGCTTCCATCTAATTTAATATAAGCTAAATCATGTTTACTTGCTTCAATTTCTGCTGGGTCTTCTTCGTTTAGATCTCTAAGTTCTAAAATTTCTGGATGTCTAAATAAAGCATTGCTATCAAAGCTAACTTTTGCATCTAAACAAACAATTTTTTTTTCTTTAGTTAATATTAGTGGATTTATTTCGACCATATTTGCATCTGTTTTAATAAACATTTTATAAATTGATTTTATTAAATAAATCGCCTCATTTTTAGAATTACCTTCTAGGTTAAAAATTCTGATAATTTTTTCACACACTTCATTTGAAATTTTTTCATTTAATTCGACTTTAGTTGTTAAAATTTTATTTGGAGATTTAGCGGCTACTTCCTCAATATCCATTCCACCTTGATCACTTGTAATAAATGCAATTTTTGACGTAGCTCTATCGACTAGACAAGAAAGATAAAATTCCTTTTCAATATTCGATGACTCTTCAACATAGAGTCTTTTTACTTCTCTTCCTTCTGGCCCTGTTTGATGAGTGATTAATTTTTTTCCTAAAAGCTCTTTAGCTGATTTCTCAAGTTCATTTAAATTATCTAAAATTTTTACACCACCAGCTTTTCCTCTACCACCAGCATGAATTTGTGCCTTCAAGACATATTTATCAGTTTTTAACGATTTACACTTTTCTAAAAGTTCTTCAACAGTAAAACCAAACACCCCTTCTGGTACCACTGCACCAAATTGTTTTAAAATTTGTTTAGCTTGATGCTCGTGTATATTCATTATTTGGCTAAATCTGGATCTATTTTAGATGCCACTTCCCAAAGTTTTTTTACAGCCTCGACTGAGTGAAGAAATTCAGATTTTTCTTTCTCATCTAAATTTATTTCCTCAATTTTTTCAACACCATTTTTACCAACGATAATTGGAACACCAGCATAAATGTCTTTTATTCCGTACTCTCCTTTTAAGTAAGCAGCACACGGAAGTATTTTTTTTTCATCTTTTAAGTAAGCTTTAGCCATTTCAACTCCTGAAGCTGCTGGTGCATAAAATGCTGAACCTTTTTCCAAAAATTTTACAATTTCTGCTCCACCATCTCTCGTTCTTTGATTTATTTCCTCTAATCTCTTTTGAGAAATTTTTCCTTCTTTAACCAGTTCTAGCAATGGTTTATTAGAAACTTTTGTAAATCTTGGTAAAGGAACCATTGTATCACCATGTCCACCCATTACCATTGCCTCTATCTCTCTTACTGGAACATTAAATTCCTCAGACAAAAATAATTTAAATCTAGAACTATCTAATATACCGGCCATTCCAACAACTTTATTTGGTGAAAGACCTGAAAATTTTTGAAATGCCATTACCATTACATCTAATGGATTGGTAATACATATCACAAACGCATCAGGAGCATTTTGTTTTACTCCATCAGCAACTTGTTTGATTATTTTTAAATTTATTCCAAGTAGATCGTCTCTACTCATTCCAGGTTTTCTTGGTACCCCAGCTGTAATAATTATTACATCTGAACCTTTAATATCTTTATAATCATCAGTTCCGGAAAACCTCACATTAAATCCATCAACTGATGATGACTGAGCAATATCTAGGGCTTTGCCTTTAGCTATCCCGCTAGCTACATCAAATAAAACGACTTCATTAACTAATTCTTTTATTCCAAGTAAGTGTGCGAGAGTTCCGCCAATTTGACCCGCCCCAATTAAAGATATCTTACTCATTTTCTCCTTTTATTTCATTGTTGGCATCACGAATTCGGCATTTGAACGAATTCCAGAAGGCCACCTTGAAGTTATAGTTTTTAATTTAGTATAAAATTTTATACCTTCCATGCCATGCATAGCACTGTCACCAAATAAAGATCTTTTCCAGCCTCCAAAACTATGGAAAGCCATTGGAACTGGTATTGGAACATTTATTCCAACCATACCAACTTGAATTTTGCTGGCAAACGTTCTTCCAGCATCACCGTCTCTAGTATAAATACTAACTCCATTTCCATATTCATGGTCATTTATTAATTTTGTAGCTTCCTCAAAAGTCTTTACTCTAACAACAGATAAAACAGGTCCAAATATTTCCTCTTTATAAATTCTCATTTCTTTTTTTACATGGTCAAACAAACAACCACCGATATAAAATCCATTTTCATATCCTTGTAATTTTAAATTTCTTCCATCAACTAATAATTTTGCTCCTTCCTTTACTCCTAAATCGACATAACCTTTAACTTTTTCTAAATGCTCTTTAGTTACTAGAGGCCCCATTTCAGAATTTTTATCCATTCCAGGACCAACTTTTAAAGCCTCTGCCTTTTTAGATAATCTTGATACTAATTCGTCTCCAATATCTCCAACTGCAACTGCAACTGATTGAGCCATACACCTTTCACCTGCTGACCCATAAGCAGCTCCCATTAAGCCATTTACAGCACCATCTAAATCACAATCAGGCATTACTACTAGATGGTTTTTTGCACCGCCTAAAGCTTGAACTCTTTTTTCATTTTTTGCAGAATTTTCATATATATATTTTGCAATAGGTGTCGAACCAACGAAACTTACTGCCTTAATATCCCTATTTGTAAGAATTGCATCTACAGTTTCTTTGTCTCCGTTCACAACATTAAAAACACCTTCTGGTAAACCTGCTTCTTTTAAAAGTTCTGCTAATCTTATTGAACATGATGGATCTTTTTCAGAAGGTTTTAATATAAAAGTATTTCCACATGCAATAGCTATAGGAAACATCCACATTGGAACCATAGCTGGAAAATTAAATGGTGTAATTCCTGCAACAACTCCTAAAGGTTGTCTTATTGACCAACTATCAACGTTAGTTCCAACATTTTCCGAAAATTCTCCTTTAAGCAAATGCGGAATACCACATGCAAATTCAACAACTTCAAGTCCTCTAGTTAAAGATCCTTTTGCATCTTCATAAACTTTACCATGTTCTGCAACAATTAACTGTGTCAGTTCATCTGAATTTTTTTCTATTAATTCTTTAAATTTAAACATTATTCTTGCTCTTTGGAGAGAAGGTTTTAATGACCACTCATCAAAGGCTTTTTTAGCAATTACAACTGCTTGATCTAAATCAGATTTAGACGCTAATCTTACTTCTTTTTCCTGCTCTCCAGTTGCAGGATTAAATACTTTACCTTTTTTGTCAGAAGTTCCAGGAATTATTTTTCCACCTACAAAATGTTCAATTAATTTCATGAATACGATCTTTTAGAGTAAAAATTCTTATTAGTCTATTGTTTATATATTAGCCGTTGCTAACATTTTTTTTATCTCAGCTATAGCTTTTGCAGGATTTAAACCTTTTGGACATGCACTTGTACAGTTAAGAATTGTATGGCAACGATACAACTTAAGTTCATCTGCAACCTTTTTTAATCTTGTTTGCCTTTCTTCATCTCTGCTATCTATAATCCATCTGTACGCTTGAAGTAATACTGCCGGACCTAAATATTTATCTCCATTCCACCAGTAGCTAGGACATGATGTTGAGCAGCAGGCACACATAATACATTCGTATGCACCATCTAATTTTGCTCTATCTTTTTTTGATTGAATTATTTCTTTAGTTTCTGATTTGGAATTTGATTTTAACCAAGGTTCAATCGATTGATATTGTTTGTACAAACCATCTAAATCACCAATTAAATCTTTTTTTACTTTTAAATGAGGTAATGGATAAATATTAATATCACCATCTATTTCAGCATGTGGGGTGGTACAAGCTAAACCATTTTTGCCATCCATATTCATTGCACAAGAACCACAAACTCCATGAGCACATGATCTTCTATATGCCAATGTAGGATCTATCTCATTTTTAATCTTATTTAAAATATCTAATACTTTAGATGGACAATTGCTCATATCAACTTCATATGTATCAATTCTGGGATTTTCTCCAGAAGAGGGATCCCATCTGTATATATTTACTTTCCTTAAATTTTTTGAGCCAGTTTGATCTTTAAAATATTTACCTTTTTTTACTTTAGAATTTCCAGGTAAATTAATTTGAGCCATTAATAAACTCTTTCCTGTGGCGGAAAATATTGAACTTCATTGGTTAAAGTAGATTTGTGAACCTCTCTATAGCTTATTTTCGTGTTTTTACCATCACACCAAGCAAGTGTATGCTGCATAAATCTTTCATCATCTCTCTTAGGAAAATCTTCTCTTGCATGTGCTCCACGACTTTCTTTTCTATTATATGCAGAGTCAACAGTAACAACAGCTTGTCTAATTAAATTATCAAATTCTAGGGTTTCTACTAAATCAGTATTGAATATTAACGATTTATCTTTTACAGATAAATTATCTAAACCACCATAAGTTTTTTTAATTTCATCAACACCCTCTTTAAGAGTTTTTTCGGTTCTAAAAACTGCACATTTAGACTGCATTGTTTTTTGCATTGAAAGTCTTAATTCTGCAGTTCCAACTTCTCCGTTAGAATTTCTAATTTTATCAAATCGATCTAAACATTTCTGAGTTTCTGTTTCACTTATTTCCTCATGTGGTGTTCCTGGCTTAATAAGTTCTGCAGCTCTTTTGGCTGCTGCTCTTCCAAAAACAACTAGATCAATTAATGAGTTTGAACCAAGTCTATTTGCACCATGAACTGAAACACAAGCTGCCTCTCCAATCGCCATCAATCCTGGTACAGTTTTTTCTGAACCGTTTACTGTTAAAACTTCTGCTTTATAGTTTGTTGGGATACCGCCCATATTATAATGGACAGTCGGTACAACTGGAATTGGTTCTTTTGTAACATCTACGTTTGCAAATAATCTTGCTGCATCAGTTATACCCGGTAATCTACTCTCAATAATATCTTTATCTAAATGACTTAAATTTAAGTGAACATGGTCTTGATCTCTTCCAACACCTCGTCCCTCATTAATTTCAATAGACATTGATCTGCTTACTACATCTCTCGATGCTAAGTCTTTTGCTTTTGGTGCATATCTTTCCATAAACCTTTCACCCTTAGAATTTGTTAAATATCCTCCTTCACCTCTTGCACCTTCTGTTATTAATGTGCCATGTCCATAAATTCCTGTTGGATGAAATTGAACAAATTCCATGTCTTGTAAAGGTAATCCTGCTCTTAAAACCATTGCATTACCATCTCCAGTACAAGTATGGGCAGATGTTGCTGAATAATAAACTTTACCATAACCACCTGTAGCAATAATTACAGTGTGAGCTCTAAATCTATGAATGGTTCCATCATTTAAATTCCAAGCAATTAGTCCCTTGCAAGCTCCATCTTTCATTAATAGATCTAATGCAAAATATTCAATAAAAAATTCTGTTTTATGTTTTAGCGCTTGTCCATACAAAGTATGTAAAATTGCATGACCAGTTCTATCGGCAGCAGCACAAGTTCTTTGTACAATTCCATTACCATAATTTTTAGTCATACCACCAAATGGTCTTTGATAAATTTTTCCATCCTCTGTTCTACTAAAAGGCACTCCATATTTCTCTAATTCGATAACTGCTTTAGGTGCTTCTTTACAAAGATATTCAATACTATCTTGATCTCCTAACCAATCTGCACCTTTTACTGTATCATACATGTGCCAACGCCAATCATCCTCACCCATATTACCAAGGGCAGCTGAAATACCCCCTTGTGCAGCAGAAGTATGACTTCTAGTAGGAAAAACTTTTGAAATACATGCTGTCTTTAGTCCTGCCTCACTTAAACCAACCGCAGCTCTTAAACCTGAACCACCAGCACCTAAGACTACAACATCATATTCGTGATCTATAATTTTATAAGAACTCATAACCTAGATATTAATATAATTGTAATTAGTGGAATTACCACTGCCGATGCATATAAAAGTCTGTTTGCGACATTTTTGATTTGATCATTTTTAATATAATCCTCAAAAACCTCGCTAATACTTAGTGCTGAGAAAAAATAAGCATTAATAATGAATAAACTAAACAAAAGCTTTGATAACGGACCTGTAAAAAAATTTATAACAACAAAGTAGCCTTTATCATAAATTGTAATAAAATTTAAAATAAACCATATCATTAATGGAACTAATGTTGCCCCACTAACTTTTAGAAAAATCCATTTTTTAGTTGCATTTATCATTTTAAAAAAAATTTTTTCCAATTAAATAGAAAGCTACTGTTAAAATTATCGATCCAAATATTACAATCAATCCAGTTATCTTTGTCGTTCTAAGTTCAAAACCATAGCCTAAATCCATGATCAAATGTCTTATCTCGCTTAAAACTTGAAAAGAAAAAGACCATGTGAGTCCTAAAATTAAAAATTTACCAATTAATGAACTTAAAAATAAATTTATAATTTCATAATTGCTTTCACCAAAAACAAGTAGTGAAGCTAATAAGCAAATAAATGTAATTGCAATTATATTTATAATTCCTGTAATTCTATGAGATATAGATACTAACGATGAAATGTGCCATTTATAAATTTGAATATGTGGAGATAACGGTGCTTTATTTTCCATAAAAATTATTTTTAATTAATGTTTCAGCAATTTCTACAGCGTTCAAAGCCGCGCCTCTTAAAAGATTATCAGAAACAATCCACAAATTTAATCCATTCTCAATTGTCTTATCCTCTCGAATTCTTGATATAAATGTCTCGTCTTTACCTTCTGCTTCTAATGGAGTTGAATATCCGCCATCAGCTCTTTCATCAATTACTTTACAACCATCAAAATTATTTAACGCTTCTCTAACTTTTTCAAGAGAAAATGGTTTTTCAAATTGTAAATTTACCGACTCTGAATGTGAAACAGAAATAGGTAGCCTTACGCACGTTGCTGTTAGATCAATTTTACTATCTAAAATTTTTTTTGTTTCATTAGTCATTTTTAATTCTTCTTTTGTATAACCATCATCTGAAAATACATCTATATGCGGAATAGCATTAAAAGCTATCTGTTTTGTAAAATTTTTAGATTTTACATCTTTACCATCTAAAACTAATTTAGTTTGTTCGATCAATTCATCCATGGGTGCTTTACCACCTCCTGATACTGATTGGTATGTGGAAACTACTATTCTTTTAATTACAAAAAGGTCGTGCAAAGGTTTTAAAGCAATCACTAATTGTGCTGTTGAACAATTTGGATTGGCTATAATATTTTTTTTTATTTGATCTAAATGATTTGGGTTAACTTGTGGAACAATTAAAGGAACATCTGGATCCATTCTATAAAAGCTTGAATTATCAATCACTAGACAATGCTTTGCAGCTTTCTCTGCAAATTTTTCTGAGATTTTTCCACCAGCTGCAAAAAAAGCTATTTTTACTTTAGAAAAATCAAAATTTTCTAAATCAAAAACCTCATGTTCTTTATACTTAAAACTAATCTTTTTACCGGCACTCTTAGACGAGGCAACTAAATACAGATTATCAATAGATAGCTCCTTTTTTTCAAGAACTTCTAAAGTTTTTCTTCCAACATTTCCTGTTGCTCCTACAATTGCAATATTCATGATGTAAGTTTTATACTAGATGAAAGGCAAATCGCAAACTTTTACAGCTAAAGAATTTCCTTCAATTTCTAATAATCCTGTTACGGATGCTCTGCAATAAGGCTCATTTATCATTGCTATTCCTATAACTTTTTTAAAATGTGGCGAATAACAAGCTGATCTTAAATCCCCAATAATATTTCCTTTATCATCTTTAAGTTTTAAAGATTTGGTTAAGTTAATTTTATTAGTATCGATGAGAACTCCCATTAATTTTCTTTTAATACCATCTTTTTTTATTTTCTTTAATTTTTCCTTACCTAAAAAAGATATTTCAGAATCTAAATTTACATATTTATCAAAGCCACATTCAAAAGGATTGTCATTATTATCAAAATCATTTCCATAAGATAAAAGGCCACTTTCAATTCTTTCAATGAGATTTGGACAACCAGGTTTTAAATTAAATTCTCCACCTATTTCAAAAAAATGATCATAAAGATCCAAACCAGATTGAGTGTTTTCTACATAAACTTCAAACCCTCCTTGTTTAGACCAGCCAGATCTAGCAATTAAATGTTTAACACCTCTAAAATCAAAATAATCAAAACCAAAAAATTTTAATTCATTTATTTTTTTTCCAAAAACCTTTTCCATTAAACTAAATGATTTTGGTCCTTGTATTGCAATTATATCAACATTAGGTTCAAAAATTTGGACATTAAATTTATTTCCAGATGCAAGACCTTTTGCAAAAAATATTACATCTGAGTCAGCAATAGATATCCACCATCTATCTTCAGCTAATTTTAAAATTACAGGATCGTTTACTAAGTTCCCGTTATCATCAATAATTGGACAATAATAACATCTTCCTATTTTTGACTTTGATAAATCTCTACAAGTCATCAGCTGAACAAGTTTTGCTGCATCTTCACCAAAAATTTCTACTTGTCTTTCAGCTGCCACGTCCCAAACTTGAACTTCTTTTTTTAAATGGTTGCATGAATCTTCTATAGATCCAAATGCAGCAGGCAACAACATGTGATTATAAACTGTATATGCTGTAACGCCTTGTTTTTCTATTCTTGAGGTATAAGGAGTGCTTCTTATTCTTCTTGATTTTGCAATTGGATAATTTTTCATGAATTTAAAAATTTTAGGATCTTTTCACGCATTTCAAAAGCTTTTTCAATCATAATCATGTGTCCACATCCATTAATTACATGAGTCTCTGAATTTTCTAATAAACTCGAAAATTTTTTTCCTACTTCTAAATTAACCATTTTATCTAATTCTCCTAAAATTAATAATGTAGGCAAGTTTATTGTTTTTGCAGCCTGAGAACCATTTGAATAATTATTACATGCATTTAAATCGACTGCTAATATTTCACTTATATCTCTTGGTGACTGAATTATTTTTTCTACAGGATTTCCACCTATAAATTTTTTCGAACCCTCATAACCCCATTTCATCATTAATTTGACAGCATCAGAGTCTCCATTTTGTGCTAAGTCTATTAAATCAGGATGAACAGGCATTTTGTTGGAACCTCCAACAAAAACTAATTTCTTTAATCTTTCTTTATATTTGAAAGCATACTCAAGTATCTCTAAGCAACCTTGAGAATGACCAATCAAAGTTAGGTTTTTTAAATTTAATTTTTTGAATAATTTTTCTAACCAATCAGCAATTTTTTCAATACTATCTAAGCAAGGCCCATCTGAATTTCCATGTCCAGGTAAATCTACTGATAATACATTAAAATTTTTATTTGAAAAAAATTGTTCAGTTAGAGACCAAACTA
Source organism: uncultured Pelagibacteraceae bacterium (assembly GCA_902592675.1). GTDB lineage: Bacteria > Pseudomonadota > Alphaproteobacteria > Pelagibacterales > Pelagibacteraceae > Pelagibacter. The sequence continues at coordinate 160,950 of CACJFJ010000001.1, forward strand.
TATGTGAAAGTCCACTACCATGCAAAAATACAATGGTTTCTTTCTGAGGATCTATTCCTTGGCCTGCATCTGATGCGTGGATATTTTTATTTTCTATTTGGAATATCAATTATTTACCTAAAATTTTTTTCTAAGCTCAAACTTCTGAATTTTACCAGTTGAAGTTTTGGGTAAATCACAAAAAATTACTTGTTTTGGCACCTTAAATCCAGCAAGAGTTTCTTTGCAAAAACTTATTAGTTCTTTTTCTGTTACAGGTTTATCTTTAACCATTTCAATAAAAGCACAAGGTACTTCGCCCCATTTATCATCTGGTTTAGCCACTACTGCTGCGATAGATACTGAAGGATGTTTTGCTAAAGTATTCTCTATTTCAATCGAAGATATATTTTCACCTCCTGAGATTATAATGTCTTTAGACCTGTCTTGAATTTTAACATATCCGTCAGGATGCATTACAGCTAAATCTCCAGAATGAAACCAACCTCCATTCATAGCTTTGGATGTTGCATCTTTATCTTTAAAATATCCCTTCATGACAATATTTCCTTTGATCATGATTTCTCCAATTGTTTTTCCATCTTTAGGCACTTCAGTCATTGTTTCCGGGATCATAACTGCTATACCCTCAGTGTTTGGATACCTCACTCCTTGTCTTGCTTTAATTTCATTTTGTTTCTCTTCATCAAATTCATTCCAAGCATCATTCCAAGCACATTGAGTAACATGTCCATAAGTTTCTGTTAATCCGTAAACATGCATCACTTCAAAACCTAGCTCATTCATTTTTTTAAATATAATACTTGGTGGTGGTGCTCCAGCAGTAAGCACATAAACTTTTTGTTTTAATTTTTTTCTATCAGTCTCTGGTGCACCGGTAATCATGTTTAATACTATTGGTGCTCCACCAAAATGAGTTACATCATATTTATCAATTAATTCAAATATTTTTTTAACATCAATATTTCTAAGACATATGGTTCTTCCATTTAACATGGGTATTGTCCACGGGTACCCCCAACCATTACAATGAAACATGGGAACAATAGTTAAAAAATTTAATCTATTTGGCATATTCCAAGCAACTGCACTTCCAGTAGACATTAAGTATGATCCCCTGTGATGATAAACAACACCCTTTGGATTTCCTGTAGTACCAGATGTATAACTCAATGAAATTGCTTGCCATTCATCTTCAGGCATTTTCCAATCATAATTTTCATCACCAGTATTCAAAAAACTTTCATATTCTAATTCACCAATTTTCTCACACTTAGATTGATCTGCAAGTTTGTCATTAATATCGATTATTATAATTTTTTTTTTTAAGGTACTTAAGGCCTTTTTAACCTCTACATGAAGTTGTCTGTCAACAACTAATACTTTTGCTTCACTGTGATCTAAAATATAAGCGATTGTTTTAGCATCTAGTCTAATATTGATAGTATTTAACACTGCTCCTGTCATTGGCACTGAATAATGACCTTCAAAAATTTCAGGGGTATTAAAAGCTAAAAAGGAAACTGTATCACCTTTTCTGACACCAATTTTATTAAGTGCACTAGCAAATTTAACTGTCCTTTTATAAACCTGATCCCAAGTATATTTACGGTCCTCATAAATAACTGCTTCATAATTTGGATAAATTTCTTTAGCTCTTTTCAGGAAAGTCAAAGGAGTTAATGGAACATAATTTGCATTATTTTTATCCAAATTAGTATCGTAATGACTCATTCTAATTAAATTTGAAATTCATTAAATTTGTACTACCAGAGATACCTGACTTATAATGTTGTTCAACCCTTGGTAATACTTTGTCAAAGTAAAATCTTGCAGTATTTATTTTATCATCATAGAAGTTTTTATTTTCATTATAATCTTCGAAGCTTACCTCCAAAACCTTAATCCATGCATACGCAATAGAAACATAACCTAAAGTTTTTAAATAATCGTTTGCAGCTGCACTCACGTCATCTTTTTCTGTTTTTGCTCTATCCATCATCCAATCACTAAATTTTTTCAATACACTCAGATGATTATTAAATTCCGATACAAATGGTTTAATTTTTTCATTGTTAGAATTACATTCAGATTTTACCTTGTCTAAAAACTTATTGATAATACTCCCGTTTTTATTTGATAATTTTCTGAAAACTAGATCAGCAGCTTGAACTGAGTTAGTCCCCTCATATATGGGTGTAATTCTGTTATCTCTATATAATTGTTCTATTCCTTGATCTTTTGTATACCCATAGCCCCCATGAATTTGCATTGCATCACTGGTTATTTCCATAGCCAAGTCTGTAAATAATGATTTAACCACAGGAGTCATCAGAGAAACATAATCAGACGCCTCTTGACGAACTTTTTCATCTGGATGATACAAACTAACTTCAGTCTGTTGAGATAACCAGAAACATAAAGCTCTCTCACCTTCGATAATTGATTTCATATTTAATAATGTTCTTCTAATATCTGCATGTTCAATAATAAAATCAGCTCCATTTTTTGATTTCGTCTTATTTGTTTTTCCTTGTTTTCTTTCTTTTGCATATGATAGAGAGTTTTGGTAAGCAATTTCTGAAATACCTAGTCCTTGAATACCAACAACTATTCTCTCAAGATTCATCATCGTAAACATAGCACTCAAACCTTTTTCTTTATCACCAATCATATATCCAGTGGCATCATCAAAATTTAAAACGCAAGTGGCTGATCCTTTTATACCCATCTTATTTTCTATGGATCCTGTTGAAATCCCATTTCTAGGTCCTATAGTTCCATCATCTTTAACAATAAATTTAGGTACTAAAAATAAACTTATTCCTTTTGTTCCATCAGGAGAATCATCAGCTCTTGCTAAAACTAAATGAATTATATTTTCAGTAAGATCATGATCGCCAGAAGTAATGAAGATTTTTTGACCAGTTAATTTATAGGTTCCATCAGATTGTTTTTTTGCTTTAGTTTTAAGTAAACCTAGGTCAGTTCCACACACCGGCTCTGTTAAGCACATAGTGCCACTCCATTTACCTTCAACTATTTTTGGTAAATATTTATTCTTAATATCGTCTGTAGCATGATGATTTATACAATTATAAGCACCAATACTCAGTTCACTATAAAGTTTAAATGAAAGACTAGCTGAGGATAACATTTCATCAAAAAAAGCACTTACGGTTTTTGGCATACCTTGTCCTCCATATTTTGGATCACAAGATAATGAAGTCCATCCATCCTCAATATATTTTGTATATGCTTCTTTATAACCAGGAGGAGTTCGTACAACCCCATTTTCTAAAACTGCTGGATTTTCGTCTCCAGCTTTTGCAAGGGGTAATATAAGATTTTGATTTATCTTTGCTGCCTCTTGTAAGATATCTTTTACAAGGTCTGGGCTTACATCTTTATATTTTTCTAATTCATTATAATTCTTGTTGTTTCTCAATTTTTCAAAAAGAAACATCATATCTTCAACTGGTGCTGTGTAGCTTGGCATAAAATTAGTTTAAAATAATTAATTGATTATTGCAATTTTGAAATTATCGCATCACCCATTTGGGATGTGGAAACTTCCTTTGTTCCATTGGATAAAATGTCCTTTGTTCTCAATCCATCATTTAATATGTCTTGCACTGCTTTTTCTAGTGCTTCCGCCTCTTTATCTAAATCTAAAGAATACCTTAAAGCCATAGCAAAACTCAATATTGTTGCAATAGGATTTGCAATACCTTTTCCAGCAATATCTGGCGCAGATCCATGAATAGGTTCATACATGGCTCTCATCTCACCATCTTTATTTTTAGCTCCCAATGATGCAGAGGGTAAAAGACCCAATGAGCCTGTCAACATAGATGCTTGATCTGATAACATATCTCCAAATAAGTTATCTGTTACAATCACATCGAATTGTTTTGGATTTCTAAGTAGTTGCATTGCACAGTTATCGGCAAGCATATGGCTTAATTCTACGTCTTTATATTCTTTATCATGTAGAGCTTGTACTTCTTCTTTCCAAAGTTGACCCGCTTCCATCACATTTGATTTTTCACATGAAGTAACTTTATTAGACCTTTTTTTTGCTAAATCAAAAGCGATTCTTGCTACTCTAACTATTTCACTACTTGTATAAGTGTGAGTATTTATTCCTTTTCTTTCACCGTTTTCTATAGGTTTGATTCCCCTTGGTTCTCCAAAATATATTCCTCCTGTTAATTCTCTTACGATCATAATATCTAAACCAGAAACGATTTCTGGTTTTAGAGTTGATGAATCAACTAATTGTTTAAAACATATTGCTGGCCTTAAATTTGCAAAAAGCTTTAATTCTTTTCTTAACTTTAAAAGTGCTCTCTCAGGTTTTTTTGAAAACTCAACATTATCCCATTTAGGTCCACCTACAGCGCCCAACATAACTACTGCACTCTCTAATGCTTTATAGAAAACTTCATCAGTTATTGGAGTACCATGTTTGTCGTAAGAACACCCACCTGCTAGATCCTCATCTATCTCAAAATCTAAAGATTTTTTATCATTAAACCAATTAATTATCCTTTTCACCTCATTAATAACTTCAGGTCCTATTCCATCTCCGGGAAGTAATAATATTTTTCTTTTTTTGACTTTAATCATTAATAATCCACGGCTTTTGATTTTTTAAATTTTTTTCAAAATTTTCAATTTTATCGGATTTTTTTAAAGATAACGCTATATCATCTAAACCTTCTAAAAGGCACTTTTTCTTAAATTTATCAACCTCAAATATTACCTCATTATTTCCATAAATTATTTTTTCTTCATTTAAGTCTACAGAAATTTCTTCTTTTCTATTTGCATATTCTGACAACTCCTTAATTTTATCTTCATTAAGAAGAATCGGTAAAATTCCATTTTTAAAACAATTGTTAAAAAATATATCAGCAAAACTTGAACTAATTACACATGTAATACCAAAATCTAATAATGCCCATGGAGCATGTTCTCTAGATGACCCACAACCAAAATTTTTTCCTGCTATTAATATTTTTGAATTATTAAAAGGATTTTGATTTAAAATAAAATCATTAATAGCCTTTCCTTTTTCATCATATCTCATTTCATAAAATAAATTTTTACCAAGACCTGTTCTTTTAATTGTTTTTAAAAACTGTTTTGGGATAATCATATCTGTATCAATATTTACTATTGGTAAATATGCGGGAATACTTTTTAATGTTGTAAATTTTTGCATTAGTTTTGATACTTTCTTACATCGTCTAAATTTCCTGAAATCGCTGCTGCAGCTGCCATTCCTGGACTTACAAGATGAGTTCTTCCACCTCTACCTTGTCTTCCTTCGAAATTTCTATTTGAAGTCGAGGCACATCTTTCCTCTGGTTTTAATTTATCTGCATTCATTGCTAGACACATTGAACAACCTGGCTCTCTCCATTCAAATCCAGAATTAACAAATATTCTATCTAAACCTTCCTGTTCAGCCTGCTCTTTAACTAATCCAGATCCAGGTACTACCATTGCATGTACATGTGACGCAATTTTTTTATCTTTTAAAATTTTTGCTGCTTCTCTTAAATCCTCAATTCTTCCATTAGTGCAGCTACCAATAAAAACCTTATCTATCTTTATATCTCTAGCTGCCATATCTGGCTTAAGACCCATATATTTTAAAGCTCTTTCTATCGAATTCTTTTTATCTTCATCTTTCTCAGAATTTGGATTTGGAACTTTGCCATCAATTGTAATAACATCTTGAGGTGAAGTTCCCCAAGTTATCATTGGCAAAATTTCTTTAGCTTCTAAACTAATTTCTTTATCAAATGTTGCATTATCGTCTGATTTTAAATTTTTCCAATATTCAAGAGCTTTGTCCCATTTTTCACCTTTTGGTGACATTGGTTTTCCATCTAAATATTTAAATATTTTTTCGTCTGGTGCAATTAATCCTGCTCGAGCTCCACCCTCAATAGTCATGTTACATATAGTCATTCTTTGTTCAACACTTAACGATCTAATTAAATCACCAGAATATTCAACGACACATCCAGTACCACCAGCAGTTCCTATTTTTCCAATTATTTGTAAAATTACATCTTTTGAAGTAACACCTAATGGAAGTTTTCCATTAACATTTATTCTAAAATTTTTTGCTTTTTTTTGGACTAATGTTTGTGTTGCCAAAACATGTTCTACCTCAGATGTTCCAATTCCAAAAGCTAAGGCTCCAAATGCACCATGAGTAGCTGTATGACTATCTCCGCAAACAATTACAGTACCTGGTTGTGTGAATCCTTGTTCAGGACCAATAATATGAACAATACCCTGCCTCTTGTCATCCATGCCAAAAAGTTGAATTCCAAATTCCTTACAATTATTTTCTAAAGTATCAACTTGAATTTTAGACTCCTGATCTGCAATTCCATTTGTTCTATCTGTAGTTGGGACATTATGATCTGCTACTGCCAAAGTCAGTTTTGGATGTCTTACCTTTCGATTAGAATTTCTCAAACCCTCAAATGCTTGAGGGCTGGTAACTTCATGAACAAGATGTCTATCTACAAAAAGTAAAGCTGTCCCATCTAGTTGCTGGTCAACCAAGTGATCATTCCAAATTTTGTCGTATAATGTTTTAGGCATTGAAAAAAAAATTATTTTTTTTCTGGTGAGCTTTCTTTTTTCTTTTCAGCTTCTTCCTTATTTACTTTTACTTTTGGAGTTTCTTCTTTGTTAGTTTCTGTCGCTGGTGCAACTTCTACTTTAGAAACTTCCTCTTTTTTATTATCTGGTGCTGGAGTAACTGGTGCTAAATTTTCTTCAGTTACTGATTCTGGTTTAACATCAATATCGATACCAATCTTCTTTCTTATTTTTTCTGCAATTCTAGCTGATTTACCAGTTCTGTCTCTTAAATAATATAATTTTGCTCTTCTAACTTTTCCTGAACGAATAACTTTGATTGAGTCTATTACAGTTCCAAATAATGGAAATGTTCTCTCAACACCTTCTCCAAAAGAAATTTTTCTAACAGTAAATGAAGAGTTCAAATCTCTATTTTTTTTTGCGATACAAACACCTTCAAAATATTGAATTCTTTCTTTTTTTCCTTCAGTAATTCTCACACCAACTTTTACCACATCACCCGGAAAGAACTCTGGTAGTTTCTTCTCAGAAAGAATTTTTTTAATATTGTGCTGGTTTATTTCTTCAATTGTTTTCATTTTAATATTTAGCAATTTAATCTTTCTTATATTTTTGCCATAAATCTGGTCTTCGGTCGCGTGTTATAGCCTCAGATTGAGACAAACGCCAGTCTTTAATTTTACTATGATCTCCCGATAATAAGACATCTGGAACCGATTTTTCCTCCCAAATCTGTGGTTTTGTGTATTGAGGATACTCTAAAAGACCGTTTTCAAAAGTTTCATCAGAAGCTGATTTATCATTTCCCAAAACACCTGGCAATAGTCTCAAAACACTATCGAGAATTACAAGAGCTGCTGTTTCTCCACCTGATAACACATAATCCCCTATACTTATTTCTTCGATATTTCTTGTAGATAAAATCCTTTCATCAACTCCTTCAAAATGTCCACAAATCAAAGAAAATGATTTTTCCTTTGATAAATCTTGAGCAAGCGTTTGATCAAATTTTTTTCCCTTTGGTGAGAGATAAAAAATCCTTTCTCCATTCTTAACATTTTGATCAATAGAGTTTGCCAACACATCAGGCTTAAGTAACATTCCTGAGCCACCACCATATGGAGTATCATCTACCGTCTTGTGTTTATCTTTCGCAGCATCTCTAATATTTATCACATTTAGGCTCCATAAATTTTTAGCTAATGCTTTACCGTACAGACCTTTGTTCAAAGGACCTGGAAAAACTTCTGGATAAAGAGTAAATAATTGAGCTTGTAACATATGTAAAATTTAAACTATTTTTTTTCCTCCTTAGGAGCTTCTGCTTTAGGAGCTTCTTCCTTTTTAGCTTCTGCTTTAGGAGCTTCTTCCTTTTTAGCTTCTGCTTTAGGAGCTTCTTCCTTTTTAGCTTCTGCTTTAGGAGCTTCTTCCTTTTTAGCTTCTGCTTTAAGAGCTTCTTCCTTTTTAGCTTCTGCTTTAGGAGCTTCTTCAGCACCTTCTTTTTTTCTATCTTTTTTAGGAACTGCCTTTTGAGGATTATTGCCGTTAGCAGGCATAGGCATCAATTCATTTTCACCTAAAATCCTAGCCACTCTTGTTGTAGGTTGTGCACCTTGACCCAACCAGTATTTAATTCTTTCAGCTTCTAATCCAATTCTTTCCTTTTTTTCTTTTGGCAGTAATGGATTGAAAAAACCTACTTTCTCAATAAATCTTCCATCTCTTGCGAAACGACTGTCTGCAACTACGACCTTGTAAACAGGTCTCTTCTTTGTACCACCTCTTGATAATCTAAGTTTTAACATTTACTCTCCTTTTTTTATTTTAATTGATTAAATAATTCTGGAGGTATTCCTTTATCAGACATACCCTTCAGATTTCCTTTTGACATCTTTTTCATCATTTCAGACATCATTTTAAATTGTTTTAACAATTTATTGATAGTGGCTGGATCAGTTCCAGAGCCATTAGCAATTCTTTTTTTTCTTGAACCGTCAATTATTTTTGGGTTTTCTCTCTCTTTTTTAGTCATTGATAAAATTATAGCCTCATTTTTTGTAATGACACTCTCATCGATACCAGCAGCATCCATTTGAGATTTTACTTTTGAGACACCTGGCATAAAAGACATGATCCCCTCTATTCCACCCATTTTTTTCATTTGCCTCAATTGTGTTAAATAATCTTGCATCGAAAATTGTCCTTTTTTTAAATTTTCCTCTGTCTTTTTAATATTTTCTTCTCCTAAATCTTGAGCTGCTTTTTCAACAAGAGATACTATGTCTCCCATTCCAAGAATTCTGTTTGCAATTCTATCTGGGTGAAATACCTCAAGATTTTCAATTTTCTCACCTATACCTAAAAACTTAATTGGAACCTGTGAAATAAATTTCATACTAACTGCAGCTCCGCCTCTAGCATCACCGTCTGCTCTAGTTAAAATTATTCCAGAAAGATTAACTGTGTTTTTAAATTCTTTTGCCACAGATGCTGCAACTTGTCCAGTGAGTGAATCAGCAACTAAAAAAGTCTCTGCAGGCTTAATTGTATTCTCAATTTGTTTAATCTCACTCATCATTTGTAAATCTATTTGTGTTCTACCAGCAGTATCAAATAAAATAATATCTGCACCATTCAGATTGGCAGCGCTAATAGCTCTTTGACAAATGTCAGCAGGTTGTTGACCCTCAATTATTGGAAGAGTTAAGATGTTGTTTTGCTCGCCTAAAGATCTTAATTGTTCTTGGGCAGCTGGCCTATAAATATCTAAACTAACCATCATTACTTTCTTTTTTTTTGTATTTTCCAAATATCTTGCAAGTTTAGCAGTTGTAGTGGTCTTACCAGAACCCTGAAGTCCAACTAGCATCATTGGCACTGGCGGTACAGCATTAAGATTTACATCATTATTTTTTTCACCTAGCAAGTTTACCAATTCATCATAGACAATCTTAACGACCATATCTCCCGGAGATGTTGATCTTATTATTTCTTGACCTAAAGCTTTTGGTTTTACTTTCTCAATAAAATCTTTGGCAACATCAAGTGATACGTCTGCTTCTAATAAAGCTTGTCTTATACCTCTTAATCCCTCATCAACTTGATTTTCATCAAGTGATGGTGCTTTTTTTAAAGAGGAAAAAACTTCCTCGAATTTATTTGTCAAATTTTCAAACATATTTATTACACGCATTAGTAATCGCACTAGTGGGCGAACCCTCGCTGACTAGTGTCGATCTCTTTGTTTCCAAAGACACCGCAAATTTAACGTTTTTGCGGAAACTGCCACAAACTATAATAGAGGTTCAAAAAGTCAATAAATAAGTTAAATAACTATATATGAACATTAAAGCATTTAAAATGAACGGATTAGGTAATGACTTTGTAATTATAGATAATAGACAGAAAATTACCCATTTAACTAAGGATCAAATAATTAAGATTTGTGATAGAAATTTTATTGGCTGTGATCAATTAATATTTATTGAAAATGATGAAGCAGCTGATGCAAACTTAAAATTCTTTAATTCTGATGGTGGAGAGTCGGGTGCATGTGGCAATGGAACAAGATGTATTGCGGGTTTCATTTCAAGAGAAACTAATAATAAAACTATAATATTGAATACATTTTCTGGAAATTTAAAGTCTGAAATTTTAGGAAATAATATAGTTACAACAGAAATTGGTAAAGCTAAAACAGATTGGAATGAAATACCTTTATCAGAAAAATTAAATACAAAAAATTTAAATATTAAAATACACGATAAAAATAACAAAGAATATTTTGGTGGTACTACAGTAAATGTTGGAAACCCACATATCATTTTTTTTGTTAATGAACTTGATAATTTTGATATAAAAAAAATTGGTCCAGGTATTGAAAATCATAGTTTTTTTCCAGAAAAATGTAATGTCACTATTGCTCAAGTAATAAAGAAAGATTTGATTAAGGTTAAAGTTTGGGAAAGAGGAGCCGGATTAACCAAAGCATGTGGTACAGCTGCTTGTGCAACAGCATTTGCTGGTAAATTAAATAATTTAACAGAAAATAAGACAGATATAGAGTTTTCGACAGGCAAACTATCTATTTTGATTGATAAAAAAAATTCAATACACTTGAAAGGTCCTATATCAAATATAAATGAAATTGAGATCAAACTATAATGGGAATTTTTGATAAATTTAAAATAGGTTTTCAAAAAAGTGCCTCTGCACTTACATCTGGTATCAAACAAATAATAATTAAAAAGGAAATAGATGATGAAAATTTAAATAAAATTGAGGAATTTTTAATTCAATCAGACGTGGGTGTAGAAGCTGCATCTGAAATTAAAGAAATTATTTCAAATAAAAAGATCGACCCAAACAAAGATCTGACCAGTGAAATAAACCATATCTTGAAAGAATATATTATTTCCTTAATGAAACCTTTGGAGAATAATTCTTTTTTTGAAAAAAAAGAGAAACTTAATGCAACTTTAGTTTCAGGAGTAAATGGAGTTGGAAAAACTACAACTATTGGTAAAATTGGTAAAATTTTAAAAACTAATGGAAATAAAGTTATGTTTGCAGCCTCAGATACTTTTCGAGCTGCAGCAATTGAACAATTAGAAAGTTGGGCAAATAAAGTTAATGTTCAAATTACTAAATCTTCTCAAGGCTCTGATCCTGCTTCAGTTGCGTATAAAGCTGTTGAAGAAGCAATAAACAATAATTTTCAACAAGTATTAATTGATACGGCTGGAAGACTTCAAAACAAGAAAAATTTAATGGAGGAATATAAAAAGATTGCCAACGTTACAAAAAAGATCGATCCAGATGCACCACATAACGTTATATTAGTTTTAGATGCTACATCGGGACAAAATGTAATTAATCAAGTTGAAGAATTTAATAAGATGATTCCTATAACAGGTATTGTCATGACTAAATTAGATGGAACAGCGAAAGGTGGCATACTTTTAGCTTTAGCTAAGAGATATAAACTTCCTATTATCGCATTAGGCCTTGGTGAAAAAGAAGATGATCTTCAACTGTTTGATGCTAAAAAGTTTGCTGAAGCATTTACTCAAGTTAATTAATTAAATTACTAGAAATTAAAGGTTTATAGATATAACATTTGTAATTATCATTAAATTTATAGTGTCCGCAATCTTTAGAAAATGATGAAATTATAAAGTCAAATTTACCTGTAGTAGGGTAAAGCTCTAATTTTTTTTTAGTGATATCATATTTAAAATTTGCATTTAAACTTTTTACCGCACTAATCATTATTAATGTTTTGTCATCTTTTAGTAAATAATATGCAAAGTCATCAGGAAATACAGGAAAATTATATTCCTGTAGAAAATATTTTGCTTGAGATGGAAACCAATCATGTGAGATTAAAGGAGATGACGACTTAGTTGAATAATTGTAAATATAAAGGTCTTTTGGATAATCATTTATATAATTACTTTCCTCACCTCTGGCTAAAATAGATTTTTCTCTACCTTTAAAATACAAGCTAAATTCTCTGTTATGAGAGTCCATGTTGTCTATATGAAATAAATCATCTGGTTGAAAAAAATTATCTTGAGAGAAAGCCTTAGTTGTCAAAATAAAAAATAAAATGAATAAAAAAAATAATCTTTCCATTATCTTTTGTTAAAATTAAATTCTGAGGTATATTTGTTGAGATTGTGGCTTAATTTAAACTTTTCAAAAAAGAGTTAAGAGCTTTTACAAGGTTTTCATCATACTCCATCATATGATTGTCATGTTTTGTGAAATAAGAATATTTTGGCTCATTTGCTTTTTCATACATTTTTTTTCCCATAAAAAATGGAACTATTTGATCAACTTCACCATGCATTATTAAAATTGGAACTTTTATATTATGAATTTTACTTTTATTATCAAATTTATCTTTTAACAATAAACTCACAGGTATGTATGGATAAAATATTTTGGCTGCATCAATCATAGAAGTAAAAGGAGTCTCCAATATAACACCAGCAAAATTTTTATTTTGTGACAAATGGGTTGCAACACCAGTTCCTAGAGACTCACCATAGATAACAATGTTTTCCTGTCTAACACCTTTTCTAACTAGCCAATTTATTCCACTTCTCCCGTCTTTATAAAGGCCTTCCTCAGATGGTTTTCCTTCATTACCACTAAACCCTCTCCAGGCAATTATTAAAAAGTTAACGTCCATTTTATGGAAATGGTTTAACTTATGAATTCTATTTTCAAGAGAACCAGCATTTCCATGAAAAAATAAAACCGTTTTATATTTTTGTAAGTCTTTTTCATGAAACCAACCTATTAACTCAATATTATCTTCTGTCTTAATTTTTACTTTTTCAATAGGGACTGAAATTTGATCACCAGAATAATTATTTTCACCAGGATGATATAATAAATTTCTCTGATAAAAATATAAAAAAACTAAGATTAAAAGATAGACAAAAATAACTATTTGAAAAAATAACAACAAAATATTCCTAAACTTTTTTAACATTTTTTTTCTTTGCTAAGTATACGCCAAAAAACACCAGGATTGTTCCAATGAAATGATAATTTTCAAATTTTTCATCAAATAAAAAATAACCATAAATTGCTCCATAGACTGTAAAAACATAAAGAGTGAAGCCTGTTAAAGATGCACCTAATTTTTTTTGAGCAACAGTGTAGAGTGTAAAGGCAATTATTCCTGGCGAGATAGCAGCAAAAATTACCCAGAAATAAAATTCAGGTATAAAAACTGTATGTTTATAAAATATTTCCTCACCTATATAGAATGGTAATAAACTTAAAGCTCCAAAAAAAGATATTAAAGTAAATCTTTCAAAAATTTTTAGTTCTGAATTCCAGTAAAACAAATAAATTGAATATAATGCCCATCCAATAGCTGCAGCCAACATCCATAAATCACCAATAGTAAATTGTAAATTAATTAATAAATCTAAATTTCCCTTTATGATGATTGTAAATACTCCTATTAAACATGCAATTAATCCAATTATTTTTGTAAAATCTATTTTTTCATAAAAAAAAAAGTATGAAATCAAAATTATGAATATAGGTGAAGATGTATAAATAATTCCCATATTTGTTACAGTTGTAGTTTCACCTGCCAAAAACGGAAAGGCTCCGCATACTCCACATCCCATTGCGCCCAAAAAAAATAATTTTTTATATTCTTTTTTAATGATCTTAAAATTTTTTTTTAATGTTATGTATGTAAAAGGTAACAATATTAAAAAAACTAGTGTCCATCGCCAAAAAGCTAATGATATCGGAGGTACAAACTCGACACCACCTCTCGCTACAACAAGATTACTAGCCATAAAAATTGGCTGAATAAATAATAAGGAAAATGAAAAAAAATTTTTCTTCGAGTTGTTCAATTTACAATAAATTAACTTTTATCAAAGAAAGCTTCGTAGATCATCATTATGATAGCAGCGCCCATTAACAAATAAACTGGTATTACATCTAAAAAACCAATCATCATTGATCTAGTAAGAGTGGTCGCTAGACCAATTAAAAAGAAAACAGCAAATGACAAACCTATTATTGTTGTTATTTTATTCATACAATTATTCCTGACACTCCTTTTCAAGCCAATTAGCAATACCTAAAAATCTATGATCATCGTATTTGTTGCCAATTAATTGAACTCCTAATGGTAGATTATTTTCACCTTCAAGTAAAGGCAGTGATATACAAGGCGTACCTAGATATGACCAGACTTTGTTAAATTCTGCTGTTCCTGTACTTTTTAATCCCTTAGGTGCAACTCCTGGACTAGATGGGGATAGAACTCCATGATAATCTTCGAACACTTCCTCATAAGACTCATAACTTCTTTTCATGAAATCAATTGCCTCAGCATATTCTTTTGCAGTGTATTTATTTCCATTAGAAATTGCATCCTGCATATACTTTGAAAGTTTTTTTTTAAATTTTTGAAAATAAACAGAAAAATTATTGGCTAAGTCTGTTTCATGAATAATTTTGTGATATTTGTGTATATCCTTAAAATATGAGGGAGTATCAAATATCTCTATATTTTTTTTAAAAGATTTTATAAAATATTCAAAAGACTCTCGCGATTTTTTATCAATTATTTTCCAATGATCAGTTTTATAAAAAATAAACTTGGGCTCAAAAATTGGACCTTTCTTCGTTTCAGTTAAAATATTTTCTGTAGAATAATGGATTGTAGCTGAATCATATTTGTCTTTCTTTATTAAAACCTTTGCCAACATAGCTACATCTTCAACTTTACGACCAAACATACCAATTTGATCTAAGCTGTATGAGGTTCTTAGAACTCCATTTCTTGAAATAAGTCCATAGCTTGGTTTATAACCAACTACACCACAATAAGACGCTGGTCTTATTACAGATCCTCCTGTTTGAGAGCCAATAGAGGCTGGTGCCATAAAGGCAGCAACCGAAGCTGCTGATCCACTTGATGAACCACCTGGTGTTCTATCTTTGTCGTGAGGATTAGTTGTAGCTGGAGGTCCTAAGTAGGCAAGCTCTGAGGTTGCTGTTTTACCCATAACAATCGCTCCTGATGCGTGAAGCAAGTCAATTATTTCAGCATTTTGGGAATACGATTTTCCTTTTCTGATTACAGTTCCACACTCAGTCGGCATATCAACAGTTCCTATGATATCTTTAACTGCTATAGGCACTCCATGTAGTGGTCCTACTGGCTTTCCTGATCTTCTATGATCATCAGCCTCAGCTGCTTTTTCTAATAAAACTTTTTTATCAAAATGTGCCCAAGCTTTTACATCTTTTTCAAACTTATTTACTCTTTCAATATATTTTTCACAAACCTCGACTGATGTAAGTTGGGCATCTTTTATTTTTTTTGCCAGATCCTCAAGACTTAAAGAAAAAATATCTGTCATTTAAAATTAATTTGCGAATAATGTCTCTGGTAACCAAAGTGCTATTCCAGGAAATAAATACATTAAAACCATCGCTAAAATTACAATACCTAAGAAAGGCATTATTCCTGCAAAAATTTGCATAAGTTCAACATTCTTTGATTGAACTCCTTTCAAATAATAAGCTGACATTGCCATGGGGGGTGTAAGAAATGAGGTTTGTAAGTTTAAAGCGATTAGCATTGCAAAAAAATATGGGTTAACTCCAAAAAATTCAACTAATGGTAAAAAAATTGGCACAAATATAATTAATATCTCGGTCCATTCTAGAGGCCATCCTAATAAAAATATAATTAATTGGGTAATAACTAAAAATTGCCAAGGTTGTAAATTTAAAGATTTAAAAAAATGCTCAAAAACTTCATGGCCACCTAAGTATGAAAATACTGAGGCAAAAGTCCAGGATCCAATAAATAACCACATGATCATAGCTGTTGTTTTTGCTGTAAGAAAAACTGACTCCTTAAAATTTTTCCACTTCAGAGTTTTGTAAAAATATGAAAGCACTAATGAACCAAATGCACCGACAGCAGCTGCCTCTGCTGGAGTTGCTATACCTGCTAATATTGTTCCTAAAACTAGTATTATTAGAGAAAATAATGGTAAGAAAGAAACCAAAACCTCTTTCATAATTACCGCAGTAGGAGGTATCTCTTCAGCTGCAGGTTTTGGAGCTATCGAGGGATTCATCCAGGCCCTAAATATTGCATAACCAATATAAAGTCCTGCTAACATTAATCCTGGGAAAATTGCAGCTGCAAATAACCGTAAAGGCGACAATTGAGCAATAACAGAATAGACTATTAACATAATGCTAGGTGGAATCAAAATTCCTAGACAACCACCAGAACAGATAATTCCAGATGCAAATTTTTTATCGTATCCAGCTTTAATCATAGCTGGCCAAGCAAGAAGACCCATTAACGTTACTACTGCTCCAATGATACCTGTTGCAGTTGAGAAGAGTGCACAAGTGATTAATGCAGCTACTGCCATTGAAGCTGGAAGTTTGTGAGATGCTAATCTTATTGCAAAAAATAATTTTGCAACAATTCCAGCTCTTTCGACTAAATATCCCATAAACAAAAAGAGAGGGACTGCAGTCAACACATTGTTGTCCATTACAGTATAAGTATTTTGAACAAAGAGTTGAAATATCCTGTTATCAAATAGATGCTCCATCTTGGTTGGATCAAAATAAGCGTAATATCCAAAACCTAACCCCATCGCCATTAAAGTGAAAGCAATAGGAAAACCTAATAAGACGGCAAATAGAAATATCCCCATCATCATAATTGCTACTTCTGGATTTGTTAAACTAAATAACATCTTCTTTGTTTCCTTGTTGTGAAGTTCTCATTAATACTTTTTCAGTTTCTTCAGCATCACGTTCTGTCCCTCTTTCAGGCCAACTACCTGTTTGAATACAAATGATACATCTAAATACCTCTCCAATTCCTTGAAGTGTTAAAAGTGTTCCAGATAATGGTATTAAAGATTTTGCCATATAAATTTGAATTTGTGCAGGACTATTCCAACTTGTTTCTTTAATTTTCCATGCTAACGCTGCATACTCGTAACCATAAAAAGCTAAAGCAATAACACCAGGGAAAAAGAATATAAAATATAAAACAACATCTATCCAAGCTTGTGTTCTTTGAGAAAATAATCTGTATATTACGTCTCCTCTAACATGTGCTTCGGTGCATAAAGTATAAGCTCCTGCCATCATAAAAATTGCGCCGTACATCTGAAGACTAAAATCAAAATTCCATAAGGTTGGTGCATTTAAAGCGTAAGCCATAAAAACTTCATAGCATGTTCCACCCATCAAAATAACTATACACCATGAGAATGCTTTGCCCATTGAGACACTCAAACGATCAGCAAATTTTATGTAAGATCTCATCATAGATATAGACTCTTATTGAATTGTTGTGAATTAATCAAATAAAAAAGGGGGCCGAAGCCCCCTCATTAAAATTTTTAAAAGTTAATTATATCTTAACTTTTCCAATTGGACCAAACTCATTTTCATATGCAAGTTTGTAATTAGGCTGATTCATCAGCAAGTACTTCATTACTCTCTTCGCATAAGCTTTTTGAGAATCAACAACTTTCTTAAAGAAAGGATCTTTCTTATTGAAATCACCGATTACTTTGTCCCAACCTTTTAATTGTTGAGCCAAAATCTCATCTGAAGTTTGGTAAACATTCACTTTATGCTCATTCATCAACTTAGCTAAGTCAGCTGAGTATCTTACTAAAGCTTTAAAGTAGTTGTCACTGTTTGCAGCATAAGCAGCATTTTTCAATATTGCTTTATGCGCAGGTGATAAACTATTAAATGTTTTTTTGTTAACTGGTATCTCAAACATCTCTTGAGATTGGTGGAAGCTTCCTAAGTGATAGTGCTTAGAAACGTCTTGCATACCAAACTGAGAGTCTGAAGTTGGGTTGTTAAACTCAGCAGCTTCAATCAAACCAGTTTTCATAGCTGGCTGAATTTCACCACCTGGTAATTGTCTAACTACCATTCCCATTGCAGTTAAAACGTTAGTCGCTAGACCAACTGTTCTGTACTTCATACCTTTAACATCAGATACTTTAGTTACGTTCTTTTTGAACCAACCAAAAGGCTGTGCTGGCATAGGCATATGGAAAAAACCAATATAATCGAAACCAACTTTTGCAAGTGTTTCATCATACAGTTTTCTTCCTCCACCATACTCCATCCATCCCATAACTTCTTGAGATGACATACCATATGAAGGACCAGTTCCAAATAATGATGCAGCTGGATTTTTACCATACCAATATGCTGTCACCCAGTGACCCATATCAACTACACCAGAACTTACTGCTTGTCCGATTTCTGAAGTCTTTACAACTGCTCCAACTGGTTGAAGATCAATCTGAAGCGAACCTCCAGACATTTCTTTTACCATGTTGCAATAGTCTCCAGCCATTTCAAAAAAGATATTTGCTCCACTAGGCCATGCAGCTTGCATCTTTAAAGTTGTTGCAGCATTTGCCTTAACGTATGGCATTGCAACAGCGGCTGCAGCTATAGCTCCAGTCTTAGCAGCAGTTTTAAAGAACTTACGTCTTGAAGATGTTTTTATCTTCAATGATTTGTTTTCTTTAGTCATTATTACTCCTATTAAAGTTAATTAACTCTATTAATTTAAACATAGATTCAGATTAGAGTCTTTCTAAAAATTAAAGTCTGACGAAAAAAAAGCTTAGATGTCGCAGAAATTAAATTAAATTCAATCCTAGGTAGAATTAATTTACTTTATTTCTACAATCCCCTGTATCAAAAAATTCCACGATATTATCAATCGCTAAATTTGCCATTGCAGTTCGTGTTTCTTTAGTAGCGCTTCCTAAATGAGGTAAGATAAAAGCACTTTTATGATTTAAATAACCTGAGTTTAAATTTGGCTCGTTTTTATAAACATCTAAACCAACCGCATAAACTTTTCTTCTATTTAATGCATCTATCATTGCATCATCATCAACAATGTCTCCTCTAGCAATATTAGTAACTATGGCTCCTTTAGGTAAATACTCAATGGTGTCTTTATTTATCAAATCAATTGTCTCTTTTGATGCTGGACAACAAATTGATAGTACTTCAGATTGTTCAAGTAAATCTCTCAAATTTTGATGATATATAGCTCCATCCTCTTTTTCGTCATTAAGCTTAGACCTATTATGATAATGAATAATCATTCCCAAAGATTTTGCCACTTTAGCAATTTTTTGTCCTATTCTTCCCATGCCTAAAATACCTAATTTTGTTCCAGTTAATTGTTTTCCAATCAAATAATCAGCTGACCACTTCCAGCCACCTTGTCTTGCGCTCTCAATTCCCTCTGACGCTCTTCTGCATGCACCTAGAATTAAAAGAACTCCAATCTCTGCAGTTGCATCTGTTAGCACATCAGGAGTATTTGTGACAGCTATACCTCTTTTTTTTGCTGCATCTAAATCAATATTTCCAAAACCCACTGCAAAGTTTGAGATTATTTTTACAGATTCAGGAAGCTTATTAATAGTATCTGAGTCAAGCTTCTCAGTTAAAGATGATAGAATACCATCACATCCATTACTTAATTCAATAATTTTTTTTTGAGAATAAAGTTCGTCATTTGAATTTAAAATTGCTTTAAAATTTGTTTCGGCTTTATCTTCGCATGATCTAAGTAATCTTCTAGTAACCAAAATTTTTTTCATTTTTCTAATTTAAATCAAATATTTTACCTGGATTCATTATATTATTTTGGTCAATGCTTTTTTTTATAGTTTTCATTAATGGAATACAGTCACCATGTTCCTGTATTAGATAAGATTTTTTATGAAGTCCTACTCCATGTTCACCTGTTATTGTTCCATTCAATTCTAGAGTTTTTTTAATTAATAAATCGCTAAAATCTCTAATTTTGTCATACGTCCCTACTTCCTTTGGATCATAAGGCAAAATTACATGAAAGTTTCCATCCCCTAAGTGACCAACCATTGGAGCCCTTAGACCTAATTTTTTTGTTTGTTCCTCTGCATAATTTACACATTCAGTTATATTTGAAATAGGTAAACATACGTCGGTTGAATACACTCTGCCGTTATTTATCAAAGCTTTTACAGAATAATAAACATCCCATCTCGCTTTCCAAAGTTTGTTTCTTTCCTCTAAATCTTTTGCCCATTTGAATGAACTTCCATTATTATCTTTGCTTATTTCTTCAACTATCTTTATGTTTTCTTGATTGGATGTTTCCGATCCATGAAATTCAAAAAATAAAGTTGGTACCGCTTCTACATTTTTCAATTTTGAGTAATTTATACTAATTTCCATTTGCTCTTTATTTAGCATCTCAATTCTTGCAATAGGTACACCGTACTGAATTACTTGCTGAGCAGTTAGCACTGCTGCCTCCAAAGATGAGAAATGGCATACAGCACTCATAATGCTTTCAGGAATTGGAGATAGTCTTAGTTGAATTTCTGTGATTATGCCTAAAGTCCCCTCAGATCCTATAAAGAGATTTGTTAGGTTATAACCAGCCGAAGTTTTTTTAGTTCTGCTCCCAGTTTGAATAATGTCCCCATTAGGCAGGACAACTGTAAGTCCAGTAATCACTGTTTTCATGGTGCCATATTTGACTGCCATTGTGCCCGAAGCTGAAGTTGATGCCATGCCACCTATTGCAGCGTTCGCGCCAGGATCAATTGGAAAAAAAACTCCATCTTCTCTTAGATATTCATTTAACTGTTCTTTAGTTACACAGGCTTGAACCCTACAATCAAAATCAGCTGTATTTACACTTAAGATCTTATTCATTTTTTCTAGAGAAATAGTGATACCTTTGTCATTGCCAACAACATTACCCTCTAACGAAGTTCCGGTTCCAAAAGGAACCACAGGAATTTTGTGATCATTGCATAAACTTAATATTTTCGAAACCTCTTCATTTGTCTCCGGAAAAACTACTGCTTTTGACAATACAGGATCATAAGTGTCCTCACCTCTCGCATAATTTGCTCTGGTAGACTCTGATGTTGAAAATCTTCCATTAAAGATTTTTTTTAGTTCTGCTTGTACTAGATCATTCATTTTAAGATATTAGTAAAAATTAAATAAAAAATACAGCTTATTTAGTCAACATTTTCTTTATGTTTTCTAAAGCTTGAGAAATATTATCTCTAGAAGCAGCAAAACTAAATCTAACGTAATTTTGGCAAGTTTCACCAAAAGCTGACCCTGGTACGATTGCTACTCCAGCTTCATGCATGGACTTTCTTGCAAATTCAGCACCATTCATTCCAGTTCCTATTACTTTAGGAAATGCATAAAAAGCTCCTCCTGGTAAACTGCATTCTACACCTGGTAAATCGTTTAAACCCTTATGAATTAATTCTCTTCTTTGAGTGAATTTTTCCATCATTTGATCAATAGAGTCATCTGGTCCATCTAATGCAGCAATTCCAGCAAATTGAGCTGCAGCATTTACACAAGAAACACTATTAATTAATAATTTATTAACATGTTCTATAAGATGTTGTGGCCAAAAACTCCAACCAAGCCTCCAACCAGTCATTGAATAAGCTTTACTCCACCCCTCTAACACTATCAGCCTTTCTCTCAACTCTGGATAATTAAAAAATGATGGCATCTCTTTTCCATCAAAAATTTGTCTACTGTAAATTTCATCACTTAGTATCGTTACATGAGGGTGTTTTTTAAGACCATCAGCTAAAAAATCAATATCACTTCTATCAACAAAACTTCCAGTTGGATTATTAGGATTAATTAAGATCAGCAATCGAGTTTTTTCAGTGATTAAAGATAATATTTTATCTGGATTAAATTTAAGATCTTTATCTTCTGTTAAATCATAAGGAACTGATTTTGAACCAGTATAATTTATCATCGACTCATAAATTGGAAAAGCTGGTGTAGGATGAATTATCTCTGCACCTGGTTCTCCAAAACATTGTATAGCATAATGCATTGTTGGCTTACCTCCAGGCATAATAAGAATTCTTTCAAAATCAACATCAACATTATAACGTCTTTTTATCCATCTTGTTACAGCCTGGCGACATTCAGGAATACCATTTGACATTACATATCCATGGTGTCCATCATCTAGTGCTTTCTTGGCTGCTTCAACTACATGTTTGGGAGTTTTAAAATCTGGTTGTCCCAATCCTAAATGTATCATGGGTTTTCCCTGAGCTTCTAATTTTTTTGCCTCTGCTAATACACTAAACGCTGACTCAGTTCCTAATCTTTCTAAACTTTTAGCTAATTTCATTTTTTTCCCCCCTATTTTCTATAGATTAATTTTGAACTATTCAACTCTTTTAAACTCTTGCAGCCCATTAAAACCATATTTCTATTTATCTCATCATGCATATTTTGTAATAAATGTTCTACTCCTCGTTGACCTCCTGCAGCTAATGAAAACAAAAACATTTTACCAAAACTACAAGCTTTAGCACCTGCAGCGACAGCTTTTAAAACGTGAGTTCCTCTTCTCACACCTCCATCTAAAATAATTTCCAATTTATCTCCCACTGCATCAGATATAGCTTTAACTTGATCAAAAGGAGATCTAGACCCATCAAGTTGTCGGCCCCCATGATTAGAAATCATTATAGCAGTACACCCAATATCAATTGCTTTTTTTGCATCTTCAACTGACATAACTCCTTTAAGTGCAAAAGGTCCGTTCCATTTTTTTGCACAGTACTCGGCATCTTTCCATCCCATTAACGGATCATACTGCTCATTAATATATTCGATTACTGACTTTGCAATATTTGTTCCTTTGTCAGTTTTTTTTTTAACATTTGAAAGCTCAAATTTTTTTCCTTTTAAATAATTAAATACCCATGTTGGTCTCATCGCAAAACTCATTAGACTTTGAATTGTTAATTTTGGTGGTGTTGTAAATCCTGTTCTATGATCTTTTTCTCTGTTACCTGCAACTAATGTATCTACTGTCAGGCACATCGCGTCAAATCCTGATCTTCTTGATCTATCAATCAAATCGTCCGTTATTGATTTGTCTTTATGAACATAAAGTTGAAACAATTTTGGACCGCTAGAAATATTCGAAATCTCCTCAATAGAGTTATTACTCATGGATGACATACTATAAAAAGTTCCAAATTTTTCTGCTGCTCTTGCTGAAGCTTTATCACCGTCAATGTGATAAAGTCTTTGCATAGCAGCTGGTGAAAGAAAAATTGGCATATCTATTTTTCTTCCAAATAAAGTTGTTGATAGATCTGGTTTACCAACATTTGAAAGAACATTAGGAACTAAGTCACACTCATTAAATGAATCTGTATTTCGTTTTAAAGTAGTTTCGTCATCTGACCCACCATCTATGTAGTGAAAAATCGGTGAGGGTAATTTTTTCTTAGCTAGTTTTCTAAAATCATCGAAATTATAGCAGTTTTTTAAGCTCACTATCTTCTGAATCTTAAATTATTTCGACTTAAATCGCTTATTTTTGTGCAGCCCATAAGTTTCATATCACGTTCTAATTCAGATCTGTACTTTTCTAATGCTCTCTCAACTCCAGCTTGGCCAGCAGCTGCTAGAGCATAAAGATAAAGTCTACCACCTGAACATGCTTTCGCACCTAATGATAATGCTTTTAACATATGAGTTCCTCTATGAATTCCACCTTCACAAATAACATCAAGCTTGTCACCGACTGCATCAACAATTTCTGCAAGTTGATCAAAAGGCGCTCTAGATCCATCTAATTGTCTTCCGCCATGATTTGATACCATTATACCTGTGCATCCTATGTCTACTGCTCTTTTTGCATCCTCTACACTCATAATTCCTTTAAGAGCGAAATGACCTCCCCATTTAGAACAAAGATTTTCAGCATCTTTCCAATTCATAGATTGATCCAACATAGTTGAAAAATAATTTCCAATTGATGAATTAACATCGGTACCTTCTTTCACAAAATCTTGAAGATGGGGCAGTTCAAACTTACCTTTAGTCAAATAGTTTATTCCCCACATCGGCTTCGTAGCAAAACTATATAAACTTGCTAGAGTTAACTTTGGTGGAGAGGTAAATCCCGTCCTTAAGTCTCTCTCTCTATTTCCTCCAGTAATAGTATCAACTGTTAAAGCCATCACATCAAAATTTGCAGCTTTTGCTCTTTCCAGACAAGAGTCGTTTAAACCTCTATCTTTATGAAAATAAAACTGAAACATTTTAGGTGTATCAATCATTGAAGAAATTTCCTCAACACTAACAGTGGCTAAAGCAGAAACACCGAACATAGTATTAAATTTTTTTGCAGCTTTTCCAACCGCTCTTTCTCCATCGTAATGGAAAAGTCTTTGTAAAGCTGTTGGTGATAAGTAAAAAGGTAAATCTAATTTTTTTCCGAATATTGTAGTAGACAAATCAACTTCTTCAACGCCCCTTAAAACATTGGGTACCAAATCTACATCATCAAATGCGCTAGTGTTTCTAGCATATGTAATTTCATCATCTGCTGCCCCATCAATATAATGAAAGATAGGTGATGGCAGCTTTTTTTGAGCTAATTTTCTAAAATCACTGAAATTGTGACAATCTTTTAAATTCATAAGAAACGTTAAAACTTTTTGAGAAAATTAAACATATAACTATTTGCCCCAGGATTTTTATCTCCTAAACTTGCATTTGACAAATGGTTATAGGATAAACCAAATTGACTATTTTTAGGTAATTCTAAAGAAAGTTGTAATTCACTTTTAAATTCTAACGCATGACCCAAATCTTTCCCATTTCCCTCATTATAATAGCCTGGGGTAAAACTTGGAGTAAAATTTAATGATCCTATTTTATAATGCGCCTGAACACCTGTATAAAAATACGTTGCATTATCAGCGGTAATCATGGCTCCAGTAACTGGAGATAAATTTCCAAGAAAAGTATCTCTATTTAAATCTTCATTCTGATGTTGAAAACCAATCAATGTCGATCTTTTCCCATCATCACTAAAATCAAACATTCCAGTATATATGTTAAATTCTGTATTTTTATTTTTTACATTTTTAATCTCTTCTGCTTGTAATGAAAAAGAGAATAAGAAAAATAAAGTAATAAATAATAACTTTTTTAAATTCATAAGCATTAATAATTTAATTTTTTTTTATAATAAATAATTTAAAAATTATTGCACCCCCAATAATAAACATCAAAATTGGCAATAACCAAAGAAAATAAGTGTTTTTATTAAATTTGGGATCATACAATATCCATTCACCATATTTTTCCTGTAAAAAATCATAAATTTGTTCCTCACTATTACCACTTTCTAATTTCTTCTTTACGACTAACTTTAAACTATTAGCAAATTCAGAATCTGAGTCGTAAATTGATTGTCCCTGACAAATTAAACAACGAAGATTTTTTGTAATTTTTTTTTCCAGATTTATATCCTGAGCATAAATTGTATTATAATTAATTACAAAGAAAGTAATAATTAAGTATTTAAAAAGTTTCATTTTAAAATTTCTTTAATTTCTAAGATAGAATTTTCGTCAATTGGTCCAATTATTTTTTTTACAATTTTTTTGTCATAGATTAGAAAGGTTTCTGGAACACCATATGCTCCCCAATCAATAGCTATAGTACCATCCGAGTCTTTTAAAATGATTTTGTATGGACTTTTTAATTCGTCTAAAAATTTTTTTGCATTTAGATGATTATCTTTATAATTAAGTCCTATTATATCTATTAATTTTTCTTTTTTTAAATTCATTAAGAACCTATGTTCCTCTCTGCATGGAACACACCAAGAAGCCCAAATGTTTAATAAGTAAAATTTATCTTTAAAAAAAATATCATTAGAGTTTATAGTTTTGTTATTTTCAAAATTTATTGCTTGAAATTCTGGTATATCTATTTGAGCTTGAACATTGGGAGTATAAATATTTGAATTTTTTAAACCTTTGTAAAAAACAAAAAAAATTATTAAAAAAACAAATATCAAAAAAAATGGATAAATCTTAATTTTCATATCTTTTTTTAAAAAAACTTATCAAACCTCCAAAAGAAATTAGTATTACTGAAATCCAAATCCATAACATAAAAGGTTTAATTTGATATCTAATATTAAAATACTCTTTATTTTGAACTGAATTCATGGTCATAAATTTGTCAGTTAATAAATTTGTTTTTATATCAGCTTCACTAGTGACAATATTTGGTTGATTATAAATTCTTAATTCAGGGCTCATAATTGAATAATTCCCATTTGAATCAATAATTTCAAATTCCCCAATAATTGCTTTATAATTTTGTTCATCCTTTTGATTTATATTTTTAAAATTAATTTTAAATTTATCAGAAATAAAAGTTTCACCAATTTTCAAGTTCGTAATTATTTCGCTAGAAAAAATATTATTAAATAAAATGCTTAATATTAATAAACTAAATCCGAAATGAGCAATATTTTGAGACAAATTGCTAAATCTTTTTTTAAAAAAGTCCCTGACTGTTATAAAAAATAAGAAAAATGCAGCAGTTAACAAAATTGTATTTGTAAAAAAATTTATACTTAAATTTTTTACAATTATGACTGTTAATATAAAAGAAATAAGCAAAAACAAAATCAAATATAATTTATTTTTTAAATCTGATTTAATCCACTTTAGTTGTGGACCTATTGCCATGAATATTAAGAAAGGAATTAAAAAAGGTATAATGAGTTTATGAAAAAAAGGTGGTCCAACAGATATTTTTTCTGAAGTTATAACCTCTAAAAAAATGGGATATACAGTTCCAATTAAAACAACAACAAGAAAATACATCATAAACCAATTGTTTATTAAAATTGCAGTTTCTTTACTCACCCAATTTAAATTGATTAGAATTTTATTTTCATTTTTTTGAAAAAAGAAGAAAACAAAAAATGACAAAAATATTAAGATAAATAAAAAAATTAAAATAAATAATCCTCTTTCAGGATCATTTGCAAACGTATGAACTGAATTTAAAATTCCTGATCTTACCAGAAAGGTACCACACATGCTTAATGTAAAAGTTGTTATTGATAAAATAATAACCCAAGAATTTAGAATATTTCTTTTTTCTAAAGCTAAAATACAATGTAACAATGTTGTCAAACTTAGCCATGGCATTAGCGAAACATTTTCAACTGGATCCCAAAACCAAAAACCACCCCAACCTAATTCATAATAGGCCCAAATAGAACCTAATAGAATTCCTAATGTCAAAAAAATCCAAGAGATAAAAACCCATTTCTTAATATGTTTTGCCCAGTCTTTTGAAATATAATTTAACGATACCGCTGCAAGTGCAGAAGAAAAAATAATTGATGATCCAACATAACCTAAATATAAAACTGGTGGATGAATAGCTAAGGCTGGATCTTGTAAAATAGGATTTAAACCTAATCCCTCTTTTGGAACTGGAGTAATATAATTGAATGGATTAGAGGTCTTTATCAAAAAAACAAAAAAACCAATTATGATTATTTCCTGAAATAATAACGTCAAAATTCTATAATTTTTTTTTTGCTCTACAGATTTTAATAAAAATAAGTAAATAAATAAGGTTAATACAAGTAACCAAAGTAATAAACTTCCTTCATGGTTTCCCCATGTGCCTGAAATTTTATAAAATAACGGTTTTGTTGTATGTGAATGATTAAAAACAGTTTCATTACTAAAATCAGAGACAACAAAAGAAGTAACCAATCCTAAAAAGCTGATTACTACAAAAAAAAATTGAAAAAAGGTAAATGATAAAATTTTTTTATCTAAGATTTTCACATCTTTAAAATTTATTATTGAAAAATAAATTACTAAAAAAGAGCAAAAAAAACCAAAGAGTAATGAATAATAACCTATTAAACTTGCCAAAATCTATTTCTCCTCTAACGCTTTCTTTACCTCAGGTGGCATATAATTTTCATCATGCTTTGCTAAAATTTTAGTTGCTGAAAAAAAACTTCTATCTTTTAGAAAACCTTCTGCAACTACTCCCTTACCCTCAGCAAATAAGTTAGGGATGACACCTGAATAAACTACATTGATTTCGTTTTTAAAATCGGTAACTATAAATCTCAATTTCTTTTCTTCTATTAAAATTGAATTTTCTTTTACCATCCCACCAATCCTTATTTTGTTTTTATTAACTTCTGATAAAATTTTTATTTCAGTTGGAGATTTAAAATAAACAACGTTTTCTTCAAGCGATTTAAGAATAAGAAAAATTGATAATGATAAAATTATTAAAATAAAAAATACAAAGAAAAATCTTAGTTTTACTTTACGACCGTACATGGTTTAAAAGAAAGTTAGATAGTTGAAGTATTAGATAATATTTCTTTATTGATGCTTTGAGATTTTGCAATTGTTGCTCTTTCAGGATTTAAAGCTCCAAACTTAGCAATAAATTTTTCCTTTTCCTTTATGTATTGAATTTTGATAACTACATACAGTAAAGTAAAATTTAATAAAGAGAATGCAAACGCAGACCAAACGTAAAATCCATATCCATTCATTGTTAAAATTTCACTTATCATAATCTATCTAAACCTTTATTTTTAATTTTTATCAGTTCTGTATTATATTTCATTAAAAAAATTAACAGAGAAAATAGAGTAAATGCCGCAGTCATTATCAATAATGGATATAACATTGAAACATGAATTGATGATTTTGATAAGATGTTAATTGAAGCTTGCTGATGTAACGTGTTCCACCAATCCACAGAATATTTAATAATTGGAACGTTAATTATTCCTGCTACGGTAATTATAGTTGTAATCTTAAATGCTTTATCGTCGTTATCATATATTCTCCAAGCAATTAAATATATAAAATAGAATAAAGATAAAATTAACATAGATGTAATTCTTGCATCCCAAGCCCACCAAGTACCCCATGTTGGTTTTCCCCAGATTGATCCTGTTACAAGAGCAATCACACTAAATACAAAACCTGAGGGAGCAAGGCTTTTAGAAATTAAAAAAAAATTTCTTATTTTAAAAACATATCCAATCACTGATAAAAATGTAATCATAGAAAAAATCCCGAGACATATCCATGCAGCTGGAACATGAACATACATAATTCTCACTGAATGACTCTGTTTATAATCTTCAGGTGATAATATTAATGCTTCGATTAATCCAACCGTTAAAATTATTATAAATAAAAATAAGACATATTTAGGTGCCTTAGATGTAATTGAAAAAATTTTATTTGGTTCGAAATATTTAAACATCTTAAATTATATTCTAATCAAATTTTGAGATTTTATTAGGGAATAATTGTCTGATCAAGAATGTCAGAGGGAGATAATAACGAAGGGTAAATATTTAACATCCTTGACCAGAATTCAAAAGATATAATAAATAGCTGTGTCGAAGATTTGAGCTAATTGTGTTTAAAAAATGATATTTTTAGTTAGAGAGCTTGAAATAGCTTGATCCTTTTTTGCCTGAAAAAATTTCTTCAATTAGAGGGTGTTTAATTGGTTCGCCTGAATTATCAGACAATAAATTTTGCTCTGAAACATATGCTTCATATGTGATTTCATCATTTTCTGCTAAAAGATGATAAAATGGTTGGTCTTTTCTAGGTCGCACATTCTTCGGTATAGATTGATACCATTCCTCTGAATTATTAAATTCAAAATCTACATCGTAAATTACACCTCTAAACTCAAAGTGCTTATGTTTAACAACATCGCCAATTGAAAATTTTGCTTTTTGAATTGCCATATTTAATAGTATGGGTATTTAATAATAAAAATCAATAAGAAAAATTTAGAGTTTTTGCGAGAATATTATTTATGTTAGTATCTTTAAAGTGAATAAATCTTTTTTAAAATTTCTTACTGATTTTGGGCCATTAATTATTTTTTTTTACTATTATTACGATAGTAATAAAGACTTAAAAATTGCTATTCCACCTTTTATAATTGCGACAATTTTAGCGTTAAGTTTTGTATGGTTTTTAGAAAAAAAAATACCAAAAGTTCCTTTATTAAGTGGAATATTAATTACCCTTTTTGGAGGTCTAACAATTTATTTCGATAATCCTATTTTCATTTATATGAAACCTACAATTATAAATATTTTATTTGGAATAAGCTTAATATTTGGAAGATATTTTACTAATGAGCCGGTTCTAAAAAAAATAATTGGGCAATCTATTTCATTAACCGATGAAGGGTGGAAAATTTTAAATAAAAGATGGGTATACTTTTTCTTTCTCTTAGCAATTTTAAACGAATTAGTTTGGAGAACGCAGTCAGAAGAATTTTGGGTTAATTTCAAAGTATGGGGGTTATTACCCATAACTTTCATTTTCACAGCCTTTCAAATAGGATTAATAAATAAATATAAAACTAATGAATAATAATTTAAGATTGATAATAGATAATGTTAATAACAAAGGAATTGAAGATAAACATTTCTTTGAAAAAGACGAATTAAAAATAATTTTAGATTTGTACGCCAAAAAGGTATCAGAAGGCTCTTGGAGAGATTATGGACTAAATATTTCAAGTAAACAAGTTGGATTTAGTGTTTTTAAAAATGCAGCTGAAAATGCGTTATACAGAATATGTAAAAACTTTAAACCAAAAAATAAAAATCTTAAGTATTTGATAACAGATACAAATGGAAAAATATTAAAAAATTCTTTTGATCTTAATTTATTGTTAAAAAATACAAATTGGAAAAAACTTTAAAAAAATTTACCTTCTTTGACCAAAAAGTCTCAAAAGCATTATAAATAAATTTATGAAGTCTAAATATAATGTTAGTGCTCCCATCACAGCTTTTTTTCCTATCAATTCACCTGTGTCTGAGGCAGAATACATATTTTTAATCTTTTGAGTATCGTAGGCAGTTAAACCTACAAATATTAAAACACCTAAAATTGAAATTACAAAATACATCATAGAAGATTTCATAAAAATATTTACTATTGAAGCTATAATAATACCAATTAAACCCATCATTAAAAATGATCCTAATTTTGTAAGATCTCTCTTAGTTGTGTAACCATAAATACTCATAGCTCCGAATGTTGCAGATGTTATAAAAAAAACTCTTGTTACGCTAAGGCCTGTGTAAATTAAAAGAATTGAAGATAACGACAATCCCATTAAAGCAGCGAAAACCCAAAAAGTTGTTTGAGCTTTTGCAGCACTCATTTTGTTTATACCAAAACTCATATAAAAAACTATTCCTAAGGGTGCCAACATTACAAGCCATTTTAAACCTGACAAATAAATCGCATTACCCATTTGAGTTAAACCTACGATAGACCCAGATGCGTCAGTAACAACTGACATCTTAAACGTTAAAAGTGCAACTATTCCAGTAAGCAATACTCCTGTTGACATGTAATTATAAACTTTCAACATATAAGCTCTTAGACCTTCGTCTGTTACAGCAGTTTCTTGGGTTGCTGCTTTAGCTCTTGAAAGTATACCTTTTTTATCAAATTCCATGATGAATAAAATATATAGTCTTTTACTAATTATTCAAGATGTCTTAAAAGATTAAAAAAAAACACAAAAACCTAAATGAATTACAAAAAATTGGGAAATACGGATCTTGATGTAAGTACAATTTGTCTCGGTACAATGACTTGGGGTGAACAAAATACTCAGTCTGAAGGATTTGAGCAAATGGATTTTGCCCTAAATCATGGAGTAAACTTTTGGGATACTGCTGAGATTTATTCTATACCACCAAAGGAAGAAACATTTGGTAGCACAGAAAAAATCATAGGTAATTGGTTTCAACAAACAAAAAAGAGAGACAAAATAATACTTGCATCTAAAGTTTGTGGACCAATGAGAGAATACGTTCGTGGTGGTGGAAATCAATTTGGTAAAAAAAATATCACAGAAGCTTTGGAGGGAAGTTTAAGGAGACTTAAAACTGATTATATAGACTTATATCAACTCCATTGGCCTGAGAGAAATACAAATTTTTTTGGGAAATTAGGATATGAGCATAATGACGATGATGAATGGACGAAATTTGAAGATATTTTAGAAAATCTAAAAAAATTTATAGAACAAGGAAAAATCAGATATGTCGGATTATCAAATGAAACTCCTTGGGGACTTTCTAAGTTTCTTGAAATATCAAAAAAAGAAAATCTACCAAGAATGCTCTCGGTTCAAAATCCATATAACCTTTTAAATAGAACTTATGAGGTTGGTCTTGCAGAAATGTCTGTAAGAGAACAAGCAGGATTACTTGCCTATTCACCACTGGCTTGTGGATATCTCTCTGGAAAATATAGAAATAACCAGCTACCGAAAAAATCAAGGATAGCTCTTCATAAAGATTTTTGGACTAGATATAATAAACCAAACTCAAGTAAGGCAATTGATGCCTACTATGAGATAGCAAAGAAATATAAATTAGATTTAGCACAAATGTCCTTAAAATTTTTAGAAATTCAACCTTTTGTGACATCTGTTATCATTGGAGCAACTACAATGGAGCAGTTGAAAACTAATATAGAAAGTGTAAATATAAATTTAACTAACGAAATAATTAATGAAATTAATGAAATACAAAAGATTTATCCTAATCCATGTCCATAATTAAAAAAACTTTATTATTATCAATCGTTATTTTATTAGCTTCTTTATCAAAGACTTTTGCCTCAGATCTTAAAAAAGTTGGTAAATTTAAAGATTGGGAAGTAATGGTTGTTTCTGAAGCCTCTGGGAAAGTATGTTTTGCTCAGTCAGCTCCTGTTTTGCAGGCTCCTAAAAAAAATAAAAGGGATGCAAGATTATTTGTCACGTTTAGACCTGGTGAAAAAATATCAAATGAGATTAGTACGACAGCAGGTTATGAATTTAATAAAAATAATTCAGTACTGGCCACCTCAGGTAATAATAAATTTAAGTTTGATATAAAGCAACAAGGCTTTGCATGGATGACTAGTAATAAAAAAGAAAATATAATGGTTAAAGTAATGAAAAAAGGGTCCAGAATTATGGTGACTGGTTATAATGAAAAAGGATCTCAAACCATAGATCATTATTCTCTTCTCGGTTTTACAAAAGCATATGGCACTGCAAAAAAAGCTTGCAGTTAATTAATGAAATCAAAAAAAAGAATTGTTTTAGCTTATTCTGGTGGATTAGATACATCCATTATTTTGAAATGGTTACAAGAAAATTATGATGCTGAAGTCATTTGTTATACTGCTGACATAGGTCAAAAAATTGATCGAAAAAAAATAATCACCAATGCTAAAAAGCTTGGAGTTAAAAATATAATTATCAATGACCTAAAAGATATCTTTGTAAAAGATTATGTTTACCCAATGATACGAGGCCACGCGATTTATGAGGGAGTGTATTTGTTAGGAACGTCAATCGCAAGACCACTAATTGCGAAAGATCAAATTAGAATTGCAAAGAAATACAAAGCGTTTGCTGTTTCTCATGGTGCTACTGGTAAAGGAAATGATCAAATAAGATTCGAACTTGGATATCACTACTTTGGTCCAAAAATAAAAATTATTGCTCCCTGGAGAATTTGGAAATTAAAATCTAGAACAGATTTAATTAGTTATGCAAAAAAAAATAGAATTCTAATTCCTAAGGACAAAAAAGGTGCGCCGCCTTTTTCTGTTGATGATAATTTATTTCATACCTCAACTGAAGGAAAAGTTTTAGAAAATCCAAAGAATTCAGCTCCTGAATTTCTTTATCAAAGAAGTGTTTCTCCAGAAAAAGCTCCAAACCAACCAACCTTTGTTACTATTAATTTTAAGAATGGAGAACCAAATGGAGTTAATGGAAAAAAATTAGGACCTTCAAAATTACTCGAAAAATTGAACTTATTAGCTGGAAAAAATGGAATTGGCAGAGTTGATCTTGTTGAAAACAGATTTCTAGGAATTAAATCAAGAGGAATTTATGAAACACCTGGTGGCACATTATTAATTATTGCTCATAGAGCAATAGAGTCTGTTACTTTAGATAAAGAAACAATGCATAAAAAAGATAGTATAATGTCTAGATATGCAGAACTTATTTACAATGGCTATTGGTACTCTAAAGAAAGATTTAAACTTCAAAAAATTGTTGATCTCAAAAAAAACAAGGTAAATGGGTCAGTAAAGCTTAAACTTTATAAAGGCAACATAACAATTCAATCTAGAATAACAAATAGTAAAGCATATTCTATGAAGAAAGTTTCTTTTGAAGAAAATAAATCTTTCAATAAGTCAAATGTTGAGAGGTTTATAAATTTGCATAAAAAAAGGTTAAGAAACTAACAATTATTTACGGACAATTTTGGCATTGTTAATTTTGAAAAAAAACTTAATTTACTTCCTATGGATAGTTTAAAAAAATGGATGCAAGATTCAGCTAATATACTATTTGATGATAGTAAAAACGACCTAAGATCATTGCCTAAATCAGTAAGATTACAAATTTTACTAGTATTAAGTTTCATTTGGACAACTGTCTTCAGTTTATATGTTTTTTCTTATACCACTTTTGCTTTTGGTTGGGCTGGAACATATATAGCTCATGTAGGACTTATATTTGCAGTATACATGACATTTAAACAATTTCACAAGGCAGAAGAAAAATCAAACAGTGTTTTTCAAACAAAAAATTTTGATCCTTTTAAGATAATGGTAATAGTTTTTGTAATTGTTTTTATATTTGTTTTTTCAAAAGGTATTGAGGTTTTAACAAATACTAATTCGTACACAATTCCATATGATGGGCCGTCAAAATCAGTATTTGAAAAATGGCTACCATTTAGTAAAGATAAGTAATGGAAAAAATAGCAAAAAATTTACAACTTATTTTAATGGTTATTATTTTAATAAGCACAGTAATCGCAGTAGGAATAGAAATATACAAAATGTTTCAAAACCGATCGGTGACTTTAGCTGATTTACTTTTAATGTTTCTTTATTTAGAAGTTCTAGCAATGGTGAGAGTTTTTTGGAACCAACAATCAATAAGCATTACATTGCCACTCTTAATAGCTATTACTGCTTTAGCACGATTTATTATTCTTCAAGGAAAAGAGATGGATCCAAGTGCACTTGTTTATGAAGCTGTTGCCATAGTTCTAATTGCTGGTGCAATCGTTATTTTAAGATTGAGACATAGCGACAAACTAGGTCTTAAGAAAAAAAAATCAAAATAATTTAAATGAATTTTGAAACCTCAAGGGCTAAGGCCTTAGATAAATTAAATTATTTCATCGAAAATAATTTATCAGAATATTCAAAACTAAGAAATTTTGATTTTGGACCAGAAAATAGATCTAATATCTCTTGTTTATCTCCTTATATCACTCACGGAATAATTAACGAAAGAGAAGTAATTAAAAAATCATTAAATAAATTTTCTTTTTCAAAAAATGAAAAATTTATTCAAGAAGTTTTGTGGCGAACATATTGGAAGGGATGGTTAGAATTAAGACCAAATGTTTGGTCTGATTATTTAACTGAATTAAATAAAATCAGGGAAGTATTTAAAAATAATCAGAACTATCTAAATGCAATAGAAGGCAAAACAAATATTAAGTGTTTTAATGTATGGGTTAATGAACTAAAGGAGAACAATTATTTACATAATCACACGAGAATGTGGTTTGCAAGTATATGGATTTTTACTTTAGAATTACCTTGGCAGTTAGGTGCAGAATTTTTTATGCAACATCTTTATGACGGAGATGCTGCATCAAATACGCTTGGATGGAGGTGGGTTGCTGGTATTCAAACTCAAGGAAAGCATTATTTAGCAAGTGAATGGAATATTAAAAAATTCACTAATAATAGATTTAATAATATTAAATTAAATGAAAATGCTTCTGCAAAAGTATCTGAAAAAACTTACTCAATTATCAAACAAGATTTTAATAACCCACAAAATATTGAAAATAAAAATTTAATAGTTTTTGAAAATAATCTATCTTTTGAAACCACTGATTTTCAGAATAATAAATTTAAGAAAATTTATTTAATTTCTAATAAAAATGAAAACAAATCTATTAAACTTAGTGAAAAAGTATTGAGATTTAAATCCCTTTTAATCGAAGACCAAGAACAAAGATTAAAAGCTAAGTCTATTGATTGTAAGGTCATTGACATAAGTGAAATTAAAAAAATTGAAAACTGTTATGGTTTATATCCAACAGTGGGTGAAAACTTAGATTATTTAAATTCAAATAATATAAAAATAGATTTTTTATATAGAAAACTGGATCAATATTCTTGGCAATATTGTAATAAAGGTTTCTTTAATTTTAAAAATTATATTCCTAAAATAATTTCAACTTTTAATTAAAACCACCTAAACATTCCAATAATACCTGCCGTTGCATAAAAGAATTGTAAAAATAATATTCCTCTATGACCACCTCGATAAGACCAAATTCCAATTAAGATTGCAGATATAAGTAGTAAGCAAAAACCAAAAAACTCTATACCAATATTCATAGCTACAAATAATGAATACAATATTGCGGTAATAACTCCTGCCCATTCAAAAATTTTATTATTCATAAAAGTTTTTTAAAATTATTATGTTTAATAATCTTAATTTAGCTTAGAACACTTCTTAGAACAATATTTTACTCTCTCCCAATTTAATTTCCATTTCTTACGCCAAACAAAAGGTCTTTTACAAACAGGACAAATTTTTGAAGGAAGATTTTCTTTTTTCACTAGTTTGTATTTTGTTTGATAAACTTGTCTGCAGCTGACAAAATTA
This sequence comes from uncultured Pelagibacteraceae bacterium, assembly GCA_902592675.1. Classification (GTDB taxonomy): domain Bacteria; phylum Pseudomonadota; class Alphaproteobacteria; order Pelagibacterales; family Pelagibacteraceae; genus Pelagibacter. The sequence continues at coordinate 197,844 of CACJFJ010000001.1, forward strand.
ATTTTTTTCTTTCAGTTTTCATCTTGTCAAAAATTCTTACCATCATAGAAAGTCTTGGATTTTTCAAAAAAAATTTTCTATTACGATCAATAAATCTCCAGTACAGTCCATCCATGATGTTGCACCAATCACCTCTTTTAAAATCCATCATCTTCATAAAGTAACTAGACCCACATATATAAGGTTTAGTAGCAAATATTCCTCCATCACTAAATAATCCCATCCCATAAACATTTGGCACCATTACCCAATCAGAAGAGTCTACAAACATCTCCATAAACCATTTGTAAACAATAGTTGGTTTAATTTCACAAAGATTCATAATGTTAGATAGAATCATTAATCTTTCAATGTGATGAGACCATCCATGGTTTAAAGCATTCTTAATTGCATAATCAAGAGGAGGTAATCCAGTTGTGCCTTCATACCAGGAATTTTTCATTTTTCTATTTTGTTTAAAGAAATTTCCATTTTCCATTTCGTTTGAATAACTTTGATAAATCCCTCTCATAAATTCTCTCCAACCAATTACCTGACGTATGTAACCTTCTAGTGAATTTATTCTTATCTTTTTACTTTTGTGGAATTCTAAAACTTTTTTAATAATAAATTCTGGAGTGATCAAACCTAAGTTAATGTATGGACTTAATGCACTATGAAATAAAACATTATCTTTTTGATCAACAGCATCTTCATAATCTCCAAACAAATTTGATTTCTCTTTGATAAAAAAATTCAAAAGCTTGATAACATCATTATATTCTGTAGCGAACCAAAAATTGTCAGTTTTGCCTGGGTGATCTTTGAATAATTTTTCAATAATTGGTTTTAACTTTTTTGTATGATTAGTTTCATTTATTTTTGGAAATTTTGGAATTGAAATATTTTTTGGTAATTTATTTCTATTATCTTCATCAAAGCTCCATTTACCTCCAATTGGGTTTCCATCTGAACCCATTAATATCCCTGATTTTTTTCTGACGTCTTTATAAAAAGTTGCCATGAACGGTTTCTTTGATTTAGATAGATATTGTTTAAATTCCTCTCTTGAGTTTAAAAACATTGGAGTTTGAATAATATTCCATTTTATTTTTTCTTTTTTAAGAAATTGACTTATTTTTTTTTCAAAAAATTTGTCTTCAACTTCAAAGCTTGAAATCTCTTTTATTTTTTTTGAACTAATTACCTTTTTTAATTTTTTTAAATAATCATCTCTAAATTCTTTATCCTCAATTTTAATATACTCCAATTTAAATCTATTTCTTTTAAGACTATCTGCATGTGAGCGCATTGATGATAAAAAAAGAAGTATTTTTTGTTTATGGTGTTTTTCATAAGTACATAATTGGTAATCTTCAGCCATAAAAAATAGGTGATCCTTTTTGAAGCGGTCCAAGTATTTTGATGGAAATAATTGATTACCCAGTATAAAAAATAACTTCATAGTTAAATATAACGAATAAAATTTTTTATGTCAGAAAAATATCTTATTTTTGGTGCGACAGGTTCAATCGGATCTAGCTTAGCTGAACAATTAGTAAACTCAGGAAATTCTGTTCATTTAGTTGGAAGAAATGAAAATGAAACAAAAAGTATTTCAGAAAAACTTGGTTGTACTTTTTCTATTGCCGATGTTTTAGAAGATGGATTTATTGAAAAGGTTAAAAATGACATTTCAGATATAAAAGGTGTTGCTTATTGTGTTGGTTCAATAGATTTAAAACCTTTGAGAATGGTTAATGAAAATGATTTTAATAAATGTATGAAATTAAATCTCTATTCAGCAGTTGAAGTTATTAAAGGTTATCAGGAAAGTTTAAAAAAAAATAAAGGTTCAGTAGTTTTATTCTCTACAGTAGCAGCACAAAAGGGATTTACTAATCATGCGATAATCGCTTCGGCTAAAGCCGCTGTTGAGGGATTAACTGTTTCATTGGCAGCTGAATTTGCTCCAAATATTAGAGTTAATTGTATTGCACCAAGTTTAACTAATTCAAAGATTGCGGAACCAATGCTGAAAAATAAAGCATTAGCAGATGGAATAGCAAAAGCTCATCCTTTAAAAAGATTGGGTGAAGGAAAAGACTCGGCTTCCCTTGCAAAATTTCTAATTACTGATGATAGTTCATGGGTTACTGGTCAGATTATTGCCGTTGATGGTGGTAGATCAAAACTTTCTTAAAGTGAGTAAATTTTTTATTTCCATATTCATATTTTTATTTTCTATAAATGTTTCATTTGCTGAAAATCTTATTTTTAAAAAAATTGTAGATTTAAATGACCCATGGGGCTCTACATTCATCAATAATAATGAACTATTGATTACAGAAAAAAGTGGGAAAATTAAGTTGATTAATCTTAATTCTAAAAAAATCTCTGAAGTTAATCATAATCTTAATTATCTAGAACATGGTCAGGGAGGTTTGTTAGATATTCTGTTTAAAGATAGTTTTGCTTATATTTCTTATTCAGAAAATAGAGGAAGTGGAAAAACCAGCACTTCAATAGCTAAAGCAAAATTTGATGAAAAAAAATTAAATTTTAAAAATATTTTTCAAGCAAACCCTCCCATTAATTCAGGATATCACTTTGGATCAAGGTTAGCGATTAAAGATAATTTCTTATTTGCTTCAGCTGGTGAAAGAGGGGAAGGAATGATTGCACAAGATCCAACAAAACATCCTGGAAGTATTATTAGAATTAATATTGATGGAAGCATTCCTAAAGATAACCCAAAATTTCAAGGAAAATCTGATTGGTTACCAGAAATTTATCAAATAGGTATTAGGAATCCTCAGGGTTTAACTTTATCTCCATTTGATAAAAAAATTTATATGAGCAACCATGGTGCAAGGGGTGGTGATTGGTTTGGTGAAGCAAAAAAAGGAGAAAATTATGGATGGAAAATCTTAGGGTGGGGTGGAAAAAATTACTCAGGAATTCCAATTGGTCCAAAATGGAAACCAGGTTTTACAAAAGCAATACATTATTGGGTACCCTCTATTGCAACAAGTGCAATTACTATTTATGAGGGTAAAGAATTTAGCGAATGGAATGGACATGCTTTAATCACTTCGCTTAAAGATCAATCTTTAAGAAAATTGATATTTAATGACTTATCAAATGTTAAAGAAGACATTATTTTTAAAGGTAAAATTGGAAGAATAAGAGATATACAGGTTCATCCAAATAATGGAAAAATTTATTTTTTAGCAGGAGATAATTTATGGTTGATGGAAAAAAGTTAATTAGTATTTCATTAATTTTAATTGGAATTTTTTTTTATAATTGTTTAAGTATTGCAATGGAAAAACCTTATCATCATTTACCGGACGGTACTTTCAGAAACCCAGAAGGCTCACCAAAAAGAGATCCAAATGTTAAATGGTCTTATAAAATATTTAATCAAGAAAAAAAGAAGCTTGATATGACAGTGCCTAAAGAGCATGTTGTAGAAAAAGAAAAAGTTTTATCAGATCTAAAAAAATATCAAGATGATGATTATGTAGCCTGGATAGGTCATGCTACTTTTTTAATAAAACTTGGAGAAACAACAATAATTACTGATCCAGTATTCTCAAAAAATGCGGGTCCATTAATCTTTGGACCAGATAGATTTACAGAACCAGCTTTAAAACTTGATGAAATTCCAAAAATAGATTTATTTTTACTTACTCATAATCATTACGATCACCAAGATATGTCTACAATTAGAAAATTTCCTTACAAAGATGCAAAAGTTTTACTTCCTTTAAAATTGGGTAAATATTTCAAAAGATATCAAGATGTAAATGAAATGGATTGGTATGACGTAATTAAAATAAATGATAATCTTAAAATAACATTTCTGCCTGCTGTTCATTGGTCTAAAAGAAGTTTAACTGATACAAACAAGACTTTGTGGGGAAATTTTTTAATTGAATATAATGGAAAAAAAATTTTATTTGGATGCGACACCGGTATAGGTAACATTTATAAAGACATAGGGGATAAATATGGACCAATTGATCTCACATTTATTAACATAGGAGCATATAATTTTTACCCCATAATGCCTTATAAGGATAAATCTGTTTATCATACTAACCCAGAGGAAGCTCTAGAAGTTGCAAAAAATTTAAAAAGTAAAAAAGTAATTGGAATGCACTGGGGAACTTTTGTTCTTTCTCTAGAACCAATTATGGAGCCACCAGTTAGATTTAAAAATAATGCAGAAAAATACGGATTTAAAAAAGAAGATGCTATAATTTATAAAATTGGTGAATTTGGATCTTTAAAGAAATTACTTGATTACAATTAATTATCTAATAATTTTTTTTTTGCTTTTTCGAATTCCTCTTGAGTTAAAACGCCATCTTTTAAAAGATTATTTAATCTATCAAGTTCCTCACTCAAGTTTTTTCTGTCATCAAGAGAGTTTTCATTCTCATCATTTTTAAGGTTTTTTTGCTCCTTAAGAACATTTTTGGCCTCTGTCCCTTTCATTATCGCATTGATACCTAAATAAAGTACAAAACCGAATATTGGGATAACTAAACCAAAGAAAATAATTTTTTCCATAAATTAATCTTCATCCTCCTCTCTCCATTTTTTTTCATACATCAACCAGGCAGCTAATATAACAGAAAATGTTCCAATGATCATACCATAATCAAATCCTGTTTGTTGATCATAAAGATACCAACCTAATTGTGTTGCCCCTATTGGAGGTATTGTAAGAATTGCCATGACAATAGCTATTCTATATGGATACTTAGGTTTTTTCATAACCTAACTTATCAAATATTTTTAATTGATTTAAATATTAATTTTGCGATCTTTTGAAACAGTCAACTGTGTTTTTCAGCAAACAAGCAATAGTCATTGGACCAACACCACCAGGTACAGGTGTCAAAGCTTTTGCATTTTTTGAAACTTCGTCAAATGCTACATCTCCAACAATTCCCTTGTTTGTTTTATTAATACCAACATCAATAACAATAGTATCTTTCTTAACCCAATCGCCCTTTACAAGTTCCGGAATTCCAACTGCAGCAATTATTATATCTGCCTCTAAACACTCTGCTTTTAAATCTTTTGTTTTTGAATGCGTAATTGTAACTGTACAATTTTCTTTCAAAAGAAGTTGAGTCATTGGTTTACCGTTCAAATTTGACCTACCAACTATAACCGCTTTTTTTCCACTTAAATTAGGTTCTATTTTTTTAATTAAAAGGTAACACCCTAGTGGTGTACACGGGACTGAGCTCTCATATCCCGATGAAAGATTCCCGACATTCATTGGATGAAATCCATCTACATCTTTCGAAGGATCAATAGTCTCAATAACCTTTTGTTTATCAATATGCTTTGGAAGTGGTAACTGCACCAAGATACCAGAAACGGCTGCGTCTTTGTTAAGTTCTTCAATTTTATCTAAAACAATTTTTTCCTCTACACTATCAGGATATTTAATGACTTCTGATTTAAGGCCAACTTCATTTGCAGATTTTTCTTTGTTTCTAACATAAATCTGACTCGGCGCTAGATCGCCAATTAAAATAACAGTTAAACCCGGAACTTTATTATATTTTGCTTTTAAACTAGAAACTTCATTTTTGAGTTCCTCTCTTAATAGTGCAGCCTCTTTTTTTCCGTCAATTAAAATCATAAATATTTAAAATATCAATGGTGCAATGTAAAGCTTCATACACATTTCTACAAACCAAATCAACAGAAGCAAAATTATTGGTGAGATATCTAAGCTACCTAAATTCGGCAAAAATCTTCTAATTTTATTTAAAAAAGGATCAGTAAGTCGATAAGTTAATTCTAAAATTGAATAAACAAATCTGTTTTGAGTATTTAAAATATTAAAAGCTATTAACCAACTTATAATCACATTTGCTATCACAATATAAGAATAAAGTTTCAATATCTGCAAAACTAAATAAAATATAGCAATCATTTTTTTTCGATATAAATCGACTGACTTGGGAAAGCAAAAGAAGCCTTATTATTTTCCACAATTTGTTTAATCTCTATAGCTAACCGCTCTTTAACAGAAAGCCATTCATTCCAACTATCTGTTTTTGTAAAACATCGAACATACATATCTATTGAGCTGTCTGAAAATTTATCTACTCTTACTGCTACACCTATGCTCGTATTAAAATCATCACTCTTATTGATATGATCTTCTATCTGATTTCTTATAGTTTTCAATTGATCAACTGTAGTGTCATACTGTAGAGTAATAATCCAGCTTATCAACCAATTTGAAGTTTCACTTACATTAATAACTGCATTTTCTGCAAATTGAAAATTTGGAATGATAGCTAGAGACTTATCGAATTTTCTAATTGTGGTAGATCTAAAACCAATTTTTTCAACTATGCCCTCGATTATTCCATCAACTAAAATCCAATCACCAATTTTAAACCTTTTCTCAACAAGAACTAAAATTCCCGAGATTAGATTTTTAAATAAATCTTGTGCTCCTAGGGCTACTGCTACTCCAAATAAACCAAGTCCAGCAATAATTGGTCCAATTTTAATTCCCCATAATTCTAGAACTGCTGCTAAACCTAGAATGAAGATAAGAATTTTTAGTGATTTAATTATCCAACCAATTAATTCTCTAGTCAAAATTTTATCAAGACCGCTTAAGATGTACGATACTGGTTCTATAATTTGATGGATTACCCAAAAAATTAAAATTGTAATT
>CACJFJ010000002.1 GCA_902592675.1 uncultured Pelagibacteraceae bacterium
CTAATAAAGTTCCAGAAGATTTTTCATTTGGTGAGTTTCAAGAAAATTTTGAACATTTCGAACCCTATTTAGCTTCAGCAATTAAAAGATTTCCAATTTTAGAAACTGCTGGAATTAGAAAATTTTTTTCAGGTCCAGAGTCTTTTACTCCTGATACCAACACTTTATTAGGAGAAGTACCTGAAATTAAAAATTTTTTTGTATGTTGTGGGTTAAATAGTATTGGAATCGGTAGTGGTGGCGGTGTTGGTAAGGTTACAGCAGAGTGGTTGATGACCGGCCATATTAATGAAGATATTTTTAGTTATGATATAAAAAGATTTCAAAAGTTTCATTCAGAACTGGGTTTTATCAAAAAAAGAATTACAGAGTCACTAGGAGATTTGTATGGAATGCATTGGCCCTTTAAACAACACAAAACCTCTAGAGATATAAAAAAACTTCCACATCATGATAATTTGAAAAGCTTTGGAGCATGCTTTGGTGTCTCAGGGGGATATGAAAGACCAATGTGGTTTGCACTTGATGGAGAAAAAGCAGAGTATGAATATAGTTATAACTATCAAAGTTGGTATCCCTCAGCTGAGTATGAAACAAATAATACTTTAAAAAATGTTGGCTTATTTGATCTAACTCCATTTTCAAAATTTGAGATTAAATCTGATAAAGCCCATCAAGAATTACAAAGAATTTGTACTGCAAATATTAAGAAAGAAGTTGGTAAATGTACCTATACTCATATGTTAAATTCAGATGGAGGCATTGAGACTGATTTAACTATAGTGGCGATTAATGAAAACCATTTTAGAATAATTAGCTCTGCCGCAACAAGAGAAAGAGACAAGCACCACATCAAAAAACATTTAAATAAAGATATTGAATTGAAAGATGTAACCGATGATTATTGTGTTTTTGGTTTATTTGGACCCAAAAGCAGAAACCTTTTAAGTTCATTAAGTAAAGATAATTTTGATAATAAAAATTTCAAATTTGGAACAGCAAAATTTATTTCAATCGAGGATATTAAAATTTGGACACAGAGATTGTCTTATGTTGGGGAGTTAGGATATGAACTTTACGTTGAATCTAATGATGCGAAAAAAATTTATGAATTAATTATAGAAAAAGGTAAAAATTTTAATCTTTCAAATTGTGGTATGCACGCAATGGATATTATGCGAATGGAGAGTGGCTTTCTACATTGGGGACACGATATTTCACCTGAGGAAAATCAATATCAAGCAGGTTTATCTTTTACAATCAGTAATAAAAAAAATGTAGATTTTATTGGTAAGTCAGCTCTTGAAAAGATTGATAAAGAAAAGATTAAAACAAGATTTGCTATGTTTACATTAAAAGATAGTAAACCTGGAGAACCACTATTACTTCATGATGAGCCTATTTATTTAGAAGATAAGATAATAGGTAGATCAACTTCAGGGAATTACTCTTTTAACTTTAAGAAAAATCTGACTTTTGGCTACATCAAAAACGATTTTTCCAATGAAAAATTAAGAGATAGTAAATTATTTATCGAGGTTGAGAAAAGGAAATACGAAATTGAATTGATTAATAAACCAATAAAACAGACTAATTTTAAGACAAATTAAACTTTATTTTTTAAAAGAAAAACAAATATAAAACCAGTGATGTACATAATTAAAGCATATGCAGCTGTTGGAGTTATGTAGACTATATCAGTACCGAATATTTGTGTAGAAACAAATATTGCTAAAGTACCATTTTGTAATCCACATTCTAAAGCAATACATTTTTGTTGTTTTATTCCTGTGGCAAAAGTTTTACCAAGGTAATAAGCCACAATCATCATTGTTATATTTAGAATAAAAGTAATGAAACCTGCTTGCATTAGAAAATCAATAAAACTTTCTCTTTCCTCATAAAACGCAGCTATAAAAAAAATAACAAATAATATTATGTTGAGTTTTTCAAATATTTGAATCTTCGAATTTACAAAATTTTCAGCAAATTTTCTTATAATCATTCCTAAGATTACCGGAACAGTTACAACCAAAAACATTTGTAGCGCTATACCAGTCATTGAAATATTTTGAGAAATATTTGTAATTCCAAATAAATCAGCAGATGTAAAAATTATAAGAGGAACGGTAATAATAGAAATTAAACTGATTACAGCTGTTAAAGAAATAGATAAAGCAACATCTCCATTAGCAAATTTTGTTAATATATTAGATGTAACTCCACCTGGTGCAGCAGCGATAATCATAACTCCAATTGCTATTTCAGGTGGTACTTTTAAAATAATAATTAATAAGTAAGCAACTAATGGAAGAATAATTAATTGAGAAAAAAAACCTACAAAAAAGACCTTTGGAGTTTTTAATATTTTCGTAAAATCGTCAATCTTTAATCCCAAACCTAAACCCAACATTATTAATGCGAGTATGATAGGTGCTATTTTTGTTACTATCTCCATGACCCATCTGTATAATAGTATTAGGTCTATAATTTATTTAAGATTTATGAAATTACAAGAAGATTAAGAACTTTACGAATAAATTTTGCTTTATATCTAAATATTTCTGTTTGGTAAGGTAAGATTTTTCTAAAATTCATTGTAGATAAAATGTATTGTTTTTTTTCATTAATCTTAATCAAATCTTCTTTATATAAATATTTACATTTCCTAATAATTGTTGCTCGAGGAATTTGTGTCATGTCAGAAATCGACATTGCACTTATACCAATATCTGAACCTAAATTGTCTATAAGAACATTGTTTGTAGCAAAGTAATCTAAAGAAGGCCTATCACTATCCAGATTAAGTTGTCTTGACACATTTAATACCTGGTTCATACAAATCGTTCCCCATACATGAAATGTAGTTAAGTCATGCATAAATTTGTGGTATCCAATAACTAGAGGAATTTGCATTCTATAAAACCATCTCCAACATAATGTAAATTTTTTCTTAAAGATATTTTCAATTTCGTCTTGTTTGAGTATTTTGGAATAAATTTTTTCTCGATTTAATAATCTTGAAACAATAAAAATATATTTAGATGAAAATTTGATTTGATTCTCAGGTTTTACAAATCGAAATGCTTTACTGTCAATTATAATTTTTTTTTTAATACGTTTTATTACTCCTTCACTTTCAAGTTCTAAAACTTTTCTTCTCACTGTCTCTTTTGGTAAATCTAGTTTTTCACAGAGTTCAGTAATACTAAATTTCTCAATTTGAAGATATGATTTAGTATAAAATTCATTAAAAGAGTAATGAATTTGCATCTGATCATAAAATTGTAATGTTTTTTCAATTAAAGAAATAACAATCATGTATTTGTAGTGATCTTTAAAAGCCCAATAAACATTATTCATCCAGTTCCATTGATGAGTAATCCATTCTCTACTTAAAGAAGAATAGTTCCCCATAATAGTTTCATAGACCTGATCATCAGAAATTGTTTTGCTAAAGTCTATTTCCTGAATATTCATAATTTTAAAATTAACGAGTAGAAACCCAATATGGACACTTGTCAATGTATAACTGACCCAGTTTGAACTTTTTAATAATTGTGGGTTTTTTACTTACATGTTTAAATATAGAGATGGAAATTAAAGGCTTTACAGATAAACAGAATAATATCGAGACCCCAAATGATATTGGTGATGCTGAAAAGCCTTTAAAATCAAAAGTTTCAGCAAACAGAGTTGATATTAATGTTTTAAAATCTAAGCTCCAGGAAACGGAGAGTAAAGAATTTAAAAAAAATGTTTACATTCTATCTTTTCTAATTTTAGGTTTGGGCGTCATAGGTATTTATCTTTCTTTGTAGTAAATTTGCATATATTAAAAATTCGTGGTTTAATTGAATAATGAAAAATTCTGGATTTAATATTAAAGAAAAGTTAGTTGCAAAATATCTTGTTAGAGATGTAAAAAAACCACAACCAAAAAGCAGTGATATAAATGTTCTTTTAAATCGAATTGAATTGAATAAAAAAAACGAAAATAAAAAGAAATTGTTCTTCTCAGCGGCTGCATCGACCGGATTAATTTTGTTCGGTATAATAATTTTTTAAAAAACCTCTAATTTTGATCAAATTTGAATATTTAGTAAGTTAATTGATATTGAATCAAAATATTAAACTATTATAAATCAAAAGCGATAAACGGCGGGGTAGCTCAGTTGGTTAGAGCGCGGGACTCATAAGCCCGAGGTCAGTGGTTCGATCCCACTTCCCGCTACCAAATTTTATGACAAACTCTATAGAAAATAATCCTGGTTTTTTTAAAAAAATAATTAACAAGTTTTTTTCTTTTTTTGGGTACAAAATTATTAGAAATAATAATTTCATGGAAAGATATAATGAATTCATTGCTGAAATCACAGAATCAGAAAAAGAAGACATAGAAAAATTTGAAAGGATTTGTTTGGCATCAAAATTAAATCTTTGGTCTATTTTACAAAGTTTAAAATATATACAAAAGAATGAAATTATTGGTGATATTGTAGAATGTGGGGTTTATAATGGTAACACTTTATCATTTATTGTAAATTTTCTAAACAATAATAATCTTGAGCGAAGAATCTGGGGATACGATACATTTGAAGATGGATTTTTGAAAATACATGAAAGTGAGTTTGATATTGATTTTAAAAGTAAAAAAAAAATAGACCTTAGTGATGATAAAACTCAATATTATACACTTGCACAAGTAACCGAAAATATCAGAAATAATAATAAAATAGACTTAAATAGTTTAAAATTAATAAAGGGAGATGTAATCAAAACATTAGATAATGTAAACAATTTACCGGAAAAAATTTCTTTTTTAAGAATGGATACCGACATTTACAAAACTACAAAAAAACAATTAGAAGTTCTATACCCGAGATTGACTAAAGGGGGTATTCTACACATTGATGATTATGGACTTTGTCCAGGTGTAAAGAAAGCAGTTGATGAGTATTTTTTTAATGAGAATATATGGCTTCATAGAGTTGATTTAACTTGCAGATATCTTATTAAAAATTAAACATTAAGTAATTAATTTTTTTAGATAATTAGAATAATCGCATTTTCCGTAAAATTTAATTGCTTCAAGAACTTGTTTTTTATTTATCCATTTTTTATTTAGAGATATTTCCTCCAAACATGCAATTTTAAATCCTTGTCTATTTTCAATAGCAGATACAAAAGCTGAAGTTTTATAAAAATCCTCAATAGAACCTGTATCCAACCAAGCACCTCCACGACCAATTATATCTGCTTTTAACTGATTTTTAGATTTATATATATTGAGCAAATCAACTATTTCTACTTCACCTCTTTTCGATGGTTTTAATTTTTTTGCAAAATTAACTACTTTATTATCAAAAAAATATAATCCAGTAATAGCTAAATCAGAAAAATATTTTTTTGGTTTTTCTTTTATAGATAAAATTTTATTTTTTTTATTTATTTTAGCTACTCCATAAAGTTCTGGTTTAGGTACCTTGTAAAGAACAATCTTAGCCCCTTTTTTAAGCTTAGTGTTTTCTATAAGTTTACTTGATAAGTTTTGGGCGTAGAAAAAATTATCACCCAAAATCATAGCAACATTTTTTTTGTCAATAAATTTTTCACCAATTACAAAAGCATCAGGTAAGCCCCTTGGTTTATCTTGCTCAAGATAAGAAATTTTAATTCCTAATTTTTTTCCATTAGGAAGAATTTTTTTATACTGATTTAATTGACCTTTATTAACTATAATTAAAATATCTTTAATATTTGCTAACATCAAAATTGATAAAGGGTAAAATATTAGAGGCTTGTCATAAATTGGTAGCAATTGTTTATTTACAGCTTTAGTTAATGGACTCATTCTAGTCCCTCTGCCACCAGCTAAAATTATCCCTTTTTTTATCATATTTTCCCCAGTCTTCTTAGAATATCTCTTTTTGAAAAAGATTTATAATAAGCCTTATTCTTAAAATACCACTCAAAAGTTAGATTTATTCCATGACTAAAATTTGTCTTTGGTGACCATCCTAAATCTTTTTTGATTTTACTACTATTAAGTGCATATCTCAAATCATGACCGGGACGATCTTTTACAAATTTAATTTTTACTTTTTTACCTATTTTTATATTTTTTTTTGAAATACTTAATAATCTTCGAGTAACCTCTAGATTGTTTAAATTATGGTTTGATCCAATATTATAAAATTCTCCCAATTTTCCTCTTTGAAGAATTTTCAAAAGTGCTTCACAATGGTCCATTACAAAAATCCATTCTCTTGAGTTTTTACCTTTCCCATAAATAGGTAAAGGTAGATTATTAAAAATATTATATATTAATTTTGGTATTAATTTTTCTGGATGTTGTTTTGGACCATAATTGTTAGAACAATTTGTTATAATAGCTGGAATTTTGTAGGTTTTAATATAAGAAAAAACTAAATGATCTGAAGCAGCTTTGCTTGCAGCATAAGGGGAACTAGGTTTATAGGGATCATTCTCTTTAGATCTACCACTAATTACATCCCCATAAACTTCATCAGTAGATATATGAACTAATTTTGATTTATTATTTTTTGAATATTTTTTAAAGCATTCAAGTAAATTAAAAAGGCCCATAATATTACTACTTATAAATTTTTGTGGACCATCAATTGATCTATCAACATGTGTTTCAGCAGCCAAATTAAAAATTCCATCAGGTCTATAATCAAAGATTATTTTTTTTAGTTTTTTATCATTTAGATCACATCGGATAAATTTATAATTTTTATTATTTTTAAACTCACGGACATTATAAAAATTTGATGAATATGTAATTTTGTCAATATTGAGTACCTTATATTTTCTTTTCAAAAGAAGACCGATAAGATTACTCCCAATAAAACCAAGGCCCCCAGTAACAATAAATTTTTTCATAATTAATTTTTTTACATTAGTAAAAAGTATTAGTATAGTTGAATATACTTTTCATATGTCAATATCTAGGCAAAATTTAACAGTAATTATTGTCACTTTTAAAAGCGAGAATGTTATTCATGAATGTATTAGATCAATCGATAAAGAAATCAAAATAATAGTAGTAGACAATTCAAACAACAAGGAATTTAAAAAAGATTTAGAAATGAAATATAAAAATGTCGAATGCATTCTTTCAGAAAAAAACTTGGGAATGGGAGCAGGAAATAACTTAGGAATTAAAAATTCTAAATCCGATTATGTTCTCATTTTAAATCCAGATGTTATTTTACAAAAAAATACAATCGAAGAATTAATTAATGCCTCAAAAGAAATTTCCACTTTTGGAGTTATTGCTCCTCTTGAAGTTGATACAGATAATCCCAATTTTGAAATTGAAAAAGAAGTCAAATTAAATTTTGAGAGCCCTTTTAATGTAAAAAGTGTAGATGGTTTTGCGATGTTACTAAATGTAACTAGATTAAATAAATTTGAAAATTTTTATTTTTTTGATGAAAATTTTTTTATGTATCTGGAGAATAATGATTTATGCAAAAGGATAACCGAGCTAGATGAAAAAATTTTTGTTATTCCAAAATCAAAGATTAAACATTTAGGCGCAAAAGGTGTTTCTGAAAAATATTTTAAAGAAATTGAGCTCTCTAGAAACTGGCATTGGTCATGGTCAAAATTTTACTATCAAAAAAAACATAATGGTTTTATAATTGCCATTATAAAATTTTTTCCTAAATTTTTAGGATCGTTACTAAAATTTCTGATCTATTTAGTAGTTGGTAAAAAATTTAAATCACAAATATATTACAATAGAGCAATGGGATTTTTTAATTCAATAATTGGGAAATCTTCATGGTATAGACCACGTGTAGATTAAGAAAATAGAAATGAAAAATGATATATTATCAAAATTAACAGTAGTCATCCTTACTTATAAAACTGATAAAAAAATATTGATAGACTGTATTAATTCAATTGATAAAAGTGTAAAAGTTTTAATTGTTGAGAACTCAAAATGTTTTGAATATAGAAACGAATTTTTGGAAAGATTTTCAAATTTATCAATCATTTGTTCAGGATCGAATTTGGGTTTTGGGGCTGGATATAATTATGGTTTTGAAAATATAAAATCAGATTATGCATTGGTATTAGCTCCAGATACGATATGTAATAAAAATTTTTTTGAAAAGATTAAATTTTATCTTTCTGAAGATATCGACTTTTCAATTATAGGTGTAAAATTTAATTCAGATAATGTTTATCCATCTTACGGTTTTTTTAATAAAACAGACTCTTTTGAATACAATGATTTCTTCTTAAAAGAAGTGGACTGGGTAGTCGGATGCGCCATGTTAATAAACTTAAACAAATACGATAAGAAAAAAATATTTGATGAAAATATATTTATATATTTTGAGGAATTTGATCTTTGTAAAAATACTATTAAAAATGGTGGAAAGGTCTTTACTAGTTCAATTTTAATTGTAAAGCATTTAGGAAATATGGGATCAATCGCATCAAATCAAGATTTTAAAGAAACTTCAAATAATTTTAGAGATTGGCATTGGATGTGGTCACAGTTTTATTTTTATAAAAAAAATTATGGTTTTCCTTATGCATTGCTAAAATTTTCTTCGAAATTTTTTAAGGGTTTGTTTAAGATTTTTATTTTCAAACTTTTAAATGATCAAAGAAAATTTAATAATGCAAAATTTAGGTTTTTGGGTTTATACCACTCTATAATAGGCAATAAATCTTTTTATAGAATTGAAGATTAATTTCCAGGAAAATCAATTAAATATTCAACTTTGAAATTTTCGTTAATTAAGTTTTGAAATCCATTAAGATCAAAAAGATTTATGACAAAAATAAATGCAGCAACTTTTCCACCTGAGATTTGTATTAGTTCCGCAGCTGCTTTAGCAGTGCCACCTGTAGCAATTAAGTCATCAATAATTAAAACTTTATCATTTTTTTCAATTGAATCCTTATGGACTTCAATTGTAGCTGTTCCGTATTCTAATTCAAAGTCGATAGAGTGTACTTCTGCTGGTAATTTATTTTTTTTTCTAAGCATAATGAAAGGTTTGTCCAAAATATAGGATATTGCAGATGCAAAAACAAATCCTCGAGACTCCACTGCTGCAATTTTATTGAATTCAAACTTTTTTGATTTATCAACAATTTGATTTATTGTTTCTTTAAATGCTTTTTCATTTTTTATTAAAGTAGTAATATCTCTAAATAATATACCCTTTTTAGGGTAGTCAGGAATAGATCGAATAAAATCTTTTAAATTCATAATAGTTATTTATAAAACTATAAATAAATTAATTTTTAAACATGACAATAAATAAATTGGCAATTATAGGTGGAAGCGGACTTTATGATGTTGAAGAGTTCAAAAATAGAGAATTATTAGATTTAAACACCCCTTGGGGAAAACCTTCAGACCAAATTTTAAAAACTAAATATAACAATAAAGAAGTTTATTTTTTGCCAAGGCATGGAAGAGGTCATTTTATTTCTCCCTCTAAAATAAATTTTCGAGCAAATATTGATGCTCTTAAACAGCTGGGTGTAACTGATATTGTATCAGTATCAGCAGTTGGGTCTTTAAAAGAAAATTTACCACCAGGAAAGTTTGTAATTGTTGACCAATTTATTGACAGGACATTTGCAAGAGAAAAAACATTTTTTGACGATGAAATTGTGGCTCACGTATCTATGGCGCATCCAACATCTAATGGGCTCATGAATGCATGTGAAGAAGCAATAAAAAAAGAAAAAATAGAATTTCAAAGAAATGGTACTTACGTAGTTATGGAAGGACCTCAATTTTCGACATTAGCAGAGTCAAATTTATATAGGTCTTGGAAAGCAGATGTAATTGGAATGACTAATATGCCAGAAGCAAAATTAGCAAGAGAGGCAGAAATTAGATATGCATCTGTTTCAATGGTTACAGATTATGATTGTTGGCATCCTGATCATGAAAACGTTGATGTTCAACAAGTAGTAAAAGTTTTATTAGGTAATGCTGCTAAAGCAAAAAATATGATTAAGAATTTAATTGAAATTTTTGAAGATCATATTGATCCTAATGATCCAACTAATAATTGTTTGGATGTAGCCATTATCACAGCACCTGAGAAAAGAACAAAAAAGACAATAGAAAAATTAAATACAGTAGCAGGTAGAGTATTAAAAAAATGAAAAAATTATTATTAATTCTAATATTTTTAGCAGTTTCAAATACAGTTTATGCAAATGGAAAAATTTTAAAAAGTGGTTTCATTAGCAAATCAGCCTCAGTGGAAGAAGGGATGAATATTGATGACCCTAAAAATAAAATTGTAATTATTTACAATCATGGTCAAAATTCAAACGATAAAGCACACAAGAACGAATGCATTTGGGTAAATCAAATTAGAAATCAAGCTTCATTAGTTGATAAGGAAATTAATGGTAAAAAAATTATGGTTTATAATTTTTGCTCAAATGATTTTGCGGGTGATATGTCATTAAAAAAACATTGGTGGAATTCTAAAACTCCTTATGTTGGTAAGCACAAATTAGATAAAAGAATTGAAAAAAATTTAGAATTAGTTGAAAAATTTATAAGTATAGGGGTTCCAAGAAAACAAATTATAATATCAGGTCATTCATGTGGAGGTCTATTAACTCTAATGTTGTTATCAGCTTACCCCGAAAAAGTAGGCGGGGGCATATCATATATGCAAGCTTGTTTTGGTAAGCTCTCTAAAACTTATAAAGTAAAAAAAGTAGGCTCTGAAAAGGCATTAGAAAAATTTGCTAAAAAATACCCAGGCCCAGCTCAATTACGAGCAAGACAAATTAATAATATTAAACAATCTGATAATGTTCCTGTTTTAGCTTTCACTCACCCCAAGGATAAATGGGAGGGACTCTTATCTGACTGGTTAGAAGAAGTTCCAGGAGTTAAAAGAATTGTTATTTCTGAAGATTATAAAATTAAAGGAAAATCTTGTGTTGTAAAAGGAGATGATTGGCAAGAAAATGTTTCAGCTCGTAAAAATCCAGGTCATGAAATGAACCAAGGATTATGTTTTCAATACTATAATCCAGAAATTCTTAATTTTATTGCTTCAAGGTTAAAATGAGAATTGAAGGAAAAGAATATCGTACTATTTGGTTTGAAAATAATGTTGTAAAGATTATTGATCAGACAAAACTTCCACACCAATTCGTAATAAAAGATCTTAAAACGGTTAAGGACTCAATTAATGCGATAAAAGTAATGGAAGTAAGAGGTGCACCTTTAATAGGAGCAACCGCTGCCTATGGCTTGGTTTTAGCAATTATAGAAAATAATGATCAATCATTTTTAAAGAAATCTGCAGAAGATTTAATTGGTTCAAGACCAACAGCAATAAATTTAAAGTGGGCTGTTGATAGAATGATGAATAAATTATCAGGTGTTAATAGCGATAAAATCTTAGAAATAGCCTTGAATGAAGCAAAAGACATATGTGAAGAGGATGTAAAATTTTGTGAAAATATAGGATTGAATGGACTAAAAATTATTGAAGAAATTTATAATAAAAAAAAAGGTACAGTTAATATATTAACTCATTGTAATGCAGGTTGGCTTGCAACAATAAATTGGGGGACTGCAACTTCTCCAATTTATCATGCACACAAAAAAGGAATTCCCGTCCATGTGTGGGCAGATGAAACCAGACCCAGAAATCAAGGAGCAAATCTAACTTCTTATGAATTAAACGAGGAAGGAATTAAAAACACAATCATTGCAGATAATACAGGTGGTATATTAATGCAAAGAGGTGAAGTTGATATGTGCATTGTAGGAACAGACAGAACTCTAGCAAATGGGGATGTTTGTAATAAAGTTGGAACTTATCTTAAAGCATTGGCTGCCCATGATAACAAGATTCCTTTTTATGTTGCACTACCAAGTTCAACAATTGATTGGAATATAAAAAATCATAAAGATATTCCAATTGAGGAAAGAAATTCAGATGAATTATCTCACGTTGAAGGTTTAGATGAAAAAGGAGATTTAAAGAAAATACAAATTTATCCGAAAAAAAGTAAAGCTATGAATTTAGCTTTTGATGTAACTCCGGCGAAATATGTTACAGGATTAATTACCGAAAAAGGAGTATGTGAAGCATCAGAAAAAGGACTTAAAGAACTATTTAAATGAAGAATTTAGATCAAAGAAATCAGATTATTGAATATTCGCTAAAATTGAATTCAACAAATCTTTCACCTCTTAGATCTGGAAATATATCATTGAGAGGAATAGAGGATGATATAGAAGGATACTTAATTACTCCATCAGGAAAAAAATATGAAACATTAAAACCTGAAGATATTGTTTTTATGGGTTTAAATGAAGATGAAAAAAGCCACCCAACTAACAAACCATCATCTGAATGGAGATTTCATCGAGATATTTATACAAATAAAAAAGAGGCAAATGCCATTGTTCATGCTCATTCTCCACACGCAGCAGCTGTATCTTCACATGGAAAAACTATTCCACCATTTCACTACATGATCGCTCTTGCAGGAGGAGATGACATCAAATGTGCTGAATACGCGACTTTTGGGACTGAACAGTTATCTAAAAATGTAATTAAAGCTTTAGAAAATAGATCTGCTTGTTTAATGTCTAATCACGGCCAGGTTGCTTTTGGAAAAAATTTAGAGGATGCATTTGAACTTGCTCAAGAGATAGAAAATATTTGTCATCAATACACTATTGCTTTAAAATTAGGTCAACCTAAGATTCTTTCATTTGAAGAAATGAAAAAAGTTTTAGATAAGGCTAAAAACTATAAAAAAGGGTAAGATGATTAAAGTTGGAGAGCATATTACTTTAGATATTATAGGTACTACAAAAGAGTACGATCCTTCAGTCTATGAAAGAGTTATACATAAAATAGCTAAAGCAGCCAATGTAACTATTTTAAAAATTTCAAAATATAAATTTAAACCCCAGGGTTTTACTATTTTGGCTTTATTGGCTGAGAGTCATATTAGTTTCCATACATTTCCGGAAAACGGAATAATAAGTTTTGATTTTTTTACCTGTGGAAAAATAAGTCCATCAGTAGCAATTGATATTGTTAAAAAAGAATTTGAACACAAAAGAATTGTTAAAAAAGAATTTAATAGAGATACCAGATCTCTTTACCATGATATTTATAGTTCACCGGGATTACAAAAATCATATGTTGTAAATGAAGTTTTAGAAGATTTTAAATCAAAAGTTGGTCAACGCATTGAAATTTTAGAATTAGAGCAATTTGGAAAGTCTTTATTTATTGATGGTGAAATACAAGTCGCAGCTTCAGATGAACATTTATACAGCTCGACTTTTGTAGGGGCTGGTTTAAAATTAAATAAAAAAAATGAGAGAGCTGCAATAATTGGTGGTGGTGATGGTGGTGTTGCAAGAGAATGTATTTCAAAAAAGTTTAATTTTATCGATTGGTATGAATTAGATCCAGAAGTTGTAGAAGTTTGCAATAAACATCTTGGTGATATTGGAAAAAAAGCTACAGAAAAAAATTCAGTCAAATGTGTATGGGGTGATGCTTTTGAGAGCATTAAATCGGTTCAAGAGGACACATATGATCATATATTTGTAGATTTAAATGACGATCAATTTTGTATTGATTTAGCAGCAAAAAATATGAACTCTCTAGTAAGAATCTTAAAACCTAAAGGTGTGATTACAGCTCAAGTTGGAAGTCAGGATAAAAAACCTCCTCAAGTTGAAAATTGGTTAAATGTATTCAATCATCATTTTGGAAATACTAATTTATCTAGAGTTTACATACCTAGTTTTGATTGTTCTTGGAATTTTTCTTCATCAATTAATCATTAATTTTTCTTTTTAAAATCTTTAAACTGTGAAATACTTTTTTTTTAATAAAAGGAGAAAATAATGAATATATTCAAAAAAACTATTTTTTCAGTTTTGTTTTCTTTATTAATTATAGGAAATGTTAGTGCTGATAAAATAAGAATTGGAACAGAAGGTGCATACCCTCCCTGGAATTCAAAAGATGAATCTGGAAAATTAATTGGATTTGAAGTAGAGTTGGCATACACTCTTTGTAGATATATTGGACAACAATGTACAATTGTTGAGCAAGATTGGGATGGAATGATTCCTGCTTTAATCATGAGAAAGTTTGATGCAATAATGGCAGGAATGTCAATTACTGCAGAAAGACAAAAAGCGATTAGTTTTTCTCAGGGTTATGCAGATGAGGTTGCATCTTTAGCAGTCATGAAAGGATCTAGCCTAGAAGGTTTAGATACGTCTGCTGGGATAAATCTTACAAAACCAAATGCTGCAGCTAAAAAAGATCTTAAAACACTTACAGCTGCATTAGCAGGTAAAACTGTTTGTGTACAAACTGCTACAATTCATCAAAACTTTTTAGATTCTGGTGAAGTAGGAAAAGTAAATGTTAGAACATATAAAACACAAGATGAAGTTAATCTAGATTTAGCATCAGGTAGATGTGATGCTGCATTAGCTGCTGCTGTCGCATTTAGCGATTATGCTGAAAAATCTGGTAAGCCAGTTGTTCTAACTGGACCAACTTTTTCTGGTGGTGCATTTGGAAATGGCGTAGGAGTTGGTATTAGAAAAGATGATACTGAACTTTTAAAAAAGTTTAATGCCGCTATTAATAAAGCGAGAAAAAACGGAGACATTAGTAGAATTGCTACTAAGTGGTTTGGTTTCGACGCTTCTATGTAATTAAATTTAAGATTTGGCGACTATGATATATAGTCGCCAATCTGTATGGAACTTCTAGCATTTGGAGATACTGGTTGGGGTGACGAGTTATTTCGTGCCACATTAATGACATTAGCTGTATCAATTACAGCAATGCTTATAGGTTTTAGTTTTGCTGCAATCTTTACTCCATTAAAATTATCTAAATTTAAATCCTTAAATCTAATTGCAAATATTTATACAACAGTCATACGAGGAGTCCCTGAGCTTTTAGTTATTTACCTTTTCTTTTTTGGTGGAAGTGGAGCGATTATGTTTGTTGCTTCTATATTTGGTTATAATGAATATATAGAAATAAATGCATTTGTTACAGGATCATTTGCCATTGGAATTATTTCTGGTGCTTACTCTACTGAAGTTTTTAGAGGAGCAATTCAATCTATTGATAAAGGACAATTCGAAGCTGCAAAAGTTTTAGGTTTTAGTAAATTTAAACAATTTTATAAGATTACTCTTCCTCAAATGCTTAGATTGGCGATACCAAACTTAAGCAATGTTTGGCAAATCACACTAAAAGATACCTCTCTTATTTCTGTTACTGGCCTAGTAGAAATAATGAGACAATCTTATATTGCAGCTGGATCTACTAGAGATCCTTTATTCTTTTATTCATTTGCAGCGGTTTTATATCTATTTCTTACTTACTTAAGTATGAAATTAATTAATAGATTAGAATTAAAATATAACAGGGGGTATTAATGGATTTTGCATTAATGTTTAATAGTTTCCCTAAATTACTTTTTGCAGCTGTAACAACTCTAAAGCTTCTATCTGTTTCTTTGATTATAGGATTATTTATTGGGCTTTTTTTTGCTATTCTTAGGTTAAACAAAAATATTTTTACAAATAAATTTGCTTATGTTTATTCATATATATTTAGAGGCACTCCACTTTTAGTTCAAATATTCATTATCTACTTTGGCTTAGGCCAAATTGAATATTTGAGATCAACATTTTTATGGGTGATTTTAAAAGAACCTTATTGGTGTGCGATTATCGCTTTTTCGTTAAACACTGGCGCTTACACATCCGAAATTTTAAGGTCAGCTTTTCAAACAATAAAACCTGGTATAATCGAAGCTGGTAAAAGCTTAGGTATTTCAAGCAAAATAATATTTTATAAAATACAAATTCCAATTGCTATAAGACAATCATTGCCAGCTTACGGAAATGAAATTATTTTGATGATGAAAGGTACTTCATTAGCAAGTACGGTCACTTTGATGGATTTAACTGGTGTTGCAAAATATATAATTTCAACAACTTTTAAACCGATCGAAGTATTTATTATTGCAGGCGGAATTTATTTGTTTATCACTTTTATAATTCACAATATCATTAAATTTTTAGAAAAAAAATACAGCTTTAATAGCTAGTATATTCCTTTATCTCTTTAATTTTTGATCCTGTATGATTGTTTATCTCTAATTTAATTTTAGCTCTTTCGTCATTTAGAAAGTGAACATCTCTAGAAAGTTTAATAAATTTTTCCCCAAAATCTTTATCTTTTTCACATTGTCTTTTATCATCTTCAATAATCCATAGTTTCGCATTAATCTTTTTTAGAGACTCATAAAGATTATTCAGTTTTTCATCTGATTTTACATTAATTTCTAGTTGAGTTTTTAAAATCGAATGCTCATTCTTAATAAACTCTAACTTTTTGCTATTCTTAATTTTTTCTTGCTTTATCTCTAAAATTGAAATTTTATCTAAAAGTTCACCCACAGAGACTTCAACTATAATTTTATTCATAAAATTTTATACTGTGCTATCTTGTTATAAATATGTCTAATATATTAATTATTAAACACGGATCACTGGGAGATATAGCCCAAGCAAGTGGTGCAATTCAAGACATATCTGAAAATCATAAAAATGATCGAATATTTCTGCTTACAACTAAACCTTACTTTGATTTATTTAAAAAAAATCCTTTCATTCATGAGGTAATTTTAGACAAAAGGCTACCAAGATATAATTTAATTTATTTATATTTCCTAATGAGAGAGCTCAAGAAACATAAATTCTCAAAAGTTTTTGACCTTCAAAATTCTTCTAGAAGTAATTTTTACAAAAATATTCTTTTTCCAAAAGCAGGTAAAGTTGTTTGGTCGAGTTCCGCAACAACGATGCCGAGAGATAAAAATAAAGAGGAATTTGATAAAATTTCAGTACTCGAAAGATTTGATCATCAATTAAAAAAATCTGGCTTAAATACATTTAACACTTTAAAGCCAGACTTTAGTTGGGCAGCTACTGATATTAGTGAAATTAAAAATTTTTATAAATTTGGTAAATATATTTTGTTATTTCCATTTTGTTCACCTCATTTGACAATAAAAAAATGGCCTTATTACAACAAACTTATTGAGTTAATTTTAAGTAGATATGGCGATGAGTTTAAAATTTTAACTGCACCAGGACCATCAGAAATAAATGATGCAAAAGATATAAATGCATTGGCTTTACTTGATAATGGAAGAGCACTTGATATTTCTCAATTAACATCTTTAATTAAAGATAGTTCATTTGTTATAGCTAATGACACAGGCCCAGCTCATATCACTGCTCATGTAGGAGCCAAAGGCCTTACATTATTTGGTAAACATACAACAGCTTATAAAGTAAGTATAGAAAGAGAAAATTTCAAAGCAATTGAAGTAAGTGATCTAAATAATTTAAGTGCTGAAAAAGTTTTTGAGAGATTATCTAACTCTTTAGCTTAGTTTTCCTACTAATCTTAAAATTACTGGCACAATAAATAATATAAATAATAATCTTATAATATGATGAAAAGCTACAAAGTCTGGTTCTAAATCAAAAGCAATAGCGATAACAGCAACTTCATAAATCCCACCAGGACAGAAAGATAAAATCAAACTTAAGAAATTATTATCAACAAAAAATGTTGCAATATATGCTGCAATTAAACCCAATAAAACCAAAAGTATAGTTGCAACTAATCCGTGAAATGAGTTATTAGCAACTTCTTTAAATGTTTTATTTGCAAACCTACATCCAACAGATGCACCTAAAATTAATAAACAAAAATTAATTGAAGCATCTGGTAGTTTATAAGAAGCAATATCAAATACCTGTAGAACACCACTTGCAACTAATGTTCCAGATAAGAGCGCTGCTGGAACTTTAAACTTATCAAAAAAGAAAATAAATATTAAAGAAACTATTATTAATAAAATTAAATCCCAGTGGTTTTGAGACATATAATCAAATTTCTCTAATTCCAAAGCTTCAGCAGGATAAAGACTGACGATTATAAAAGGGAATAGAGTTATTATGATTATTAATCTGATTAAGTGAGCTGTTGCTACTTGTGATAGATCTGATTTTTCATATTCAGCCAAAATCATTAAAGGACCTAAGGCACCTGGAGCAGCAGAAAATATAGATGTTTTTTTCTTATATCTTGAAAATTTTTGTAAGTATTTTGAAACAATCAAGATACTTACAATAATATAAAAAAACATGATTACTGTTGTCCAAATCCAATTAACCATTTGACTAAAAAGATTTTGGTCAATGTAATTTCCAATATGAAGTCCTAAGACAATTAATATTGAGCTTAAGGCTATTTTGGGCATTAAAACCTGAAAGCCTTTTAAAGCAATTAGTGAGGTTGCAATCATTGGACCAATCATCCAAGCAAGAGGAATATCAAAAAAATCTGCAACAATTGCACTTGGAATAGAAATTATGATTACAATTAAGAAATTTTTCGTAAATAATTGACTAAAATTTTCTCGGTCAAAGTGAATCGCTTTTAACATGTATTCTATCTTTGGTTGTTGACTATATTACTCAAAGTATGTTTAATTCTACCTTTAAATATAACACGAGAGGAAATAATGAAACTAATTAAATCTTTTTTTTCAGTTTTATTCTCAGCTCTTCTTTTATTATCAACGACAACAGTAAATTCAATTGCAATTGAAAAACTACACTTTGTAATTGGCGGTGGTGCTGGTGGTGGTTGGGATGGAACAGCTAGAGGTACTGGAGAAGCCCTAACAAAAGCTGGCTTTTTAAAAAGCGCATCATTTGAAAATATGTCAGGTGGTGGTGGTGGAAAAGCATTAGCTTACATGATTAACACTAAACCAGAAAACACTATTTTAGTGCAATCAACACCATTAGTTTTAAGATCAATTACAAGACACAAAGGGTATGTAAGCGGCAGTGGAACTTTATCTTATAAAGATGTTGTGCCGATCGCTGGAGTAATTGGAGACTACGGTGCAATCGCAGTAGCAAAAGACTCACCTTACAAAAATTTTAAAGATGTTGTTGATGCATACAAAGCAAACCCTAGCTCAATTAAAATGGCTGGTGGTTCTGTTAGAGGAAGTATGGACCATTTAATTGGTGCTTTAGCGTTTCAAGCTGCTGGAGCAAATCCAAATGATGTTGCTTACATTCCTTATGATGCAGGTGGAAAAGCATTAGCTGGACTTTTATCTGGAGAAACACAAATTATTTCAACAGGTTTGGGTGAACTTATGGGAGCAAGAGACCAAGTAAGAATTATTGGTATTACTGCACCTGAAAGAGTTTCTGATGCACCAGATGCACCAACACTTAAAGAACAAGGATACGATGTACAATTCGTTAACTGGAGAGGATTTTTTGGCCCTCCGGGCATGAGTAATAAAGACAAAAAAGCTATTGCTAAAATGTTAGGTGATGTACAAAAAACTCCTGAATGGGAAGCTGTAAGAGCTAGAAATGCTTGGGTTAATATATACAACCCAGACAAAAAGTTTGTTAAGTTTTTAAAAACACAAACTAAAGAAATGACAGCTCTTATGAAAAAACTAGGAGTTATTTAATCTTTTGGATTAATTAATTAAAAGAGCAGTGAATATAAATACTACAAAAATTATATCACTGCTCTTTTTTATTTTTTCAGCATTTTATTTATATACAGCTTATCAAATTCAAGTTTTTGCATTTGATGAAAATGCACCTTTTAATGCCAGAACATTTCCAATTTATTTAGGATATGCTGGCTTGTTTTTTTCTGGTTTAAAATTAGTTTTACCAGATCCTGATACTATTAAAGTTGAACACATAACTTTAGAATATAAAAAAACAGGAATATTAATTCTTATTGCAATTATTTATGGAGCAACAATTTTAAAAGTTGGATACTTTTTAACTACATCTTTGTTTTTATTTGCTTCTTATTATTTTTTAGGTGAAAGAAGATGGATCCTAATGTTTTTCTTATCTTTCCCATTTGTTGCAGCATTTATGTATTTGTTGCATGGAGTTCTTGATATTTATTTAAGAGATCCTTTCTTAAAATTAATTGGAGTAATGGGATGATAGAAGGAATACTTGTTGGTTTAACCACAGCTCTTACATTTCAAAATATTTTTATGGTTATGATTGGTTGTTTCTTTGGAACAATTATTGGAATGTTGCCAGGTCTTGGTCCTATGACGGCAATAGCTTTAATGATACCAATTACATATGGTTTTGACCCTGCTACTGGATTAATTTTGATGGCTGGGGTTTATTATGGTGCAGTTTTTGGTGGTTCAACATCTTCAATTTTATTAAATGCACCAGGCGTTCCAGGAACAGTTGCTACATCGTTTGATGGTTACCCAATGGCTCAACAAGGTAAAGCTGGTAAAGCTTTAGCAATTGCTGCATGGAGTTCATTTGCAGGAGGAACGTTGTCGGCAATTTATCTGTTATTTATGGCGCCTACTTTATCTAAAGTGAGTTTATCATTTAGATCACCTGATTATTTTGCACTGATGATTTTAGGATTAACTGCTATTGCAGCTTTTTCATCAAAAGGTCAATTTTTAAAAGCAATGATGATGGTAGTGCTAGGCTTAATGTTAGCATCAGTTGGTCAAGACTCTCTATCTGATATTACTAGATTTACTTTTGATAATATGAACTTAACAGACGGAATAAGCTTTGTGCTTGTCGTGATGGCAACTTTTGCAATGAGTGAAGCTTTAACAATTATTTTAAAAAGGAATGATCCAACGGCTGCTGCCAAACAAGTTTCATTAACAGAATTAGGTTCAATTAAGATCAATAAAGAGGAAAGAGGAAAAATGTACAAAACTATTCCAAGATCTTCAGTAATTGGTTTTTTAATTGGTGTTTTACCAGGCGCTGGAGCAACTATCGCTTCATTTTTAGCTTATGGAATGGAAAGAAATCTAGTTAAAGATGAAGAAAAGGAAAAGTTTGGAAAGGGTAGTGTTAATGGATTGTCTGCTCCTGAAACAGCTAATAATGCAGCTTGTTCAGGTTCTTTTGTTCCAATGTTAACCTTAGGTATACCAGGTAGTGGAACTACAGCTGTTATGTTGGGAGCTCTTTTAGGTTTTGGTATACAACCAGGTCCAAGACTGTATATGACCAATCCTGAAATTTTTTGGTCGGTGATAATGTCGATGTATATTGGAATGGTTATTTTATTGATACTTAACCTGCCATTAATACCTTATATTGCTAGAGTCCTTGCAGTTCCAAAAAATTATTTGATACCATTAATCTTATTTTTTTCAATCACAGGAATTTATGTAATGTCATTTAATAATTTTGATATTTATTTGATGATTGGCATAGCAGTTGTAGCAACATTTTTGAGATTATATGATTTTCCAATGCCACCATTAATATTAGCATTTGTCCTTGGTGGTTTAATGGAGGAAAATTTAAGACGATCATTACTTTTAAGCAATGGTTCATGGGAATTTTTATGGGATAGAGCTCTTACAGTTTGTATATTATTTACAACAATACTAATTGTGCTTTGGCATATCTATAAAACTTTAACGAAAAAGAAATCTTAATTGAGAATTTCTTTGTACTCTTTTATTATGTTTTCCCACTGAAATTTAGAAACATATTCCTTAGCATTTTTACCAAGTACATAATATTTTTTGTTTTCAATCATTGAATTTAATGATGAATAAATATCATCTAGATTGTTTCCATCACAAATTAAACCCGTCTTATCATGATTGATTGCATCAGATGCACCACCATCTTTTCCCCCAAGTGAAGGAATACCGTATTGAGCAGCCTCTATATAAGCTATCCCAAATCCTTCGACAGATGTTTTGTGAATAATTGACGGCATAACAAAAATATTTGACTTAGCAATTAAAGAATTTTTCAAATCATTACTTATATCCTTAAAAAACATAACTTGAGAACTTAGATTAAGTTCTTTAACCAAATCTTTAATATTTTCTTCCTCTTCGCCATAACCAATACAAATATAAACTATATCAGGGTATATTTGTTTTAAATTTCTAAGAGCCATAACTATTTTTTCATGATTCTTTCTTTTATCAAATCTTGAAACAGTTATTAATCTTGGTGATTTTGTTTTAAGTAAGCTTTCAACTTTTTCTAATGTTTTTTTATTCAATTGAGGGACAGGATCAACACCAGGATTGATTACAATTACCTTATCTTTATTCACACCATTATTGATAGCTAAATTTTTAGTATATTGAGAATTAGCAATCACTTTTTCAACATTATTTAAAACTTTGATTACTCTTTTATTTAAAGAACTTCCTTTAGGATGATTAATTTCTTTTCCATGGATTAAACAATATCTTTTTTTATCAGTATTAATTAATTCCAAACTTTTCCAGTGATCAGCAATCACACCCTGTACTTTGTTCTCTTTTAAAAATTCATTTATTAGTTGAGCTTTTCTTATTTTCCTAAGAAACTTAATTCCACCAACTCTTTCAATTGAAAAATTTTCATTTTTATCAAATTCTTTATGATTTTCTTGGTAATCTGCAAAAACTTTAATCATAAAGTTTTTAGACATCTCTTGAGTGAGACCCCACATTAAACTTTGCATACCGCCTAATTCTGGTGGAAAGGCTCTAGTAACTATTAGATACATTAATTAATTTTCCACTTAATGCTGCATCCAGCACTCGGTACTTGGTTTTCAGGTCCTTTACCAGTATCAGAAATTTGCTTCATTGCTTTAAATAAATCACTTTCTCCTTCTCTTACTGGTGTTAAATTTTTAAGCTCTCTTAATCTCCCTCTATATTGAAGTTCTAAGTTTTTATTATAACCAAAGAAATCAGGAGTGCATACTGCATCATATGTTTTAGCTATTTCCTGAGTCTCATCCACTAAATAGGGAAAGCTAAACTGATTTCTTTTTGCAAATAAAATCATATTGTCAAAAGAGTCTTCTGGATAATTTTCGGCATCATTTGCGCAAATAGCAACAGAATTAATACCTAAGTCTTTTAATTTTTTACAATCCTCAACAATATCTTTTGTAACTGCCTTAACATAAGGACAGTGATTACAGATAAACATTATTAAAGTTCCATTTTCACCTTTTACATCTTTTAAGGAAATTATTTTATTATCAGTAGATTTGAGCTTAAAGTCATGGGCCTTTTGACCAAAATCACATATTGGAGTTTGTATTGGCATAATGTAATAATATATAAATTATGTTTTACGATTTAAAAGATAAAAAACCAAAAAACTCTGGCGAAAATTGGGTAGCACCAAATGCGGTTGTTATTGGTGACGTAACTTTAGAAAAGAACACTAGCATTTGGTTTAATGCAACTTTAAGAGGAGATATTGAAAATATTCACATTGGCGAAGGTTCTAATGTGCAAGATGGCAGTGTTTTGCATACAGATCCCGGTTATCCACTAAAGGTAGGAAAAAATGTAACTGTTGGACATTTGGTTATGCTTCATGGCTGCCTGATAGGGGACAATAGTTTAATTGGAATTGGTGCAGTAATTCTTAACAATGCTAAGATTGGAAAAAATTGTATCATAGGTGCAAAAGCTTTAATTACAGAAAATAAGGTTATACCAGATAATTCATTAGTTATAGGCTCACCGGGCAAAGTTGTTAGAGAAGTTACTGAAGAAGAAAAAAAGGCAGTATTTGAAAACACAAAACATTATCAAGATAATTGGAAAAAATATTCTAAATCGATATTCTAAAAAAATGAAAAAATTTTTATTTATTTCAATGTTTAAAATCATAATTTTTAAAGCAATGGTTTAGTGAATAGTAATTTAAGAGAAACAATAATTTGGGTTACTGTAAAATTTGGTTTGCTAATTGTATTATTCACAGAGATATTAAGCATATTTAGCTCATTAAATAGTCATTCAATTAAATATTTGTGGATATCTACTTTTCTAATTTTAGTTACTTTAAATTTTTTTTTAAAGAAAAAAAAAAATTTGAATACTTATAATTTCAACTTATCGTTTTTTTTTAATTATGAATTTTGTTGGATCTTATTAATTTTTTTTATTACATTTATTATATCTCTTCTTTATCCACCAAATTCGCTAGACTCGTTATCTTATCACTTGCCTAGGATCTTAAGCTGGTCTCAACAAGAGAGTGTAAATTTTTATCCAACAAACGACTTAAGAGAATTGATAATGGGACCATTTTCTCAATATGTGATTTTACATTTATATCTTTTGAGTGGTGGAGATTTTTTATTTAACATTGTCCAGTGGACAGCAATGTTTGTTAGCTGTATTACAATTTCATTAATATCTAAAGAATTTGGATGTAATATCAAATATCAAATCTTTACAGTCTTATTCTGCGCAACTATTCCAATTGGAATTTTACAAAGCACAAGCACTCAAACAGATTATGTTGCAACTATGTGGTTAACTATAATTGCATATTCAATAATTAAATTTATAAGCACTCAATCATTAAAAAATATTTTTTTATTTTCATCATCATTAGGCTTGGGGTTATTGACTAAAGGAACTGTATATATATTTGGTTTTTCTTTTTGTATTTGGATTGCTATTTATTTAATTTCTAAAAGAAAAAATTTTAGATATTTATTTTTAATCCCATTAATTGTGATAACTATTAATTTAGGTCATTTTATTAAAAATCAAGATTTGACTAGCAATCCAATTGGTCTTGTTAATGAGAACAATATATATACTAATAAAATAATAAACTTATCATCATTTTCATCCAATCTCATTAGAAACACTGGATTAAATTTAGCAGTGCCAAGTCAAAATATTAATTTAAATTTTACAAAAAAATTTATAGACAAGTTGCATGACTATATCGGTATATCATCAAGAGATACGAGGACAACTAAGGGTGGTGGTTATTATATTCCATTTTCGTTTTATGAGTCTACTGCACCCAACACGTTTCATTTTTTAATAATTATGGTTTCTTTAATTTTATTAGCAACCCAAAACAAAAGCAGAGTTCAAAAACATTACTCTTTGTCAGTTTTATTTGGATATTTATTTTTTTCATTAATTATGGTTTGGGCAATTCAAAATAACCGTCACTTATTAAGTTTTTTTGTTTTATCATCACCTATCGTTGCATTTAGTTTAATGTCTTTAAAAATTAACAAATTACAGAACATAATTTCAATTCTTTTAATTTTATATTCTATTCCATATTTACTTTTTAATAAATCTCGTCCTTTATTAGGTGAACTAAAAGTAATTGATAAAAAAATTGAATTAAATAAACCTTATTTTAAAAAGTTTAAAAATAAAAATGAAATGTATTATATTGCTGATAGTATCTTTAGACAAAACAATCTTCATAATGAACATTCTAATATTACAAAAATTATTACAAAATCTGATTGTAAAATAATAGTTTTTGATATGCCTGGATATAATAATTTAATTTATCCATTAATGAAATTGATTAAAGAAGAATCTAAAAATGAAATAAAATTTAAGAGAGTTAATGTGAATAATATTTCGAAAAAATATTACAATACTTTTGATATTAAAAAAAGTTGCATAATAAATTTGGATCAAAAATATATTTCTATGAAGAATGAAAAAAGAATTTTTTAATTTATTATTCTTTTTGTAAATATTTCAAAAAGAAATTTTATTGCATAAATAAACTGAAATGATTTTTTTTCATCACTGTAGATGGTTTTTATAGCTATCTCTCCAATAGATAGCCCTTTTTTAACCATTTTTATTCTTAATTGATTATCAAAATTAATCGAGTTTGTTAAATTTTTGTAGAATTTTTTGTTGATATATTTAAGGTCATATATCCAATAACCAGAGTGACAATCTGAAAATCTTGTTGAATATATTTTATTAAAAAGAAAAGTTAAGATAATATTTCCAATAAATTTATAAATAGGCATTTTACCTTTAATTGCATTTTTTTTTATTTTCATTCTGGAGCCATGCACAGCTATATTTTTATCATTAGTAATTTTTTTGATTAATGCTGGTATGTATTTAGGATCATACTGTCCATCGCCATGTAGCATAATCGCATAATTACAATTAATTTTGTGAGCAAAACCTAAGCAAGATTTTATATTTCCACCATAATTTAATCTTTTTTCATTTTTTTTTATAAATATTTTTTTATTTTTTCTTTTAATTTCTCTGGCATATCTAAAAGTATCATCTTTTGAGTTATCGTCACTTATTAAAATCTCAATATTATAATTTTTTAAAAATTTCGTAGGCAGTGATTTAAAAACTTGTTTTAATTTATTAGAAGCATAATAAGTTATAATAAAAATTAATATTTTTTTTTTCATTCCAAAGAAATCTTTAGGGAATTAACCAAATATTCTGTTTGTTTTCTATATCAAATCTGGCTCTTCGATGCCCTTTAGCTGCAAGATATAACCATTCAATTGTTTTTATTTTACATTTAATAACAGTAAAATTTTTGTAACCATTTTCACTTTGCTCCATTGAATAATCAAAATCCTCTAATTTAGATATCATTCCAGATGTTGGGTTATCAGAAATAGTTCCTGGAGGGCTATCAGTTAAATAGCATCTTCTACTTATATGTTGTGTATTTTTCCATGAATTTTCTGTTATAGAATTTTGATTGTTCACCTCACACTTTACTTTAACTCTCAATTGTATTTTTTCTTCTTTGTCGTAGAAAACTAATGAGGCATTATTATTATTTTTTAAAATATTTACTTTGGGAGACCTAAAATCAGTATGAAATTGTAATAAATTATTTTTTCTATCTGATTTACGTAAAACAACAATTCTTCCATCCACTTCATTTTGATGAGCACATATAAAAACTGGAATTCTAAAAGGTGAAGCTCTGTTGCTAACAGCGTCATCTAGCATAGACCAATACTTATTTTGAATTTCCTCTAAATTTTCATAGTATGCTGGTTGCATACATTACTTTCTAAATCTTTTTATGAGACTAGATGTGTCCCACCTATTTCCACCCATATCTTGAACTTCCCCATAAAATTTGTCTACAAGCTCTGTTACAGGTAACAATGAGCCATTGTTTTTTGCCTCATCCATTGCAATCTTCAAATCTTTCCTCATCCAATCAACTGCAAAACCAAAATCAAATTTATCATTAATCATCGTTTTGTATCTATTCTCCATTTGCCAAGACTGAGCCGCACCTTTTGATATCACCTCAATTACATCTTCCATATTTAAACCAGCTTTAATGCCAAAATTAATTCCCTCTGATAATCCTTGGACTAATCCTGCAATACAAATTTGATTAACCATCTTAGCAAGTTGTCCACAACCAGCTTCACCTAATAGTTTCATTTTTTTGCTATAATTATCTATTTTATCTTTTGCTTTATCAAAGTCAGCTTGATCTCCACCTATCATAACTGTCAGCGCACCATTTTCTGCACCAGCTTGTCCACCAGATACCGGAGCATCTAATGCGCCAAAACCATTTTTTTTTGCGTACTTATAAATTTCTCTTGCAATCGTTGCTGATGCTGTCGTGTTATCAATATAGATTGCACCTTTTTTTATTGTTTTAAATGCTCCATTGTCACCAAAAGTAACTTCTCTTAAATCATTATCGTTTCCAACACATGTAAAGACATACTCTGCATTTTTTGCAGCTTCGGCTGGAGTATCTGCCATTTTACCCTTGTATTCTTTTATCCATTTATCAGCTTTTGATTTTGTTCTGTTAAAAACAGTTACATTGTGACCCCCTTTTGATATATAACCAGCCATTGGATAACCCATGACACCAAGACCTATGAAAGCAACGTTACAACTCATAATTTTTTATGTTTAATAGTTTAAGTTTAAAAGTAATTATATTTGGATTTATCTTTACATTTTTTTCTAGCTTTGGACAGAGTTTTTTTTTAGGTTTATTTAATTCTAGTATAAGAGAAACACTTTCAATTACTCATGGACAATTTGGCTCAATTTATGCCTCAGCAACATTATTAAGTAGCTTTCTTTTAATTTGGGTTGGAAAAAAAATTGATGATATAAACATCTTTAAATTTGCTTTTTATGTAACTTTACTTCTATCTTTTTCTTGTTTTTTCTTTTCAAAGATTTCATCTATAACTTTTTTATTTATCGCTGTTTTTTTAATGAGATTTTCTGGTCAAGGATTAATGTCTCATACAGCAACAACAACTATTGCAAGATACTTTACAATATCAAGGGGCAAAGCTCTTAGCGCTGGATGGTTTGGTCTCTCAACAGCAGAATTTATTTTACCTGTATTAATGGTTTATTTATTAACAATTACTGCTTGGCAAAATATTTGGATATTAATATCTATTTTAACTTTAATTTTTTTGCCAATTGCATCGTTTTTTTTAGTCAAAAAATTAGATTTTGATACAAGAGAGCAGGTAGGCCCAAGTGCTTCTGATATAAAAAAGATTAAACAATGGAAAAGAATTGAAGTTATTAAGGATTATAGATTTTATATTGTTTGTTTAAATATGCTTGCAATGCCATGGATCGCTACTGGTGTATTTGTCTATCAATCTTTTATTACTGAAGCTAAAGATTGGGGCTCATTTGTTATTGCTCAATCATTTATGGTTTATTCAATATTGTCAGTGATAACTTTATTAGGATCTGGATTTTTAATTGATAAATTTACCAGTAGAAAACTTTTGATCTTTATGAACATACCTTTGCTTATTTCTACTTTAATTTTATTTTACTTTGATAATCCTATTACTTCTTTTATTTTTCTTGGCTTAATAGGCATTTCAAATGGTCTTGCCAATGTTTTGGGCTCGTCAACATGGGCTGAAATTTATGGTGTAAAATTTATTGGATCAATTAAAGCCTTGACCACAGCTTTGATGGTTTTTTCCACTGCTTTTGGAACAGCTTTATTTGGTTTTTTGATAGATGGAGGTTTCTCCATTGAACAAATTGCTATTGTGTCATTTATTTATATTTTTATAGCTTTGATTTTGTTATTTTTTGTTAGAAACAAGCTAAATCCACAATATATCTAAAAAATCTCCTTGATTTTTTTTAACTCACTGTGTAGATACTGCGCATGGCAAGAGTTACCGTTGAAGATTGTGTTGATAAAGTAGATAGTCCTTATGAACTAGTGCTGGTCGCTAAAGAAAGAGCAACTCAACTTAATTCAGGAATAGAACCCACATTAGATAAAGACAACGATAAAAACACTGTTATTGCATTAAGAGAAATTGCCGAAGAAAACATAAAAGTAACTGACTTAACCGAAAGTGCAATTTATAAATTAAGGAAGCATGTAGAACAAGTTGATGATGGAGCTGAGGCGGATGATGAAGTAGGTGATGATTTTGAAAATTTATATAAAGGAGAAATTTCGAAAAGTGGCACACCTATACTACCCTCAAAAAGAGCAAGAAGAGCTCCTGAAAAAATTCAAGTGTCTAAAGAAGATCTAGCAGAACTATCTCAAACAGCTAAACCAGATGTAGAATCAGTTCCTCCCGAAGATGAAGGTGAAGAGGGAAATGTTTCTTTAGAAGAAGTTTCAGAGAGTGAAAATCAAGAGTCAAATGTAAACACAGATGACCCTGAAGCTTCAAACTCATAAAAAAATAATATAAAGTTGATTCATGAAAAGGAAAGTTTCAGTTGCTCCAATGATGGATTGTACAGATCGTCATGAGCGTTATTTTTTAAGGTTGATATCTAAAAACACCTTTCTCTATACTGAAATGATTGTCGACGAAGCTATAAGCAGAGGAAATAAAAAAAAATTATTAGAATTTAATATCAATGAAAAACCAGTTGCCCTTCAATTAGGTGGCTCAAGTCCCAAACTCTTAGCAGAAGCTTCAAGAGTGGGTGAGGAATTTGGCTATGATGAAATTAATTTAAATCTTGGATGTCCAAGTAAAAAGGTTGAAAAAAATAGATTTGGGGCTTGTTTAATGAAAGAACCGAACTTAGTAGCCGATTGTTTAGTTAAGATGCAATCAAAAACAAAATTACCTGTAACTATTAAAACGAGAATAGGTTATGACAATGTAGAAGATTATGAGCACTTTTATAATTTTATTTCTATTTTAAAACAGACTGGAGTAAAGACATTCATTATTCATGCAAGAAAAGCTATGTTAGGTAAGTTTACCCCAAAACAAAATTTAAACATTCCTCCGCTAAAATATGACTATGTCTATAGATTAAAAAAAGATTTTCCTAACGAAGAAATTATTATAAATGGAGGAATAAAATCTGTTGAAGAGATTAAAGCTCATCTTGAAAAGACAGATGGGATAATGATTGGTAGAGCTGCATATCACACACCTTACTTATTAGCAGAAATAGAAAAAGAAATTTTTAAAAATAATAATGTTCCTAGTAGACAACATATAATCGAACAATTAATTCCATATATTAAAGATGAAATTAAAAAAGGCACTAGAATAAATCAAATAATGAGACATACTCTTGGATTATTTCATGGTCAAAATGGTGCAAGTCATTGGAAAAAATATTTAAGTGAAAACATGTGTGTACGTGATGCTGATGTTCAAAAAATAGATCATATCATGGATAAAATTAAATACAAAAAAATTGAACAAAGAGTAGGTTAATCTGCTTTCATCTATTCTAGGAAATGAATATACATATTTATTCTTTCTGATGGTAATAACAGCAATACCAGTTGGATTTGTCGCTGGTTTATTTGGAATAGGTGGTGGATTAATTACTGTCCCTTTTTTATATTACATATTTAGTTACATTGAGGTTGAGCAACAATTTTTAATGCACTTAGCAGTTGGCACATCTTTTGCAATAATTATTCCTACATCTATAGTTTCAGTTTTAACCCATCATAAGTTTAAAGCTGTAGACTTTGATATTGTAAAAAACTATGGAATTTATGTAATCGTGGGTGTAATTTCAGGAACTATATTTGCTGCTACCTTAAAAACAAAATCACTAATTTTATTTTTTTCAATAATAATTTTTATTTTAGGAATTTATCTTTTATTTTTGAAAGAAAAAGAGAAGGATGTTGTAAAGAATATCAAATTACATACGAAGATTATAATGGGTTTTTTGGTAGGTTTTATTTCTGCGCCTATGGGGATCGGAGGTGCGATAATGAATGTGCCTATCTTAAAGTTTTTTGGTTATTCAATTAATAAATCAATAGGAAGTGCTGCAGCTATAGGTTTTTTAATAGCATTATTTGGTGCTTCTGGTTTTTTAATCACAGGTACCTTGCTTAAAACAAATTTACCTTTAAGTATTGGATTTTTAAACATTCCTGCTTTTCTAATTTTTATACCTATAACAACTTATATGGCTAGATTAGGGGCTAGAACGGTTCACAAAATTGATAAAAACAAGATTAGTAAGCTTTTTGGTTTATTTCTATTAATTGTAGCTGGAAAATTTATTTTTGAGTATCTAAGATTATGATTAATTGGTCGGGGTGGTTTCAGTCTCCCTCTACCACCCTTAATAGTATTATAGATGATTCTCTATTTTTTTAAAAACTCGTTATAATTGTAAAATTTAAGGAAGTGGTTCAGGAACCTCAACCTGAGAAATTTCAACTTTGATAACTTTAAAATTTGTTAATATAATTGGATCATAATTATTATTTAATGAAAGTGATGTTTTTGTATTATCTAAATTTTTGAATTTAGTTAAGGCTAAGTTTGTGCTGTATGAAATTGATGTCTGATATACACTACCTGTTTTAAACCCAGTAAAAGCAGGCCCAAGTAAAGCAGTTCCAGAAGTTGCACAACCTGTGAGCAAAAAAAGCACAAATAATTTAAATAATAATTTAATCATATAAATTTTTTTCTAATACATGATTCTTTTCAGATTAATTATAAAAACTTTTTCAAAGAAAAAGTTTATTATACAATTTGAAGTTGAATAGATTATGTTAAAAAATTAAATTTTTAAAAACTCCTTGTTAACGGAAATATTTTAACTCAATATAAACACATGAATTTTTTTAAAATTTACTAAAACTTGTTAATATTGAGATGAGCTTAAAGAAAGATTATGAGCCAAAAAAAAAGTAAATCTATTAAATCCTTTATAAAAAATAAACTTAATTTAGATAAAATCAAAATAAATCCAATTGATGTTGTAGAGAAAGCAAAAAAAAAAGTTGAAAGTTATTATGATCAATTAAAAAAAAACAGAGCTAAAGAAAAAATTAGATTAGAGAAAAAAAAAATAAAAGATGAAAAAAACAATCTAATTAGACTAAAAAAACAGGAACAAAAAGAAAAATTAGACAAAATAAGAGAAGAAAAACGTCAAATTCAAATTGCCCAAAAATTAGTAATAGATAACGAAAAACAAGTAAGAAAAAATGAGGAAAAAAGAAAAAAAATTGAAGCAAAGAGATTAAAAATTGAACATCAAAAAATTAAAGATGAAGAAGCAAGAAAATTAAGAGATGACGCAAGAAGATTAAAAGAGGAAGAATTAAAAATGCAAATGCATGAAAGACAAAGAAGAAGAGAAGAAAAGATTAGGGAAAAAGAGGAAAGAATTAAAGCAAAAGAAATTGAAGCTCAAAAATTAAGGGAAGACAAGGAAAAAGAGAGAGTCGAGAGAAACAGACTTAAAGATATAGAGAGACAAAAAAGATTAGATGAGGAGCAAAAAATTAGAGAGGCAGCTAGAAAGTTAAAATACGAGGAGGAAAAACTTAGAGAGACCGAAAACAGACTGAGACAACTTGAATTAGATCGTCAAGAAGAATTAGAAAGACAACTCCTCAAAGAACAAGCTGAGCAAAGAGCAAAAGAGCAAGAGCTTAGAATTAAAGAGCAAAAAATTAAAGATGCAGAAAAAGAGAGAATTTTGAGAGATAAAGAACAACGCGAGAGGGAGGAAAGAGCAAGAAAAGAAGCTGAACAACAAAAAAAATTGGAGGAAGAAAAAGAAATTGCTCTAAAACACAAGCTAGAGGAAGAAGAGCGAATAAGAGAAGAGAACAGAAGAATCAAAGAATGGGAAGATAAATTTGATCAAGAACAAAAAATCAAAGAAGAGGCATTAATAAAAAAATTTTATAGTGATCATTCAACTGTTCAAAATCTAGATGATAGCGATCAAAATATTAATGATAAAAACGATACAGTTGACAACGAAAAAAATAAAATTTAATGAATTAAATTTTTTGATCGTATTCTCCAACTTTTCCAGTTTTTTGCAGTAAATTGTCAATAAATTCAAATATCTTTATTTTTCTTTCATTTGATGTTGGGCTCTCAGTTACAACAACCAGTGATGGTTTATTGGAAGACGCTCTTATTAATCCCCAAGATCCATCTTCAAAAGAAAATCTGATCCCATTGATGGTTAAAACTTCTTTAATTTTTTGATTGTCAATTTTGAATTGATCATTTTTAAATCTATTAATTTGTTCGATAAGATTTTCTACGACTTTATATTTTAACTCATCTTTACAATAAGGCGCCATTGTGGGTGATTGAAAAGTTTTCGGAATTTCATCAATTATTTCACTCATTTTTTTGCTAGCATCATCTAGAAGGTGGCAAACTTGAATAGCAGAATTTATTCCATCATCATAACCATATCCTAATGGATGGTTGAAAAAAAAATGTCCACTTTTTTCGAATCCAGCTAAGGCTTTTTCATTATGAACTTTCCTTTTGATATGTGAATGGCCTGTTTTCCAATAAATAGTTTTGCAAAGATTTTTATTTAGAATTTCATCTGTTAAATAAAGTCCTGTTGATTTTACATCAACTACAAATTTTGAATTTTTGTGTTTTTTTGATAAATTTCTAGCAATTAATAACCCAATTTTATCAGAAAAAATCTCATTTCCATAATTATCAATTACTCCTACCCGATCACCATCACCGTCAAATCCAAAACCAACATCAGCTTTATTTTCTTTAACAGATTTTGCAATTTCGTGTAACATTTTTAAATCCTCAGGATTTGGATTATATTTTGGAAATGTCCAATCAAGATTACAATCTAATTCAATTACATCACAGCCGATTCCTCTTAAAATATCTGGCGCAAATATTCCTGCTGTACCGTTTCCGCACGCTACAACAACTTTAATTTTATTTTTAAGTTTATTTTTTTTGATTAAGTCTTTTTTATAAACATTTTGATAATTATCTATTTTTTTTTCATCTCCTTGATTTGTAATAAAATCTTGTCTAAGAGTAATTTCTTTCAATTCCTTCATTTCCTCAGGAGCATGTGTTAATCCTTTTTTGATTCCCATTTTAACTCCTGTCCATCCATTTTCATTATGGCTTGCTGTAACCATTGCTACTGCGTCACTAGCAAGATTAAATTGTGCAAAGTAAACCATGGGTGACAAGGATAATCCTATATCTTCCACAAAACATCCTGTGGAGATTAATCCTTTTTTAAGAGCTTTTTTTATTTCCTCGCTATATGATCTATAGTCATGACCAACTATAACTCTTGGATTGTTTTTTTTAGTATGTTTTATAATTTGAGTTCCAAAGCCTTTTCCAAGATTCGTGATTCCTTCGCTGTTAATATCTTTCCCGTAAAGCCATCTTGCGTCATATTCCCTAAAACCGTAGGGGTCTATTTTTAATGATTGATTCATCCTGTTAATTACTTACCTTTTTTTTATTTTTATAGTTGAATTATTTTTTTTATGTTCTATAAATGTTCTATTGATTTACTGTTTATATAGTATATCAATGTCTAGTGAGCACAACATGTAGTTGTTTTCGCT
The DNA here is from genome assembly GCA_902592675.1 of uncultured Pelagibacteraceae bacterium. Classification (GTDB taxonomy): domain Bacteria; phylum Pseudomonadota; class Alphaproteobacteria; order Pelagibacterales; family Pelagibacteraceae; genus Pelagibacter. The sequence goes on from CACJFJ010000002.1 coordinate 34,838, forward strand.
TTTTAAACAAAATATAATAACTAAATATGAATAAAATATTATCTCAGGCCCTAAAGAAAGCTGTCTCTGAATATAGCCCTCAGGTTAAAGAAGTCCAAAAAAATAATAGACCAGATTTATTCTCATTAAATAATGAAACTGAGTTGTTTCAAAATGATAAAGGCATAATAATCAAAATCGATCGGTCAAAAGATGCAAATTTAACTGATTTTGGTAAGGCAACTTTAAAAGACAGATATCTCGGTCACAATGAGTCTTTTCAAGATCTATTTGCAAGAGTAGCTAGTACTTACGCAGATGATAATTTACATGCACAGAGAATTTATAATTACATCAGCAACCTTTGGTTCATGCCTGCAACACCAGTTTTATCTAACGGTGGAACTAAAAGAGGATTACCAATTTCATGTTTTTTAAATGAAGCATCAGATAGCTTGGGTGGTATTTTAGATCTTTGGAGTGAAAATGTTTGGTTAGCTGCAAAAGGTGGAGGCATAGGAAGTTACTGGGGAAACCTAAGATCAATAGGTGAAAAGATTGGAAGAGTTGGAAAAACTTCTGGAATTATTCCTTTTATAAAAGTTATGGATTCATTAACAATGGCAATTAGCCAAGGTTCTTTAAGAAGAGGATCTGCTGCTTGTTATCTTCCAATAGACCATCCTGAAATAGAAGAGTTTATGGAAATGAGAAGACCAACAGGTGGTGATCCAAATAGAAAAGCACTAAACTTACATCACGGTGTTTTAGTTTCAGACGCATTTATGCGAGCCGTAGAAAACGATGAGCAATGGGCACTAAAGAGTCCAGTTGATGGAACTGTTCAACAAACTTTATCAGCTAGAAATTTATGGATTAGATTATTAACTGCGAGGATTGAAACAGGTGAACCTTATATAATTTATATTGATACTGTTAACAGACAAATCCCACAACATCATAAGTTAGCAAACCTTACAGTTAAAACTTCAAATCTTTGTAGTGAGATAACCTTACCTACTGGTATTGATAAAGATGGAAGAGATAGAACAGCTGTTTGTTGTTTGTCTTCACTAAATTTAGAAAAATACGATGAATGGAAAGATGATCCAGATATGGTTGAAGATGTAATGAGATTTTTAGATAATGTTTTATCCGATTTTATTAATAAAGCACCTGAACAATTTAAAGACGCTAAATATTCTGCTGAAAGAGAAAGAAGTGTTGGATTGGGAGTAATGGGTTTTCATTCTTTTTTACAAAAAAAAAGAATTCCACTTGAGTCTGTAATGGCAAAGTCATGGAATAAAAAAATTTTCAATAATATTCATGAAAAAGTAAATCAAGCCTCAAAAGATTTAGCTGAGGAGAGAGGAGCCTGTCCAGATGCTGCAGAATACGGTTTTAAAGAAAGATTTTCAAATAAAACTGCGATAGCACCAACAGCATCTATATCAATTATTTGTGGCGGAGCATCACCAGGGGTAGAACCTATTGCAGCAAATAGCTATACTCACAAAACTTTGTCAGGATCTTTTAATGTAAGAAATAGATATCTTGAGGAGATTTTAGAAAGTCATGGTAAAAATGATGATGAAACATGGTCAACAATAACTACTAACCAAGGTTCAGTTTCGCATCTAGATTTTTTAACTGATCTAGAAAAAGATGTTTTTAAAACTGCTTTTGAATTAAATCAAAAATGGATTATTGAGCTGAGTGGTGATAGGACACCATTTATTTCTCAAGCACAATCAGTCAATTTGTTTTTACCAGCAGACGTTCACAAAAAAGAATTACATAGAATTCATTTTGATGCATGGAAAAAAGGTTTGAAAAGCCTTTATTACTGTAGATCAAAATCAATTCAAAGAGCTGAAAATATCAATAATGCTCAATCAACTGATATTACAGCAAATGTATATAAATCTAAAAATCAACCAACCAACCAAGAACCAGAATACGAGGAGTGTTTATCATGTCAGTAGCAGAGGAGATTAAAAAAGAAAAAAAAGAAATTATCCAACCAAAAAAAATGGGCCTTTTAGTAGAAAACCCAGTCTACAAACCATTTAGATATCCTTGGTGTTATGATGCATGGTTAACGCAACAAAGAATTCATTGGTTACCCGAGGAAGTTCCACTTGGTGACGATGTTAGAGATTGGCAAAAAAATTTATCACAACCTGAAAAAAATCTTTTAACTCAAATCTTTAGATTTTTTACTCAAGCAGATGTTGAAGTTAACAACTGTTATTTGAGACATTACACAACTGTTTTCAAACCAACAGAGGTTTTAATGATGATGACAGCTTTTGCTTCGATGGAAACAGTTCATGTTGCTGCTTATTCACATTTATTAGATACAATTGGAATGCCAGAGTCAGAATACTCTGCATTTATGAAGTACAAGGAAATGAAAGATAAATATGACTACATGCAAGGATTCAATGTTAATTCAAAAGAAGACATTGCTAAAACTGTTGCAGTCTTTAGTGCTTTCACTGAGGGTCTACAATTATTCGCAAGTTTTGCGATCCTTTTAAATTTCCCAAGACACAATAAGATGAAAGGAATGGGACAAATAGTTACTTGGTCTGTAAGAGATGAAACTCTTCACTGCAATTCCATGATTAGAATTTTTAAAGAATTCATCAAAGAGAATCCAGAAATCTGGACACCAAAATTGAAAAAAGAATTATATGAAGCTTGCAGAACTATTATTGAACATGAGGATGCCTTTATAGATTTAGCTTTTGAAATGGGTCCAATGGAAGGATTAACTGCAAAAGAGGTAAAAGACTATATTAGATTTATTGGTAATAGAAGACTAGTTCAATTAGGCTTGGAACCAATTTATGATGTACAAAAAAATCCTCTTGGATGGTTAGATACAATGTTAAATGCAGTTGAGCACATGAACTTCTTTGAGGGTCGTGCAACAGAGTATTCTAAAGCATCTACACAAGGAACTTGGGTTGAAGCTTTTAGTTAATTATCTTTGATTTAATTGTAAAACTTTTCTGTGCTTGTTACCTTTGTAACTTGCAAGTGGTCTGATCAATTTATTTGCAGCATGTTGCTCCATTATATGTGCTGACCAACCAGTTATTCTTGAAATAACGAATATTGGTGTAAAGAAATCCGTATCAAAACCCATCAAGTGATAAGTCGGTCCAGTAGGATAATCCACGTTTGGATGGATGTTTTTTCTCTCAATCATTACTTTTTCAACAATGTCGTAAATTTTTTCAAATTTTTTATCTTTTTTAATTTTTGCTACCTTAGCAAAATATTTTCTCATTGTAGGAACTCTTGAGTCTCCACTTTTGTAAACTCTATGGCCAAAACCCATAACAACTTCTTTGTTATCTAATGCATCATTTATCCATTTAAGAGCGTACTTAGGATCCTTAATTTTGCTCATCATATGCATTACTTCCTCATTAGCACCTCCATGTAATGGACCTTTTAAACTTGCTATTGCTCCAGTAATCGCACCATGAATATCAGATAAGCTGCTGGTAATAGTTCTTGCAGTAAAAGTTGAGACGTTAAAGCTATGCTCTGCATACAATATTAAAGACACATCAAAAGCTTTTACTATTTCTTTTTGAGGTATTTTTCCAAAACACATATAAAAAAAGTTTTCCGCTATATTTAAATTTTTTTTGGGTTTGATGATTTTTTTACCTTTTCTAATTCTGTAAAAGGCAGCTAATGCAGTAGGAGTTTTTGCAAGGATTCTAATTGCTTTTCTCATATTTGCTTCAGGAGAGGAGTCAATCGTTTCTTTATCTTCTAAACCCATAATACTTACTGCAGTTCTGGCCACATCCATAGGATGAGATTTTTTTGGCATTTTTTTTATAATTGAATATAAATCCTTAGATAAATCCCTATTATTTTTTTCTTCTTTTTCAAATTTTCTTAGTTGGATAGTGTTTGGCAAGTCTTTATTCAAAATGAGATAAGCAACTTCCTCAAATCTACAATATTCACAAAGATCCTGAGCAGCATAACCTCTATAAGTAAGAGAGTTAATTTCAGGCATTACTTTTGAGACCTCAGTTTCGTCTACAATAATTCCCAATAAACCTTTTTTTATTTCGTCACTCATTATTCATGACCATCAGTATTAAAGTTATAAATTTTTTCGTCTAAACTATTATATTTTTCGTAATCTACAAGATCATATAATCTTTTTCTAGTTTGCATTTTATCAATAATGTTGTTTTGGTGTCCATTTGCAAAAATGTCCCTTAGACCATCCTCAACGTTTTTCATTGCTAACCTTTGAGTTGTAACAGGGTAAATAACAATGTTGTAACCCAGTTCTTCTAATTGTTTATAATTTAATAATTTAGTTTTTCCAAATTCAGTCATGTTGGCTAACAAATAACACGATAGTTCTTTTCTAACTTTTTCAAAATCCTTTTCATCATGAAGTGCCTCAGGAAAAATAATTTCTGCTCCAGCATCGATATATGCCTTACATCTGTCGATCATTTTATCTATTCCTTCAACGCTTTTTGCATCGGATCTTGCAATAATCTTAAAATTTTCATCTTTTTTTGCTGAAACACATTCTTTAATTTTTTTCACCATTACGTCTGTGGATATCAATTCTTTATTATCCAGATGTCCACATCTTTTTCTTTCAATTTGATCCTCTATATGTACCCCTGTAATTCCAAACTCTTCAAAAGTTTCTATTGTTTCTTTGCAAGATTTAAATCCTGTATCTATATCAACAATTGTAGGGAGGTTTGTAACTCTAGAGATTAAATATGAACGTGTACTGACATCTTGTAGTGTAGTTAATCCAATATCTGGGTATCCAAGATCATTTGCCATTACGCCTCCGGAAACATAGACAGCGTCATAACCAATTTCCTCAATTAATTTTGCTGTTAAAGGATTATAAGCACCAGGAACTCTTAATATTTTTTTGGATTTTAATTTCTCTGTAAAATCCTTTCTTTTTTGTATTGGTTCTTTTTCAACAAAATGCATTAAAAAATTCCTTTTTTTAAATTTCGTTTAATTTTGCTCTTTTTAACAATAATATTCAATCTATCTAATTGACCTGGCTTTAGTTTTCTTAAGCTTTGCACTGTCTTTAAAAATCTTTCAATTTCTTTTTTATCTAAAATATCCTCGGTAAGTGTTAAAAATTTGTTTATATAGTTTTTTCTTTTGAACGGTCTTGAGCCATAAGGATGAGCATCAGCAACTCCTTGTTCCTCAGTAATTTTTTTTCCATTTTTAAGGGTAATTATCACTTTTGCACCAAAAGCTTTTTTTTTGGGGTTTGGGTCATGATATCTTTTGGTCCATTTTTTATCCTCATGTGTTTTGATTGATCTCCATATTTTAATTGTACTTTTTCTTTTTGCTCTAGCTTTAGAATAAGATTTTACATGATGCCAACTACCATCTTCTAAGGCCACAGCAAATATATACATTATTGAATGATCTAATGTTTCTCTACTTGCATTCGGATCCATTTTTTGAGGATCGTTTGCACCTGTACCAATTACATAATGAGTATGATGACTGGTATAAATATCAATTTTCCTTACTTGATTTAGGTTTGATATTTTCTTTTTAAGTTTTTTTGCAAGATCAATTAATGCTTGAGATTGATATTCGGCAGAATATTCTTTTGTGTAAGTTTCTAGTATAGCTTTCTTAGTCTCGTTTTTTTTTGGAAGTGGAACTTTATATATGGCTTTTTTTCCATCTAAAATTTGTGCTATAACACTATCTTCACCTTCATAAATTGGACTTGGAGCGCCTTCGCCACGCATAACTCTATCTACAGCTTCGATTGCAAGTTTCCCAGCATGCGCTGGAGCATATGCTTTCCAACTTGAAATTTCACCTTTTCTAGACTGTCTAGTTGAAATAGTTGTATGCAGAGCTTGTTGAACAGCTTGATAGATTGTTTCTGCATTTAGTTTTAACATCGATCCTATTCCAGCAGCAACACTTGGCCCCAAGTGAGCAATGTGGTCTACTTTATGTTTATGTAAACAAATTCCTTTTACTAGATTAACTTGAACTTCATAGGCAGTAATTATCCCTCTTAAAAGATCTAGACCACTTTTTTTATTTTGTTGTGCAACGCTTATAAGGGGAGGAATATTATCACCAGGATGACTGTAATCAGCTGCTAAAAATGTATCATGAAAATCAAGTTCTCTTACAGCTGTTCCATTACTCCAAGCCGCCCATTCACAATCAAATTTTAATTTATTATCAACTCCAAATAATGTTGCGCCATTTTTTCTTAAATGCTTTAGCGCCATTTCTCGAGATGAAATAACTGGACGTCTATTTAAAGAAGCTATTGCAACTGAAGCATTATCAATAATTCTATTAATTACCATTTCTATTGCTTCTTTATCTAACTTTGCATTATCACTTGCAATCTCTGCGATTTTCCAAGCCAGTTGTTTTTTTTTGGGCAAGTGAACTTTAGATGGGTAAACTTTTACGTTATGTATGATCAAAATAACTCCTAATTGAAAACTGTTCTAATAGTTAAAAAAAAATAATCAATATTAAAGATATTTTGTTACGATTTTTTCAATACCAATGAAGTCTTTTATTAAGTGATTATGGTAAATTTCAGTTGTATTTTTTTCCGTATAACCATCCTCAAGTAAAATAACTGGAATTCCCGCAGCTTTTGCTGCGTTAGCATCTGACTCACTATCACCAATCATTAAAGTTTTTTTAAGATCTCCATCTAAAATTTCAACTACAGATGTTAAGTGTCTTGGATCAGGCTTACAATAATCAAAAGTATTGTGTCCCGCTACGTATTCAAAAAAATCATAAATTCCAATTTTTTTTAAAAGATCAATTGCTAGATGTTCCTGTTTATTTGTGCAAACGCCCATTGAAATTTTTTTTTCTTTCGACCATATTAAAAAATCTTTGACTCCATCAATTAATTTACTTTCATTTACAATATTTTTTCCATAATAATCTACAAATTCTTTAACCATTTCTTTTTTGATTTTTTCATCTTGGACTTTTCCAAATTCTTTTTTTGCCTGACCCCAGATAGATCGACCAAGCATTGCACCAGCACCTTGGCCTACTAAGTTTCTTATTTCCTCAGTTGACTTGGTTGGATATCCAAATTTACTCATCACATGATTGTGGGCTCTCATTAAGTCAGGCGCGGTATCTACTAAAGTGCCATCTAAATCAAAAAGAATCGTATAAATTTGTTTCATAAATAAAAGTATTTTTAAGAAATATTTTGTGAATTAAGAAAGATATATACTTAATGTAAGTAATTTTCCAGATGAAACAATTAAAGATAAATGAGCTTCAGAATTCACTGAGAAAAAAATTCTTAAAATCAAGAGTAAAAATGTTAGCTCCAGAAACAATCTATTTTTCTAAAGATACTAAAATTGGAAAAAATGTGACTATAGAACCATATGTAGTTATTGGATCAAAAGTGAAAATTGGTAATAATGTTACCATAAAATCTTTCAGTCATTTAGAGCATTGTAAAATTGAAAATAAAGTTGAAGTAGGTCCTTATGCAAGAATAAGACCTGGTACAACCTTAAAGGAAGGATCTAAGATTGGTAATTTTGTTGAAATTAAAAAAAGCATTCTTGGAAAAAAATCTAAGGTAAATCATTTAACTTATATTGGTGACACCTTAATTGGTAAATCAGTTAATGTTGGAGCAGGAACAATCACTTGCAATTATGATGGAATTAAAAAACATAAAACTAAAATAAAAGATAATGTTTTTATTGGTTCTAATTCATCTTTAGTAGCCCCAATTACACTTTCAGATAATAGTATAGTTGGAGCAGGATCAGTAATTACTAGAAATGTAAGTAAAAAATCTTTAGCACTGACTAGAAGTCAACAACTAGAGGTAAAAAATTATAAAAGAAAGTCTAAATAATTATGTGTGGAATAATTGGTATTAACAGTAGTAGACCTGTCTCATCAACAATAATTAGTTCTTTAAAAAAATTAGAATATAGAGGATATGATTCAGCGGGTATAGCAACGCTTTCAAACAATGAAATTAACGAAGTTAAATCCGAAGGAAGAGTTGATAATTTAGAAAATAATCTTTTAGTCCAAAAAATGGAAGGAACCATTGGTATAGGACATGTTCGTTGGGCTACACATGGATTACCAAATAGTATTAATGCTCATCCTCACTCTTCACAAAATGTATCAGTAGTTCACAATGGAATTATTGAAAATTCTACGTTACTGAAAAAATTTTTAGTAGGTAAGGGACATAAATTTAAATCACAAACTGATACTGAGGTGATTGTACACTTAATCACAGAAAATTTAAAAACTGAAAATATTGTCAATTCAATTAAAAAAACGCTCAAATCTCTTCATGGTAGTTTTGCACTTGGTATAATATTTAAAGATCGACCTGATTTGATTGTTGGTGCAAGAAGAGGCTCTCCATTAGCTGTTGGGTATGGTCCAAATGAAAATTATTTAGGTTCAGATTCATATGCACTTAAAGCAATGACGAATAAAATTACTTATTTAAATGATGGTGAATTCTGTATTATAAAAAAAGATCACGTTGAATTTTTTAATGAGGATGGAAATAAAATAAATAAAAAAGTTTTAGAATTATCTCTTGAAGATGAAAAATATGACAAAGGTGACTACAAACATTTCATGGCTAAAGAAATAGAAGAACAACCTACAACATTAAAAAATGGAATTAATGAATATGTAGATACACTTAATAATGATATTAATATTTATAATTTTCCTTGGAAAATGAATGAAATTTCCTCAGTTACTCTTATTGGTTGTGGAACAGCTTATCATTCATGTCTACTTGCAAAATACTGGTTTGAAGAATTAACCTCATTAGATGTTAATGTAGATATTGCGTCGGAGTTTAGATATAGAAAAAACAGATTTAAGAAAGAAACTTTATATATATTTGTATCTCAATCTGGTGAAACAGCTGATACTTATGCAGCATTAGATTTATGTAATCAAAATGACATGAAAACATGCGCAGTTGTAAATGTTATTGAAAGTTCGATTGCAAGAGACTCTAAATTTGTCTTACCAATACATTGTGGGACCGAGATAGGTGTTGCATCTACGAAAGCTTTTTTAGGTCAAATTCTTATATTATATATTCTAGCTTTAAAAATTGGATTATTAAGAAAAGATTTAAAAAAAGAGTTATTTAATGAAAAACTTAAAGACCTTAAAACTCTTCCTAAATTAGCAGAAAAGACTTTATTGACCGATAATAAGATACAGACAATATCTAATACTTTTAACGAAGTTAAAGGTTCGATGTTTTTAGGAAGAGGTTTTTCTTTTCCTATAGCATTAGAAGGTGCATTAAAATTAAAAGAATTATCTTATATTCATGCCGAAGGTTATCCAGCTGGTGAAATGAAACATGGACCACTAGCTCTAATTGAAGAGGGAATGCCAGTTGTTGTATTGGCGCCAAGAGATAACTATTATAAAAAAACAATTTCTAATATGCAGGAAGTTATTGCAAGGGGTGCAAAAGTTTTATTAGTAACCAATAAAAGTAGTGATGAGGTTGTTTCAGAAAATATTTGGGAAAAAATAGAAGTTGAAAGTGCTAGTGAGGACCTTTTGCCATTTCTTTTGACAATTCCATTACAAAAATTAGCTTATTATTCAGCTCTTAAAAAAGGTTTTGATATAGATAAGCCCCGAAATTTAGCTAAATCAGTAACCGTTGAATAATAGAAAAACTCTGATACAACAATCCTGAGTTGAACATGAAAAATTGGAAAGTAAATAGCTGGAGAAAGTATCCTGTCAAACATATACCAACGTATGGTGATGAGAAGGAGCTTAATAGTGTTTTAAATAAATTAAAAACATTTCCACCACTTGTATTTGCTGGCGAGACTAGACATTTAAAAGATCAATTATCTAAAGTAGTTGATGGTAAAGCTTTTTTATTGCAAGGTGGTGACTGTGCAGAAAGTTTTGCAGAATTTCATCCTGACAATATAAGAGATACTTTTAAAGTAATTCTTCAAATGGCTTTGGTGATGACATACTCTGCATCTTTACCTATTGTAAAACTTGGTAGGATTGCTGGACAGTTTTCTAAACCAAGAAGTGCGCCAACGGAAAAACAAGGTAACATAGAACTACCAAGTTATTTAGGTGATAATATAAATGCAATTGATTTTACTGAAAAAGCTAGAAGGCCAGATCCAAAAAGAATGTTTAAAGCTTATTCTCAATCAGCGTCAACACTGAATTTATTAAGAGCATTCTCTAAAGGTGGTTTTGCAGATTTAAACAAAGTTCATTTGTGGAATTTAGACTACATAAAAAAAAGTCCACAAGCAAAAAAATTTAAAGACTTAGAGGATAAAATTGCTGATGCTTTAGCATTTATGGAAGCGTGCGGTATAACTTCAGACTTTAACAATAGATTATACACAGTTAACTTTTGGACATCACACGAAGCTTTGCATTTACCATTCGAGGAAAGTATGACTAGAGTAGACTCCACTACTGGTGAGTACCATGATACATCCGCTCATTTTGTATGGATCGGTGATAGAACAAGACAATTAGATGGGGGTCATGTTGAATTTTGTAGAGGAATAGAAAATCCAATTGGTATAAAGTGTGGCCCAACTTCTAAACCCGAGGAGATTGCAAAAATTTGTGAAGTATTAAATCCAAAAAATGAAAAAGGTAAAATAACTTTAATATCGAGATTTGGTCATCAAAATGTAGAAAAGTTTTTACCAAAGTTAATAAGAAGAATTAAAAAAGAGGGGCTTAATGTTATTTGGTCATGTGACCCGATGCATGGTAATACAATTGTGTCAACTACTGGTTTTAAAACGAGACCGTTTAACAATGTAGTTAATGAAGTAAAAAATGTTTTTGGGGTACATCAGTCTGAGGGATCTTATGCAGGTGGTTTACACGTTGAAATGACAGGTCAAGATGTGACAGAGTGCACAGGTGGAGCTAGAAAAATATCTGATGCTGATTTATCAAGTAGATATCATACTCACTGTGACCCTAGATTGAATTCAGATCAGGCTTTAGAGTTGGCTTTTTTAATTTCTGACGAGATTAAAAAGAATAGCAGCTATTCTAAAAATGCTGTTCAAGCGGCATCTTAAGCTATTGCTATCTGATTTAATTTAATTAAATAAAATATTATGAATCCTAAAGAAAAAGTTAAATTTATATCTAATTGGATTAAATCATATGCAGAAGGAATGCCCTCAAAAGCAGAGTCTTTGGTTATTGGTATTTCTGGTGGTATAGATTCTTCTGTTTCAAGCACATTAAGTGCTATGACTGGCATAAGAACAATAGTTCTTTCCATGCCAATCAAACAAATAGAAAAACAACATGATCTTAGTTTAAAGCATCAACAATGGTTAGTTAAAAATTTTAAGAATGTTGAAGCTCATACAATTAGTTTAGACAAATTGTTTGAGACCTTTTCTTTAACATTAGATAAATTTGATAATGAGCATGGTTTTGCAAATTCTCGAGCAAGGTTGAGAATGACAACACTTTATCAAGTGGCAGCAGCAAACAAAGGTATTGTTGTAGGTACAGGTAACAAAGTAGAAGATTTTGGTGTTGGATTTTATACAAAATATGGAGATGGTGGAGTTGATATTTCACCTATAGCAGATTGTAATAAAACTGAGGTTTGGGAATTGGGAAAAGAATTAGGAATATTAAAGGATATTATAGACGCTCCTCCAACAGACGGTTTATGGGATGATGGAAGAACTGACGAGGGCCAACTTGGTTTTAGTTACAATGAATTAGAGGATGCAATGAATAATCCTAATTCACCTCACAAAGCTAAATACGAAAAAATTCGAAATCAAAACTTGCATAAAATGGAGCCAATTCCAGTTTGCAAGATACCAAGTTAATCAATTAGATTAACAAATCATAAAATAAGGTATATTTCTTAATCAATTGATATGGATATTTTTTTAACAAATAATTTAACTAATAAAAAAGAACTTTTTATTCCCAAAAAAAAAACAAATGTGGGCATGTATGTTTGTGGCCCTACAGTTTATGATGATCCGCATATAGGAAATGCTAGACCATTAATAATATTTGATATCTTATTTAAGCTTCTCAAAAAAAAATTTGAGTCAGTCACGTATGTAAGAAATATAACTGATATAGATGATAAAATAATTAAATCTTCACAAGAACAAAAAATTTCAACTAAAGAATTAACAGAAAAAGTCACCAAAAATTTTTTAGATGATTGTAAATTTTTAAATTGTGAAAATCCAACACATCAACCGAGAGCCACAGAATATATCAGTCTAATGATTGAGATGATAAGTGAGTTAATGAAAAAAGGTTATGCTTATGAAAATAAAAGTCATGTTTATTTTGAGGTAAAAAAATTTTCTGATTATGGAAAATTATCTAATAAAAATTTAGAGGAGTTGATTGCTGGCTCAAGAGTAGAAATTAGTGAAAATAAAAAAAGCTCTGAGGACTTTATATTGTGGAAACCGTCGAATGACAATGAACCTTCATGGGAATCTCCCTGGGGAAAAGGTAGACCGGGTTGGCATTTAGAATGTTCCGCGATGTCTAAAAAATTTTTAGGTGATGAGTTTGATATTCACGGAGGTGGAATTGATTTAATTTTTCCCCATCATGAAAATGAAATAGCGCAATCAAGATGTGCTAATGATACAAAAGTTTTTGCAAATTACTGGGTTCATAATGCCTTTATAACTATGGCCAATGAAAAGATGGCAAAATCTCAGGGGAATATATTAAAAATAAAAGACTTTAGAAAAAAAATGAGTGGTCAGGTTGTCAGGTTAGCGCTTATAAGCGCTCATTATAGGCAGCCCTTAGATTGGAATGAAAAACTGATTAATGATTGTCAAAACACTTTAGATAAATGGTATCGTGTTTACTCACCAGAAATTATGGAAGTAGATATTCCAGAGGTGGTTTTGAAACCTTTATACGAAGATCTTAATACTCCAGGCTATATAGCTAATTTACATCAACTTTATGAAAAAGCTAGTAAAGGAGAAGACCAAGATATTTTTATCTCCGCTTGTAAATTTATTGGATTGTTTAACGAGGACAGCAAACAATGGGAAAGTTTCAAAAAGAATAAAGCCTCTATTAGTGAGCAAGAAATAAAAAAAATGATTGATCTAAGAAATAAGGCAAGAGAGAACAAAAATTATAAAGAAGCAGATGAAATTAGAAATAAACTTTTAGATAAAGGTGTTTTAATAGAGGACAAAGATGATAAAACACTGTGGAAATTTAAATGAGTAAAGAAAGATTATATATATTTGATACAACATTAAGAGATGGAGCACAAACTCAAGGTGTGCATTTTTCAATTGATGAAAAAGCAAAGATTGCGCATGCTCTAGATGATCTTGGTGTAGATTACATTGAAGGAGGTTGGCCAGGTGCCAATCCATCTGATACAGAATTTTTTCAGAAAGGTTTAGATTTAAAAAACTCTACCTTTACTGCTTTTGGAATGACAAAAAAAGCAGGACGAAGTGCTGAAAATGATCCAGGTTTGTCAGCAATTTTAAATTCTAATACTAAATCTGTTTGTTTAGTTGGAAAGTCTTGGGATTTTCATGTTGATGTTGCTTTAGGAATATCTAAAGAGGAAAATTTAGAAAACATTAAAGAAACAACAAGGCATTTTGTAAAAAATAATAAAGAATTTATGTTTGATGCAGAACATTTTTTTGATGGGTACAAGGCAAACCCCAAATATGCTTTAGCTTGTATTAAAGCTGCTTATGATAACGGAGCCAAATGGATAGTTCTATGTGATACTAATGGTGGTACACTTCCTCATGAAGTAACTAAAATAGTAAAAAAAGTTTCTGAACACATACCAGGTGAAAATTTAGGTATTCATGCACATAATGATACTGGTAATGCTGTTGCAAATTCAATTGCAGCTGTTTTATCAGGAGCGAGACAAATTCAAGGTACTATTAATGGCTTAGGTGAAAGATGTGGTAATGCTAATTTAATGTCAATTATTCCAACTTTTCATCTTAAGAAAGAGTTATCGGATAAATTTGAAATAAGTATAAAAGAAAAAAATATCAAGCATATTACTCAATGTTCAAGGTTACTTGATGAGATACTTAATAGAAAACCAAATAAGCATTTACCATATGTTGGTGCTGCAGCCTTTTCACATAAAGGCGGTTTACATGTATCTGCTGTTCAAAAAGATCCTAAAACTTATGAGCATATAAATCCTGAGGATGTTGGTAATAGCAGAAATATAGTTGTTTCTGATCAGTCAGGTAAATCAAATATCCTATCTAGACTCAAAACTATTGGAGTCGATATAAAGGAAAATGATCCTAAGGTTAAAAAACTATTAGAAGAAGTTAAAGATAGAGAGTTCATTGGTTACAGTTATGATGGAGCTGATGCATCTTTTGAGTTACTGGCTAGAAGAGTAATGGGAGAAATTCCAAGATATATTTCAATAAAAGAATACGATGTTTCAGTTTCAAAAAATAATCAAGATAAAATAGTTTCCAGAGCAAAAGCAAAATTAGAGGTGGATGGTGAACAAATAGTTTGCGAAGGTGAGGGTAATGGACCCGTTCATGCTTTAGACAACGCTATAAGAAATAATGTTACTAAGTTAGAAAAATATTCTGAATATTTAAAAGATTTAAAACTAGTCGACTATAAGGTAAGAATTTTAAATACAGGAACTGAGGCGACCACAAGAGTATCGATTGAAAGTACAGACTCCCAAGGAAAAAATTGGTTTACCATTGGTGTATCACCAAATATAATTGATGCATCATTTAAAGCTCTTATCGACAGTTTAGATTTTAAATTATTTAAGGATAAAGCTCCTGCAAGTAAATAATGAATGAAAATTAGAAAATTCTCTAAGAAACCTAGTGATATTGAAAGCAGGGTAGGAGCAGATCTTGTTGTTTGTTACCCAAATGAAAGCATAAATAATAATCTTGAAATATTACATGAAGCGAGAAAACACATCAAACAAGTCGACGAAGTTATAATTCCACCAAGAGATGCTAAAACTTTTAATGTCAAATCAGGTAATTTTTTTAGAATAGAAAGTGTTGAAGGACCACAAGTTGGAGATTTAAATTTATTTCAAGCTAATAATTTAGAGGAAAAATTTTATTCTGGAAAAACTAGAGCTCTCTACGGAACACATATTTCAGTTGGAGATAAAATGTTTAGTAGCTTCCCGTATTTAAGATCATTAGCTACAATTACATGGGATACACTAGATTGGTATGGTTACGATAAAGACGGGGGCTCGGTCCACGATGTTATTGGCACTAGATGCGATCCTTACACATATAAACTTACATCAAACAACGATTATCATTATTGCTGTCATTCAAATTTAACTAGAGCTTTAGTTAAGGAGAAAAATGTCAAATTAGATGACGCAGAAAAAATTGTACACGATGTATTGAATGTATTTATGCTTACTGGTTTTACTAATGACACTAAACAATATTTTATGAAATCAAGTCCTGTAAGGCCAGGAGACTATTTAGAATTTTTTGCAGAAACTGATTTATTAGGGGTTTTATCTGCTTGCCCAGGTGGAGACTGTGGATCAGAACATTCCTCTGATGTTGCAAAGTGTTACCCTTTAAAGGTTTCTATATGGGATGTTGATCAAAAATTCCTTAAAGGAATTAATTCTTCAACATTATCTGATTATAATAGAAATCATGGCATCAAATAAATGAACAAGAATAAAGTTACATTTATTTTACACAAACCTCAGCTATCAGAGAATATTGGTGCTTGTGCAAGAGCAATAAAAAATTTTAATTTTCAAAAGTTATATTTGATTGATCCAAAACCTATTTTTCCTAACGATAAAATATTGGCAACATCCGTTGGAGCGAAAGACATTATAAAGAAAAGTAAAGTATTTAATAATTTAGAAAGTTCCTTAGAAGATATTGATATATTAATTGCTACATCTGCAAGATTCAGAAACAAAAATGTGAAACATATTAATCTTGAAGGTTTAAAAAAAATAGATTTTAGAAAAAAAATTGGATTTTTATTTGGCTCAGAGGCATCAGGGCTATCAAATAAAGAAGTTAGTTATGCTAATTACACTTTACAAATACCAACCAATCCTGATTTTAAATCACTCAATCTTTCTCACAGTTTGATTATAATTGCTCAAACTGTATCAAGTATTCTAAAAATTAAGACAAAACCGTTTGTTAAATCAAAAAAAATTAAATCTGCAACAAAAAAGGAAATACAATCAATGATTAATCTTTGTATTAAAAATTTAGATAATATAGATTTTTTTAAACCAAAGGAGAAGCGGTCAATAATGTTGCAAAATTTAAGAAATATTTTTTACAAGATGGAGTTATCGGATAAAGAAACACGTATATTATCAAGTGTATTTGCAAGTTTAGCGAGAAAACGTTGATTGACAAAATTATGAGTAAGTTTATAAAGCCCATTATTAAATGACAAAAAGATTAAACTCTAAACATAAAGTTGATAGAAGATTAAAGGTAAATCTATGGGGGAGACCAAAAAGCCCATTCAATACTAGGGCATATGGACCTGGCCAACATGGACAAACAAAAAGTTCAAAGCCATCTGATTATGGAATTCAACTTCAAGCTAAACAAAAATTAAAAGCTTACTATGGCAATATTAATGAACGTCAATTCAGAAATATATATAAAAAAGCTGTGATGCTTAAAGGAGATACAAGTGAAAATTTAATTGGTCTTCTTGAAAGAAGATTAGATGCAGTGATTTATAGAGCTAAGTTTGCCACAACAATTTTCTCTGCTAGACAATTGATAAATCATGGACATGTTAAAGTTAATGGAAAAAAAGTTAATATTTCAAGTTACACTGTAAAAGAAGAAGATAGTATCGAGATTAGAGACAAATCAAAACAATTAGCAGTTATCGATATCGCATTAGCTAATAAAGAGAGAGAAACTCCAGAATATATTCAATTAGATCAGAAAAATAAAAAATTTAAATTTGTAAGAGTTCCTAAATTTGAGGAAGTTCCTTACCCAATTGTAATGGAACCTAATCTAGTAATTGAATATTATTCTAGATAATAAAGAAATTGATAAAAAGAACATCAAAAAATTTTATACAGTCAATTTTAGCTACTAAAGAAGATTGGTTAGTATTAGATATTGGTTGCGGATATAGTGCTAATGAATTTGCAACAACTATTTGTGATACTCAAGATTTGTCCAAATTTTATGAGGGAAAAAATTTTATAAAGTTAAATGATAAATCATTACCTTTTAAAGATAAACAGTTTGATTTTGTTATTGCTAGTCACGTGCTAGAACACGTTGATGATCCTAAATTTTTTATAAGTGAATTAGAAAGAGTTTCAAAACAAGGGTATATTGAGTTACCAACTAAATTAGAGGATAATTTAGTTTTTGAAAATAAATTAGATCATAAATGGCATATGGAATTCGATGATGTTAATTCAAAACTAGTGATTTCTAAAAAAGTACAATTTTTTAATCCTATTCTAACAGTTTCCACAATTCAAAAATTAAGAGATAATTTTAGGTCAAGTTTAGTTTTGGAGCTGCATTGGGAAAATAAAATAGATTACGATTTGATCGAAAACAACTTCGAGATAAGAAAGTTTAGTTTAATACAATTATTTAGAAAATATTTGTCAAAAAAAATCAGATCAGTATTTGGGAAAAAAAATAAGACCTAAATATATTTATTTTGAATTAAAAACTTATATAATTTTAAGTCATAATAATTATAAAATTCAATTATTTTTTTTTCATCTGATGTAATATCATTTTTTTTTGAAATATTTATATGGGGAATTTCAATATTTTCATGACCAATATTATTGAAAAATTTTCTTAGATCTTTTTCATAATTCGAAAAATTAATTATCTTAAAAAATTTTTTAATATTTTCTTCAGCTAATTTGTAAGTATCATCGTTTACATTTTTTTCGATTTCACCTGAAAAAAATTTACAATAGGTATTTTGTGACTCTTCACAGTATGCGGTAAAATCATACAATCCTTTTTTTGCAAGATAGTTATAGGTCTGTTTTTTGTCATTAAGTGCCATATTAAAAAATGAGTAAACTCTATCTATAGGATCCCTAATTACCGTAAAATATTTTTTTTCATTCATAGAGTGAAATAATGAAATTGGATTGTGACCCCCTTTATAAAGTTTTTTATTTTGTAAACTTGAATTTATTGAGTCAATTATGTTGTTAAGTGTCATTCCACCTGTTTTTGGAATATGGACAAATATATAATCAAAGTCATCAGAAACTTTATAGTTATTCTTATACATTTTACTTGAATTTCTGTTAATGAGTTTAGGATAAAAAGAACTTGATAAATTTTTGTCTAAAAATCTAAATATTATTTTGGTTATTTCTTTGCTTAAGCTCATTCATTATTTTGGATAACTAGTTATTAAAATTAATTTTTTTTTCTTCTAATTTTTTTTTTAAATCACCATTTTCAAACATCTCTTTAACAATATCACATCCTCCAACAAACTCCTTTTTAATATATAACTGTGGTATTGTTGGCCAGTCACTATAGGTTTTGATTCCCTCTCTTAAAGATTGATTTTCTAAAACATTGACACCCTTGTAATCAACTTTTAAAATTTTAAGTATGTTTGCAACAGCCATAGAAAATCCACATTGTGGAGCATCAGGGGTGCCTTTCATGAATAAACATATTTCATTCTGATCGATATAATCCTGAATTTTTTTTTTTGTATCTTCATCCATAATTAAACTTCCTTTGTCTTTATTGCCAAAGCATGTAACTCATTTCCCATTTTTCCTTTTAAAGAATCATAAACCATTTTATGTTGCTCAATTTTACTTTTGCCAGCAAATTGTGATGATGTAATTATAGCAGAATAATGATTTCCATCACCTGCTAAATCTTGAATTTCAATTAAAGCATCTGGTAGTGCTTCTTTAATATATTTCTCAATTTCTTTTAAATCCATTGCCATCACGAACTCATATATTTATTTAACCAATTTGTATTATACGATTTCAACTCGTCAATTGTAACCTTTGTCTTATCGTTTATAATCATATTTTTTTCAATAATAACTCCAATTTCTTCGTGATGTACTGAATTTTTATCTAAAATTTTAGTTACTTCTCCTAAATCTTTTTTATTTATTTCTATTATATATCTACCCTGGTCTTCAGCAAAAAAATATTCAATTTCGCTTAAAAAATTTTTTGATCTTTTCAAATTTATACCTTTATTTCCTTTAATACACATTTTACTAAGAGCAACTATTAAGCCACCTAAAGATATATCATGAGCGCTTCTGACAAAATTTTTGTTGATCAAATCAAGCAAAGATTCACCATTATTTTTTTCATTAAAAAGATTTACTTCTGGTGGTGGTCCATTTTTTTCATCCAAAATTACTCTAGTCAATAAACTCTGATCGATATGACCCTCAGTTTTACCTATAACTAAAACAATATTATTTATTTCTTTAAAATCCATTGTGATCATTTTTTTACAATCATGTATCAATCCAACTCCACCGATAGATGGTGTTGGTTTTATACCAACATCTTTGGTTTGGTTGTAAAAAGATACATTTCCTGACACAACGGGAAAATTTAAATATTCACTTGCTTCACCTATTCCCTGAACACATTCGACAAACTCTCCCATGTTTTCATCTTTTTCTGGACTTCCAAAATTTAGACAATTAGTTATTGCTATTGGCGTGGCACCTACAGAAATTAAATTTCTCCAATTTTCTGCAACTACTTGTTTTCCACCAGTCAATGGATGCGCCCAACAGTATACAGCAGATGAGTCAACTGATGCAGCTATAGCCTTATTAGTTCCGTGAACTCTCACAACACCTGCATCACCTCCAGGTTTTTGGATAGTATCACCCATTACTGTATGATCATACTGTTGCCAAATCCATTCTTTACTACAAACATTTTGATTTGATAAAATTTTTTTTAAAACATCTTTTATTTTAAGTTTACTTAAAGTTTCTTTTTTGATCTTATTTTTTTTAGGAAGTTTAGATTTTTTCCACTTCCGATCATACATTGGAGAATTTTCAACCAAAGTATTTACAGGTATATCTGCAACTTTATTATCATCAAAAAATAATTCGATATTTTTTGAATTAGTTGTTTTTCCAATTATAGCAAAATCTAAATTCCATTTATCAAATATCTTTTTAGCCTCTTCTTCTTTTCCATTTTCTAAAACTATCAACATCCTTTCCTGACTTTCTGAAAGCATAATTTCATATGGTGTCATTTTTTTTTCTCTACAAGGTACTTTGTTAAGATTTAATTCAATTCCTAAATTTCCCTTTGATGCCATTTCTATACTTGATGAAGTTAACCCAGCAGCACCCATGTCTTGAATAGCTATTATTGACTCTCCTGCCATAAGTTCTAGACATGCTTCCAATAAAAGTTTTTCTGTAAAAGGATCACCTACTTGAACAGTAGGTTTTTTCTCTTCAATTTTTTCATCAAAACTCGCTGATGCCATGCTTGCTCCATGAATTCCATCTCTCCCAGTCTTTGACCCAACATAAATAACTGGTTTATTTAGGCCTGCAGCTTTTGAATAAAATATCTTATTTTTTTTAACCAAACCTATAGTCATAGCATTAACTAAAATATTTCCATTGTATGAGCTATCAAATGATGTTTGACCTGCAATTGTTGGCACGCCCATACAGTTTCCGTAACCCCCGATACCATGCACAACACCTCTTAAAAGATTTTTTGTTTTTTTATGTTGTGGAGATCCAAAATGTATAGAATTTAAATTAGCTATTGGTCTTGCACCCATTGTAAAAACATCTCTCATTATACCACCAACTCCTGTCGCAGCACCTTGATAAGGCTCAATAAAAGAAGGGTGGTTGTGACTTTCAATCTTAAAGACTATTGCATCACCATCTTCAATATCAATTACTCCTGCATTCTCTCCTGGTCCTTGGATAACTTTTTTTCCTTTAGTCGGTAACTTTTTTAGATGAAGTCTTGATGATTTATATGAGCAGTGTTCATTCCACATTGCAGAAAAAATTCCAAGTTCAGTTAAATTCGGTATTCGTTTTAAAAGATCACAGATTTTTTTATATTCCTCTGATTTAAGACCATGATCAATTGCAATTTGCTCATTAACTTCCATTATTTGATATAATTTATTAAATTTTTAAAAAATAAAGAACCATCTTCACCCGATAAACTACGATCAATCATTCTTTCCGGATGAGGCATCATTCCTAAAACATTTTTTTCTTTATTAAATATTCCTGCAATATTTTCAACTGATCCATTAGGATTAAAATTTTCCTCAATTTTTCCTTTATCATTACAATAATAAATAGCTATTTGATTATTATCTTTAATTTCCTTTAGTTGATCATTTGTGCAAAAATAATTCCCCTCATTATGAGCAATATGAAACTCAAAAATTTCTTTATCTAAATTTTTAAAAAAAGGGTTATTTTTATTGTCAATTTTTACAAAAACATTTTTACAAATGAATTCTAGATATTTATTTCTTAACAAAACTCCTGGAACTAAACCTGTTTCAACTAATATCTGAAAGCCATTACAAATACCCATAACCAAACCACCTGATTTAGCAAAAGTGATGACTGATTGCATTATCTTTGATTTTGCAGCCATACTACCACATCTTAAATAATCACCGTAAGAAAAACCTCCAGGCAAAACGACTAAATCACTTTTAGGTAATTCGTAATCATTATGCCAGACCATTTGATTCTTAAAGCCGAACTTCTTAAGAGCAACATCCATATCTCTATCACAATTTGAACCAGGAAAAGTTATTACAACTGATTTCATTAATTATTGAGTTCCAATAATTTTATAATTTTCAATTACAAGATTTGCCAAAAGTTTTTTGCACATTTCTTCTACAATTTTTTTAGCTTTATTTGGATCATTTTCTTTTACATCTATTTCAAAATATTTTCCTTGTCTTACCTCTTCAACATTTTTAAATCCCATACCATCTAAAGTTTGATGAATTACTTTACCTTGTGGATCCAAAACATCTTTCTTAAGAGTAATTATTGCAGATATTTTCATTTACTTTTTTTTTTAACTGTGGATAGTTTTGTGATATTTACTGCAGACACATTAGATTGTTCATGCAGAATACCTAATCTTTTTGCAACCTCTGTATATGCTGGAATTAAATCTCCTAAATCTTTTCTAAATCTGTCTTTATCGAGTTTTTTGTCAGTAACGGAATCCCATAATCTACAAGTATCTGGGCTTATTTCATCAGCTAAAATAATTTCATTTTTTCCATTAATTTTAATTCTTCCAAATTCTAATTTAAAATCAATTAGCTTAATTCCAATTCCTCTAAACATTCCAACCATGAAGTCATTTATTCTTAAAATCATTTTTTTTATTTTTTCGATTTCCTTTTTTGTCGCCCAATCGAAAGCATAAATATGTTCTTCAGCAATAAGTGGATCTCCTAAAGCATCGTCTTTTAAGCAATATTCAATTAATGGTTCTTTTAGAACTGTTCCATCTTCAATACCTAATCTTTTAGTAATTGACCCTGTAGCAACATTTCTTGTTATAAACTCTATTGGAATAATTTCTACAAGCTTGATAACTTGTTCTCTCATATTAAGACGTTTGACTAAATGATTTTTAATTCCAATTTGTGAAAGATTTGCAAGGATATGCTCTGAAATTCTATTGTTTAAAACTCCTTTTCCTTCAATAGTGCTTTTCTTTTGATTATTAAATGCAGTTGCGTCATCTTTAAAGTACTGAATAACTAAATTTTTATCTTGAGTAGCATAAATAATCTTAGCTTTTCCCTCGTATAATTTTTTCCCTTTTTTCATTATTTAAATACTCTTCTAAAAATAAAATTTATATTTTTGAAATGTTTAGCATAACTAAAAATAGTTCTTAATTTTTTTGGTGGTATTTTGCTCATTATATATTTATCAGACTGAATAACCTCAAATAAATTTAAGTCTTCCGCAAAACATTTTTTTGCATAAGTTTGAACCATTTTATAAGACTTTTCTCTACTCAAACCTGTTTTTGTTAATTCCAACATTAATTCTTGTGAAAAAATAAGTCCTTTAGTTAAATTTAAATTTTCTAACATTTTTTTTGGATAAATAATCATATTATCTAGAATGTTTGTTAATCTAACTAGTGCAAAATCGAGAGTTATATTTGCATCCGGTCCTATGTTTCTCTCTACACTTGAATGCGAAATGTCTCTCTCATGCCATAATGCAATATTTTCTAGGGCAGGGGTCACTGTACTTCTTACCATTCTAGCAAGACCAGTAAGATTTTCACTTAGAATAGGATTTTTTTTATGAGGCATTGCTGATGAACCTTTTTGATTTTTTGAAAAGTATTCTTGAAGTTCATAAACTTCAGTTCTCTGTAAGTGTCTAATTTCAGTAGCAACTCTCTCAATTGATCCAGCGATAATTCCTAAAACTGAAAAATAAAATGCGTGACGGTCTCTAGGAATAACTTGAGTTGAAATAGGCTCAACTTTCAAACTTAGTTTTTTTGCAACATGTTTTTCAACATTTGGATTAATATTTGCAAATGTTCCTACAGCTCCTGAGATTGCACAAGTTGAAACTTCGTCAATTGCATCAATCAATCTTTTTTTATTTCTTTTAAATTCTTCATAAAAAGAGGCCAACTTCAAACCAAAGGTAATTGGTTCGGCATGAATACCATGACTTCTACCCATGCAAGGTGTAAATTTATATTTTCTTGCCTGTTTTTTTAAGACTTTAAGTATTTGGTCTAAATCTTTTACAAGAATTTTTCCAGATTGAACTAATTGAATATTGAAACTTGTATCTAGTACATCAGATGAAGTCATTCCTTGATGAAGGTATCTAGCTTTTATGCCTGCTTTTTCAGTCACTGAAGTTAAAAAAGCAATTACATCATGTTTAACTTGGCTTTCAATCTGGTGAATTCTTTTTACATTAATTTTAGCTTTTTTTCTCACAATTGAAGAAACACCCTTTGGTATTTGTCCAAGTTTTTCCATGGCTTGAGCTGCAGCTATTTCAACCTCAAGCCAAATTTTATATTTATTCTCTTCTGACCAAATATCAGTGAGTTCTTTTCTCGAGTATCTTTTAATCATCAATTATAAGTATGGAGGCTTTACATAACCTTTAGCAGATTCTGTAAAGATTTCATAACCATTTTCTGTAATTCCTACTGTGTGTTCAAATTGTGCAGATAAAGATTTATCTTTTGTTACGGCTGTCCATCCATCATTTAGTGTTTTTGTGCCAAATTTTCCAGCGTTGATCATTGGTTCTATAGTGAACGTCATTCCAGGATAAAGTTCCATACCAGTATTTTTATTACCATAATGTAAAATGTTAGGTGCTTCATGAAATTTTGTACCTATTCCATGGCCACAAAAATCTCTTACAACTGAAAAACCTTCTTTTTCAACATAAGACTGGATTTCATAACCAATGTCACCAAGCCTAACCCCTGGTTTTAGAATTCTTATAGCTCTCATTAAAGACTCATGGGTAATATTAATTAGATTATTTAATTTCACAGATGTTTTTCCAATACAAAACATTCTACTTGTATCTCCGTAATGATCATCTAATATTGCAGTGACATCAACATTTAAAGCATCACCTTCTTCCAAAATTCTATCATCAGATGGTACACCATGGCATACTACGTGATTTAAGGATGTGCATAAAGATTTTTTAAAACCCCTATAATAAAGTGGGGCAGAGTGACCCCCGTTATCTCTTATAAATTCATATCCAAGTTTATCTATATTTGCTGTGGAAATACCTTCCTTGATATTTTCGGTTAACATATCTAAAGTTTGAGCAGCTAATTTTCCAGCTTTTCTCATTTTTTCAAATTTTTCTGAATAATCACTCATTTATAATTTTCAATTTCTTATCTATTAAAATTTCTTTTTTATCTATTTTACATCTGTAAGCTAAAAAATTAACTCCTGCTTTTCTAGCAATATTGTAGTTTTTATAATATTCTTTGTCTATATCATCTGCTATTTTAAAATTTTCCATATTTTGAATTTGCACAAGGAACATCAAGTAAGCTTTATATCCTTTTTTTATGGCATCAATAAGAGTAAGTAAATGCTTAGATCCTCTCGACGTAATAGCGTCTGGGAACTCCGCTGTGGTTTTGTTCCTAAAAAGAGTGACATTTTTTACCTCTATGAAAATTTTTTGTTTATTTTTTTCAAGCAAAAAATCAAATCTTGTTTCTTTATTGAAAAAAACCTCAGATTTTATCTTGTCTAAATTTTTTAACTCTTTTATCAAATTATTAGAAAGAGCATGATTTACGATTTTGTTAGCTCGATGAGTATTTACACCAACTAAATTTTTTTTAGCCCTGATGATCTCTAAACCATATTCTAATTTTCTTTTTGGATCATCGTGTTTAAATAGATAAACATCATTTCCTTCTTCAAGTAGACCTTTCATTGAGCCAGTGTTTGGGCAATGGGCAGTTACAATGTTATTGTTCAATCTTACATCTACAAAAAAACGTTTATATCTTTTGATTAATTTGCCTTTTATTAAAGACTTGGAAAATTCCATAATCAAATTATACATATAAAATGACAAAAAACACAAAAGTAAATGCTGCTATATTAATTATAGGAAACGAGATTCTTTCAGGAAGAACGCAAGACACGAATACTAGCACATTAGCTAAATGGCTTAGTTCAATCGGTGTTGTAGTAAAAGAAACGAGGACTATACCAGATGATGAAAAAAAAATTATAGATACATTGAATGTTTTAAGAAAAGATAACGATTATGTTTTTACAACTGGGGGTATAGGACCAACTCATGATGATATAACAGCAGAATCAGTTTCAAAAGCGTTTGGTTTAAAATATCAAATCCATAAGGAAGGATTTAAAATTTTGGAGTCATATTATAAACCTGGAGAGTTTAACGAAGGAAGGCAAAAAATGATATGGATGCCAGAAAATGCTGAATTAATTTTAAACCCAACAAGTGGTGCACCAGGCTTTAGTGTTGAAAATGTTTTTTGTTTACCAGGTGTCCCATCTATAATGAAATCTATGCTAGGCGGTTTGAAAAATAAAATAGTAGGTGGTAAACCAATATTAAGTCATACCATAAGTTTAAAAACAGTAGAAAGCGAGATAGCTAACTCTTTGACAAAAGTACAAGATCAAAATAAAGATGTAGAAATAGGAAGTTACCCTTTTTTCCATGCAGGTAAATTAGGAGTATCTATTGTTCTAAGATCTGAAAACCAATCTAAGATCGATATTTGCAATGCCGATATATTAAAGTTTGTAGAAGAAAAAAAAATCAAGATAGTAGAAAGATAAATGCTTTATTTTGCATATGGTAGTAACCTTCATCATTTTCAAATGAAGAGAAGATGTAAAGATAGTATTTTTTTAAAAAAAATAATTTTGAAAGGTTATAAACTAACTTTTAGAAGTAAATATAGAGCAGCAGATATTGAACCTAAAAAAAAATCAAGTGTGCCAGGTGGTTTATTTGAAATATCAAAAAGTGATGAAAAAAAACTTGATATCTATGAGGATTATCCGATTTTATATAAAAAATATTATTTTACATATTATGGAAAAAAAGTAATGACATACACAATGGTAAATAAAACACCTTTTAAATTTCCAACGGAAAGATATTTGAATATAGTTAAACGTGGATATAAGGATTGTGATCTAGATCAAACTTTTCTTAATAAAGCATTAATTAATACTAAATAAAAATTTCTTGAAATTTATATCAATAGGTTTATTACATAAGAAGTTATATTTTGAATAAAAAAGATACTGATCTTTATTTAAAGATCATTTTTAAATATAGGAAAAATTATATTGAAACCCGTACAATACCATAGACACTTATACAAAGCCTTAATTAAATATAAACAATTACCATCATACTTTATTTTCTATCCAACAAGCAGATGTAACCTTAAATGTTCACACTGTTTTTACCACGATAGCTTAAATAAAAGATTTAACGAAATGAAGTTAGATGAAATTGATAAATTCACAAAAACCATGGATCCAATTTTGAATTTAATTTTAACTGGCGGAGAACCCTATCTAAGACATGATTTGGATAAAATTGTTGAAATATTTTATAAAAATACACGTGTGCCTATTATTACAATACCTTCTAATGGTTGGTATTTAAAAAAGATGGATAAACAAATTAGAAATATGATGGATTGGTGTCCAGATCTAACATTGAATCAACAAATTTCTATTGATGGTATTGGTAAAGATCATAATGCAATAAGAATGGACAAACAAATTGATGGTCCAGAGAATTCATTTGAAAAAGCTTTAAAAACAATTGAACATTTAAAAACACTTCAAAAAATTTACGAAAGAATAAATATTGGTATAATAATTACCTTTACAAAAGAAAATCAAAAAAAATTTAAAGAGATTGTTAAAGAAATTTATCATCAAACAAATCCTGATAATATATCTATAAACCTTGTAAGAGGTGATCCTAAGGAAAAGGTAAACTATGGTTTAGACTTAGAATTATATAGGGATGCTGTTAAATTTAGAGATGATCTATTTTTTGATAAAAAAATATCAGGTCATGCACGATTTAAGGGCAATAAACTAGCTACAGCTGGAAGAGTTTTGCTGAATCAATTGGTTAACAAAATTTATGAAGAAAAAAGATATGTAACACCCTGTTATGCAGGAAACTTAAGTGGAGTTATGTACCCTGAGGGAGATGTATATCCATGTGAAATTTTAAGTGAGGAACATAAAATCGGAAATATTAGAGACTTTAACTTAGACTTTAAAAAACTTTGGTTATCGCATAAGGCGAGGAAGGAAGTTAAATTTATTAGAAATACGAAATGTTATTGCACCCATGAGTGTTTTAATATTGTTAACATTTTGTTTAATCCAAAATTTTATCCTAAAATCTTGAAAACATCAAAATTGATTTAAAACATTATTTAATTGTAAAAATGGACAATAAATTATCTATAATTATACCATTTTATAATTCAGAAAAGACTTTAAAAAAATGTCTTGAAGCAATTTATAATTCAAATTTTAAAAATTTTGAGGTCATAGCAGTTTCTGACAATAGCAAAGATAGCTCTTGTGAGATTGTTAAAAATTTTCCATGCAAACTAATTGAATTAAAAAAAAATAGTGGGTCTGCAACTGCAAGAAATACTGGAGCTAAAGAAGCAAATGGACAAATTTTAGTATTTTTAGACTCGGATGTTATTATAAAAGATGATGCACTTGGTAAAATAAATCAAAAATTTTTAAATCGAGAAATTCATTTATTACAAGGCATTTACTCTCATCAGCCTTCATATAAAAATTTTACAACACAATATTTGCAAAGTTATAACTGTTATTATTTATTTTCAAAAGGAACTGAATACACTCAAACTCTATGCACCTGCTTTATTTCAATGAGAAAAAATTTATTTTTTGATTTGGGATGTTTTGATGAAATTTTTAAAAGTAGTAATAGCGAGGATGAGGATTTTGGATACAAAGTTTTAGAAAAAGGCTATAAAATACCTGTTGATAGAACACTTGAGACTTTTCATGATATTGAGATCAATTTATTTGATTATATCAAAAGAAGTATAAAAATGCATTTAGGTGAAATGAAACTTTATTTAAGAAAGAAGAATTTAACAAATAAATTAAAACAAAAAAATTATTTTTCAGTGATAATTGGAATAATACTAATTTTTTTAATAACTCTTTCTCCTGTTTATGATTATTTTTTTAACATACCAAATTTTGGTTTATTATTTTTGATTTTGAATTTTATTTTTATTTCTATTAATTTAAATTTTCTAAAATTTATTTTTTCAGAAAAAGGGACTATAATTACGATATTTTCAATATTATTTGTTTATTTAGATAGATTTATCATGATGTTATGTGCAGGTCTTGGGATTATAGATTTTTTTATATTAAGAAATAAATCTTAAAAGTAAATTCTCAAATATATTTACCTTTTTTTTCTAAAATATTCTTTTTAAATAATGATAAAAAGGAATTGTTTTTCTCACTAAAGCTTTTTGTAATATGATAATTACTTTTAGTTAAATTCAATTTTAAATTTAAAGAGTCAATCTTTTTTTCAAATTTTCTAAATACTTCACCTTCTACATTATTTCTGTCAAAAGCCATAGCTACAGCATACCCATCATCATTAAACTGGTAAAAATATTTATTTTTTGATTTATGTATTTTTTTTACAACTATATATATAGCGTACATATTATTTTTCTTAATGAATGCTATAATTTGGTTCATATTTTTGATAAAGTTTTTTTTTATCATAAATTCGTAATCACTGAGTCCATCTTTGCATAAATAAGATATTAAATGTTTATATTTTGATGGATAATGAAAGTCGTAAATATTTATATTTTTTTCTTGATTTTTGCTCACCATAAAAAAAGTTTTATAAAAAATTTTCCATGAAAATGAGTTTATAAAGAAAGATGAAAATTTAAAAAAAAATATCTCAAAAAAATTTGAGTTTAGATTTACTTTTTTTAATTTTACATTGTCATCATTTACTTTTTTAGCATTAAAAACAATACCAAAATTTTTTTTTCTAAAAAAAGGATCTAATTGAATATATTTATAATCTGTTTTATTCTCTAATTCATTTTTTACTTCAAATAAATTATTCAATATTTTAGTGGTAAATTTCACATTAACTGAGTCAATTTTTTTTGTTTTTATTTTCGCTTTTAAAATAATTCCTGATAAGCCAAATGCTCCTATAAATTTATTAATTTTTTTGGAATTTTTTGAAATAGATCTAATTCTACCATTTGAGTCTAATACTTCTAAACTAACAACCGAGTCGCCAAAACAAGAGATTTTTTTTGATGAATCTTTTCCTATAACATTTGCAGATATTGCACCTCCAATTGAAACATGGGAACCTCCAGGGATTGAATATAGTGTGAGATTTTTATGCCTTAATTCATTTACTACCTCAGGTATCAACACTCCTGTTTCCAATGTCACATATCCATTTTTGTTGTCAATTTTTGAAATTTTATTTAAATTTTTTAATGAGATAACATAGGTATTTTCGTCACTAATGACCGACTTATTATCATATGAACATTCTCCAGTTTTTATAATATATTTAAAATTATTTTTTTTGAGAGTTTTTAATATATTCTTGAGATGATTAATATTTTTAGGGTAAATAATTTCAACATTTTGAAAGTATGTTTGATTCCATGAAAATATTTTATCTCTTTTTATCTTAATTCCATTTATCATTTTTAAATTTTAGATTTAAGAAATTCAAATATTATTTGAAGGGATTTAGTATTTACGCCATCATTAAGAGTCTTTTCCAAAGACTCAAAAAAATAATTAACATCATTTTCATTAATTATTAATGCTGGTGCTACACATAAATGATTAGAATTCTTAGAGTCATTAATTGAAGCTAGAATGTTATATTTCTCATATAACTCACTTGAAATTGCACTTGCGGTCAACTTTTTTAAAAAAAAACTTTTATTATTGATAAAACTTAAGGGTAGTTTTTCTATGATATTTCCTAATGAAGAGAGATAAGATTTAAAAACGATTCCATTCAAAATACCCGTTCCTTTAATAGACTCAATTTTATCAGGGTGTTTGTTTTTTAAAAATTGAAGTTTTTCTGATAATAATTTTGAAAGATTTGTAACTTTAAGATGAAAATCTTTTTCAGAAAAAATGTTAATTGCTTCTAATGCGGTAATACTTTCCTCACCAAAAGCATTATAAGTAGTAGTATGTAAAAAAGTATCGCTTAACTTATTGTACGCATTGTTGTAGACATCTTCATCCATTACTACAGCAGAAATTGAGGATTTACCTCCACCTATAGCTTTTGAAAGGCATAAAACATCTGGAGAAAATTTCTTAAATTTTTGAAAATAAAACATATAATTTGATTTATAAAAACCTGTAAAAACTTCATCACAAATTATTTTAAACTTATATTTATCTTTTAAATCTATGAGTTTTTGAATGAATAGATCAGAACATGATTCGAGCATACTTGCGCTATATGGTTCAACAATTACAGAGTAAATACCTCCTAAATTTTGGCATTCCTGTATTTTTTTTTCTAAATCGTCGGGATCATTAAATTTAAATGAGACACAATTCTCCATTTTTGGAAAATTTTTTTCAATTCGGTAAGATCCAGATATACTACCACTACCTATTAATTTTCCATGATATGATTTATCGGAATAAAGAATATATTTATTTTTACCATTGAGAGATTTATAACAAACTTTAATTGCTGCCTCTACAGCCTCAGCTCCTGAATTAAGAAAAAATGATTTATTCAATTTATCTGGCAACAGTGCTGCTAAGCTCGATGATAAAGCGGCCATATACTTTGAAAAAATAACTTTATGCACTTCAACTTTATTTTCTTTTTGAAAATTTATTCTTGCATTTATTATTCTAGGATGATTGTGACCTAAGCCTAATACCCCTTGTCCACCTGTAAAATCTAAAATTTTTTTACCACTATCAGTAAACATATATGTTCCTATGGCATGGCTAAAATTATCTTTTCCATAAGGCAATAATGAAAAAATTTGACTTTGATTTGGATTGATAAAATTCGTATATAAATTATGAACTTCTTTAACAGAAAGTTTTGATGCTTCATCAATTGTAAAGATTTTTTTTTCCATTTATTTGTAAAATTAATTCTTTTTAGACTTTTAACAAAGAAATCGAATAAATCATTAATTAAAAAGGTATCACCATTTTCAGTATTTTCTCTAATTTATTGATAATTTTATTAAATTTTTCATTTATAAGTGATAATAATCATCGAAATGAGTCAAATTACAGAAAAAATAAAAAAAAAATGTTTTGAGTCTAATAAAAAAATTCTTACTAAGAAGTTGGCTATTCAGACTTTTGGAAACGCTAGTCAAAGAGTGAATTCAAAACTTTTTGTCATAAAACCTTCAGGAGTTAATTTAAAAAAACTTAAAAGCAAGGATATAGTTTTAATAAATATTGAAAATGGGAAAAAAATTAAAAGTAAGCTTAAGCCCTCATCTGATACGGATACACACAGAATATTATATAAAAACTATCCTAGCATAAAAGGAATAGCTCATGCTCATCCTACTTTTTTAACTTCTTGGGCTCAAACAGGGAAACCCATTCCTAACTTAGGTACTACTCATTCAGATTATTGGCGTTTTGAAATACCTATCACAGGAATTTTGAATAAAAAAGAAATACAATATGATTATGAATTGAATACGGGTAAATCAATTGTTAAATTATTAAAAAAAAAGAAATTAACACCAGAGACATGTCCCGGTGTAATATCTAGATATCATGGAGCATTTGCCTGGGGAAAATCATCAGAGGAGGCGGTAAAAAATTTAGAAGCGATGGAACTTATTGCAGAATTAGCTTTTTATACGACAATTATTGGATACAGAAAAAAAGTTGGAAAACATTTGGTTGATAAGCATTTTTTTAGAAAACACGGCAAAAAGAAATATTATGGTCAATAATGATAAGTCCTTATATTTTTAGAGAATTAAGTTTTATTTTCTATAGATTCAGACATATTATCATTTACACAATAATTGGTTTTTTTTCTATTATTTGTGAATTAGTAATTAGAAGTTTTTTGATATATCTTAGTATTGATTATATTTTTAGCTCTGTTGTTAGTATTACAATTGGAATTTTAATTGCATTTTATCTTAATATAAAAATAAATTTTTTTATTAAAAAAAATCTATTAGCCAAAGCTTTATTCTATTATTTTATAATCTCAATTTTTTCTATCACTATTCAATTTTTGATTAACAGATTTACTAATCTGCAATTTAATACTTTTTATAACTATGAAATTGAAAGAATTTTGATTTCTGGAGTAGTATTTATTTTTGCATACATACTTCATAAAAATTTTTCTTTTAAGAATTCTGCAAAATTAGGTGTAGCAATTTATGCATCAAAAGAAACTGATGTTCATAATATATTTCAAAAAATAGGAGTTTACCCTGATTTTATACATGTTGACATTGTAGATGAAACATTTGTGAAAGACTCTTCTGAGATAAATTTTTCTAAATATGAATTAATAAAAAAATATTGGAAAAAACAAGAAATCCACACTCACTTGATGACAAAAAAACCTAAGAGATTAATTAGCGCTGTTTCCAGGTTTTCTGATCTCATTTTTGTTCACAAAGAAATCGATGATGACTTAGATCAGATTAAAGAAATTTCTAAACAAAATAATTGTAATGTTGGAATAGTATTACATGCAATAAATAATTACGATTCAGTGTTGGAAAAAATCTCAGATAATTTTACTAATATTATGGTTTTGAGTATACCAAAAGCAGGTTTTTCGGGTCAAAAATTTCTAGAAAAAAGTTACGATCTGATTAATAAAATTAATCAAATTCAGAAAAAAAAAGATATAAATCTTTTTGTTGATGGAGGGATTAATAAAGAAAATATTAAATATATTAATGCTGAAAATATTATATCTGGTTCAGATGTTTTGAATAATAAGGACCCTAGAGAACAAATAATGAGACTAAAAACTTTCGGAAGATATATCTAATTGAATGTCATTTAAATATAAGGATAAATTAAGGCTAAAGAAGAAATTATTAATAAATTTAACTAAAATTAACGGAGTTGTTTCTGTTACTTTAGTTGGATCCTTTTGGGAAAAAAATAATTCTAAAAACTTTAGTGATATTGATATAGTTATAATTTTAAAAAAATTTAATCAAAAAAAATATCAAGAATGCCTTAGAAAAATTAAAAAAATAAATCTAAAAGAATTTAACTTAGAACATCTACAGTTGTTAATAAATCCTACTTTTGGCCCACTTAAATTCGATAATCAAAACTCGCTTGTTTTTCATACAATGATTTATGATATTAAAAGTCATATAGATCATGTTTTAAAAAGCCCTTTCACTTGTTATGATTGGGAAAGAAGTAGAAATTACAAAGGCATTTCGTTAAAAGAAATTTTCTCAGTAGGAAATATTCAATTAATAGATTTTTACGCTTCCAGAAGAGGTGTTTTACATTATTTAAAAAATCTTGAAAAAGGCTTCATATCATATCAAAAATATGAATTTAGAAATAAGACTTATTTTTTAAAAAATAAAAAATATAGAATTAATCAAAGACATAAAATTGAATTTTCATATCATTTATGCAGGTTTTTACTCATAAATTATTATAAATTTGAAAAACAAAAGAATTCACATCCAAATGAAAAAAATATCATGTTACTTTTTAGAAAAATATTTAAACAAAAATCTAAAACTTATTATCAAAAATATAAGAATATAAGAAATCAAAAAAATAAGAAAAAAAAAAATAATTTATCATCATTAAATTTTGTCAAAAATTTTTCAAAATTATTTTTAAAATTTTTAAATAAACAAAATAAAAAAAAGGTTATTTTCATTAGACACGGAGAAACACTTTATAATGATGGAAGCTTTCTGGGAGTGGGTAGAGACCCAGGTATAATTAAAAAAAAAATAGTTAGTAAAAATATCAAGGAAATTAAAAAAAATAAAATAAATAACATTTTTACTAGTAGTTTAAGAAGAGCAGTACAAACGGCTGAGTTATTCGTTAAAAATAAAAACTATGTTATAGACAATGATTTGAGAGAAAAAAATTATGGAAAAGCTGAAGGGTTAAAATACGATGATATGATTAAGCTTTACCCAAATATTATTAAAAAATGGAATCAAAAAAAAGATCCTAGGTTTCCTCAAGGAGAAAATGATAAAGATTTAATTAAAAGATTAAATAGATTTAAGAAAAAATTAATTTCATTTTGTCAAAAAAATAATAAAGATGAGCTGTTTCTGGTTATTACACATAATGCTTTATTAAGGTGTTTAATTGGATCTTCATTTAAATTACCTAAATTTATGTGGCATAAAATTACAATAAATCACATAGATCCTCTAAATTTCATAATTAAGAATAATAAAATTATTCCCAATTTAGAAAGATTAAAATTTTTTAATAATATAAACCAATGAGAATAGGATTTTTTATAGAACCTAAAGGAAAAAATTTAAAAAAAATAAGATTATGGAAACAAATTGTAAAAAAAAAATTTGGCAAACAAAAATATTTGAACCATCCACCACATTTAACTTTAGCTGTAATAAGTTTTAATCATAGAATTAAACTTAGTGATATAAAAAGTTTAAAAGATGAAATTTTTCAGAAAAAATTTTCTATATATCTAAGTAAACCATCAATTTTTTATAATGACCCAATTACTAAAGCAGACACTTTGTATTATGGAACTAAAAGGAGTATTAAGCTAATTAAACTTCAAAAGTATATATTAAAAAAATTAAAAAGATTAAAAAAATTTTATTCTAAAACAAAGCTTCTCAAAAAAAAGAATCTGAATTATAATATTAAAAAATATGGATATCCGTTTGTTGATAAATCATGGACACCACATTTTACTATTGCTTCAATTAAAACTAGATCAAAAGATAAAAATGCATTTTTTAAATCTTTCTTAACTCAAAAATATGTTAATTCGATTTTAAGAGTAAGCTCTTTTTCAATTTGGATTATTAAAAAAGATAAACATAAAAAAATTTTAAATATTAATCTTTTATGAAAAATACAAACATTATAGCGATGGCAGGAATGGGTAAAAGATTCTTGAAATTTAATGCATCTACACCAAAACCTCTTCTTTTAATAAAGAAAAAACCAATGTTTCACTATGCACTGAAAAGTCTACCGAAGTCTGACGAAAACATATTTATATGTAGCAAAAGTTTAAAAGGAAACCCAATTTTGACTTCTTATTTTAAAAAAAATTTAAAAAAAAAAAAGATTATTTATTTAAAAAAAAAAACAAGTGGTCAAGCAAGTACATGTAAAATCGCATCAAATTTTTTGAAAAATAAAAACAATGTAATATTTAGTTCTTGTGATTATTATTATAAATTTGGGAAAAAAAAATATAAAAGATTAATTCATCAGTCTGATGTAGTTGTTTTTGCTCACAGACCAACAAAAAATAATATTTTAAATTTTAATCAATTTGGATGGATTCAAAAAGATAAAAAAAACTTTGTAAAAAAAATTGAATGTAAAAAAAAGGTTTCTAAAAACCCTAAAAAAGATCTTGTCATTGTAGGTTCATTTGCATTTAAAAATATTGATATTTTTAATATTTCTTACAGGGAAATGATTAGAAAAAAAGAGAAAATACGAAACGAATATTATATGGATACTGTAGTAAAAAACGCAAAAAAACTTAATTTTAAAATTACATATCTTTTAGTAAAAGATTTTAAAAGTTTTGGAACACCAAAAGAATTTAAAAGGTTTTCAAAATGACACAAAAAAATCTTTCAATTATTATACCTTCTTACAATGAATTAAATAATCTAAAGTCTCTTTTAAAGAGTTCAAATCGAATTGTAAAAAAAAATAGAAAAATTGAAATTATCATTGTTGAGAATGGCTCGACTGACGGATCTTATGAATATATTGTTAATAATAAAAAAAAATTTTCATATGTAAAAATTGTTAGTGTTAAGCATAATTTGGGATATGGACATGGTATTAAATATGGTCTTAAATTTGCTAAGGGAAATATAGTTTCGTGGACACACGCTGATTTACAATTTGATATTAAGGATGTAGTGAAATTTTTTTTAAAAAATGAGAGTAAAATAAAGTTGAAAAAAATTGTTGTCAAGGGAGTTAGGGAAAATAGATCTTTTTTTGACATTTTTTTTACAAAAGGTATGTCTTTAATTGTAAATTTTTTTTTTAATACAAAAATTTATGATATCAACGCACAGCCTAAAATGTTTTCACAAAAAATTGTTAAAAATGTTATTAAATTTGGGCCTGACGACTTTTTAATAGATTTGTTTTTGTTACTAATTGTTTCCAAGAATGGGTATGCTATTAAAGAATTCCCCTTAAGAGTTAAAAAAAGGTTTAACGATGAAGCTAAAGGTGGCGGTAGTTTTTTTGGAAAAATTAAATTAACACTAGCAACTTTAAAATATATTTTATCTTTAAAAATAAATTATAATAAAAATAAATGGAAATTATAATTCATAGAGTAAATACTGTAAAAGAATTAAATAAAATTCCAAAAATATTCGGGGTTGAGATTGATATAAGATCACATAATTCAAAGTTAATTCTTAATCACGACCCACATAAACCAGGCGATAAATTTGATGCTTTTTTAAAAAAATACAATCATGGCACACTTGTATTAAATATAAAGGAGGCAGGAATCGAAGATGAGGTTTTAAAAAAGGTAAAGAGGTCGAAAATAAAATCATATTTTTTATTAGACATTGAATTCCCTTATATTTTTAAGTGCTTGAAAAAAAAACAAAAAAATTTAGCTATTCGTTTTTCTGAAAACGAGCCTATAGAAAATGCAAAATTAATGACTAAAAAATTTAAATGGTTATGGATTGATACATTAACAAAACTTCCTATCACAAAAAAAAATTTAAAAATTATAAAAGGATATAAAACATGTGTTGTATGTCCTGAAAGATGGGGAAGACCGGGAGATATTAAAAAATATATCAAAAAGATGAATATTTTAAAGTTTAGACCAAGTGCAGTTATGACATCATTTAAATATGCAAAAAAATGGCAAAAGTTTTTATAAAATTTATCTGACTGTTAAATAATAATAGTAATCTGTTTTAGTAATCAACTCTATATTTGGTTCTCTATCATACTTATAAGCGATCTTTTCATCTTTTGTAATGATAGTTTTGATATCACAATATTTGTTTTTTTTACCAAGTATAACTTGATCAGGATAGTAATTGTCAAAATAGGGATGCATCAAAGTCCATCCTCCCCACGTACAAATATCATAGATATTTCCCTCTAATTTATTTGTATAAAAATTTAAATCATCAGAAAAAATATTTTTATATTCTAAATTTTCTTTTTTGAACAAATGGACTAAATTTTCATTTATATCATTATTAATTCTATATTTTTCATTAAAGTTTTCATAATATTTTTCAGTTAAATAAAACAAATGACCAATTAAAAAAAATAATATTGTATAAAGAGGTATTTTTTTGTCAGATAAAGAGTCAAAAAATGATAGTATCACAATAAAACAAAGTAATAATATTGGAAAATAGCCTTTATGAAATCCAGGTAAAACTATTATCATAAATGATAAAAAGAAAATTAAAGCTAATAAAACAATCAATTTTCTTGAATAATAATAAACAATTAAAAAGCAAATTATAAATGGGTAAATAATTTTAAGTGCATGTAATGAAAAATTTTTAAATTCTTTGAAAATTATATCTTTTTCTAAATCAAAAATACTAAAATTTTTAACATTATAATCTACTAAAACATTTTTTAAATTTCTCCAATCTCCCCATTCGTTCACAAAAAATATCATATGTAGACGAAATTTCGTTTGCCACATCTCAAAGCTATTAATAAAAAAAAGATGAGAGTATGCAATTGTAATTGGCAAAATCAAGCTAAAACCATAAATCAAATATTTTTTATAATTATAAATTAAAGGCCTATCTTTGATAAAAGTTTCAAATATTACAAAAAATAGATATAGAAAAAATAATGCAACTATACCATGCTGCCTAAACAAAACAGAAATTCCTAAAAATAATATACCGAGAAAAATAAATATTTTTTTTTTAATTAAATAAAATCCATAAAAAAACATTAAAAAACCGTTATAGAAAGTGTACAGAAACATTGTTTCTGAGGGATTAAAACCAGGAGAGATAATAATTATTAAATGTGAAATTAAAGTTAATAATATAAAAATATTTTTATTATTTTTAATTTTTAAAATAAAATTTCTTGTTAAAATGCTTACAAAATAGCTACTTGTAATGATTAACAAAGAAACAATAAAATTGAATAAAGATAAAGAATTTGAAAAAATTAAAGAATAATAAGCAAATCCAGGACCATATAATCCATTGATAAACTTAAAGTTTCCGTCAAGTGACGTAATTTTAAATATAAATAAAATATCGTTATTATGTGGGTACCCATCAATCAAAATCATGCTGTAAAAATAGATGCATAAAAAAATAACCAAAAAAACATTTAAAAAATTTTCTTTTGTAATTGAGGGTTTCATTAATTTATTTTGTAAAATTTTTATTTAATCTTAAGTTGTTTTTTTATTTTTTTTAAAAAAGTATAAAATATTATCTTAATATAATAATTCAGTTTTTCTTTAGAGATAATTGTTTCTAGAAAGCCTAGAGCCAAAAATAATATAATTATTTTATAACCTATTCTAGTGCTATTTCTTGTCCAACCAATCAGGTCTTGGAAAAAAACTAAATCTAATGCCACAAAATCTACCAAAAAAAATAAACAGCAGCTTATTGTGTACAAAAGGTAAAATCTGTTCCAGAAATAAGCTATTGCAAGAACTGGGATTGCTAAATATTGATTTGCTAGATGGTTGGATAAAAGAACTACTGAGATTAAATATAGATAAAAAGTTTTTATTTTATTTTCTTTATCTAAAAATAAACCAAGTAAAACTAGCGAAATAAAAAATAAATTTTTATAACCAATGTAGGTACCAAGATGTAAAGGAGTAAATAATTTCCAAAAAGCAGCATTTTCGTTGCTTCCCACATATCCTAAAATATAATCAAATATAATATTATAACTGTTGTCAAATAAAATAAAACTCATAAAGAATATAAACAAAGGCACCGCTACAATAATTATTTTTTTTAAAAATTTTTTTTCTTTAATTGCAATCCAAATTGGGAATACTATCAGTGTGTGTTTTATTGTAAGTGAAATACCCATAAAAATGCTGAAAAAAATGAAACCTAATTTTTTTTTATATTTTTCAAATAATAAAATAGATACAAGTCCAACTAAAATTGCCAAATTATCAAATTGAGAGTGATAACCTGTAATAAAAATAGATATTGGGTTTAAAAAAAACAATGATGAAATTTTCAAAGAAT
Source organism: uncultured Pelagibacteraceae bacterium (assembly GCA_902592675.1). Lineage (GTDB taxonomy): Bacteria > Pseudomonadota > Alphaproteobacteria > Pelagibacterales > Pelagibacteraceae > Pelagibacter. The sequence goes on from CACJFJ010000002.1 coordinate 75,111, forward strand.
GAATCTTTAAAACAATAAAGAAAATTGCAAGATCACCCAGAGTAAGTAATAACATTACTTTAAATCTCAATGATTGAATTTCATTTTCTAAAAAAAAAGGTATTTGATCTAAAAAATGCAATATGTAAGACCATGTGGGAGCGTAGTTCATCCCAGTTTCATAGATAGGTCCATTAAATTTTTTTACGTCTGCATATAATCTCCAATATTCCATATCAACATTGTATCCATATAAAGAAATGGCTATTCTTAAAGACGTTCCAATCAATATAATAAAAATGATAAGATGAGATTTGTTATTTAATATATTTTCTTTAATTTTTGGCACAATACAATTTACTATATATTAAAACAATTTGTTGTATATATTGAAATATGAAACTTAAAATATTTCTATTAAAATTATTTATTTTAGTATTATTTAATAGCTCATTTTTAAATGCTGAAACAAAAATAAGCTCACATTGGAACAAAGATAAAATTGGTCCTACCTCAGAAAAAGATGCTATTGATAAATTTTTAAATAAAAAAAAATTAGATCCAGTTGAAGGAATTTGGTTTCAAGAAAAATTAGGAACTGTTTTGATTATAAAAGACGAAAGTAAAAATTTAGCTTATTTAAAATTTGTAATAAAAAGTTTAGAAAACCATCATTTAGATGGAACATTATTTGGAACAATATATAGACTAAAAGACATTGATAAATTTGCTGTTTTTGAAAGAATGAATTCCAAAAAAAAAATAGACGATACTATTTTAGGGTTCATGAGAATTATGCTCAAAAAAGGGGAGACAAATGAAAAGGCAATTTCTGTTGATGAAAAACAAAAGCTCAGGAATAAATTAATGAAATCTGAATTTGCTTTAGTTGATAATTTTTCAAGTGAGTCAAGAAAAAATATAAATTATAAATATTCACTAAAGAAAATTTTTCCATAAGATGAACATTTGTTTAATACCAGCGAGATCAGGATCAAAAAGAATTAAAAATAAAAATATAATTAATTTTTTTGGTAAACCTATAATTTCTTATGCAATACAATTAGCGAAAAAAAGTAAGCTTTTTGACGAAGTAATTGTTAGCACAGATTCAAAAAAAATTGCAAAAATTGCTATTAGATATGGCGCAAAAGCACCATTTATAAGACCTAAAAATATGTCAAATGATTATTCAACCGACATTCAAGTGATTAATCATTTTATAAAAATTACAAATCAAAAGAAAAAAAAATATAATTTTTTATGCTATCTATATCCAATAAATCCTCTTTTAAAAATTTCAACTTTAATAAAATGTTTAAAGCTTATTAGAAAAGGAAATTGTCAAAAAGTGATGACAGTTGCAAAATTTAATTATCCGATTCAAAGAGCATTGTATAAAAACAGAAACCAAAACTTGTTTTTTTTTAATAAAAAATATCAAAATTATAGATCACAGGATTTGAAACAAGCTTATCAAGATGCAGCTCAGTGTTATTGGTTTAATTTAGATAAGATTAAACATTCGGGTATTAATAATAAGCTTACAACTAAAGGAATTGAATTAAATCAATTTGAATTTTGTGATGTAGATAATTTAGAAGATTTATCAAATTTAAAAAGGTTGTATAAGCTAAATAAAAAAAAAGTTTAATGACACTAAACAATATAACTTTGAATGTTAATAAAGTTTATTCAAAAAAAAATCCATCAACATACTTTAGAAATTATAAAGGATTTAAAAAATTTATAGAAAATAAAAAAAAATTTTTATATGAATTAAAATTACCGTTAAAAATTTTTAAAAATTCTTCTTTAATTGATTTTGGCTGTGGTAGTGGTCAAAATTCTATCTTTTATAATATTTTGGGCTGTAAAAGCACTTTAGTAGAATATGACAAGCAATCATGTATTAACACCTATAATCTTTTTAAACGGTATTCAAAAAATAAATTTAAAATAGTAAATACAGATATTTTTAATTTTAAATCTAAGAAAAAGTTTGACTTTGTTGTAAGTAATGGTGTCATACATCATACAAAAGATCCAAAAAAAAATATAAATATTTGTATTAAGCACTTAAAAAAAAATGGTTTCATTATCCTTGGCTGGGGTGAAATTTATGGTTTTTTTCAGAGAAATATTCAAAGGATAATTTTATATTCTATAAGTAGAAATAATCATGAAATTATAAAGTATTCGAAAATATTATTTAAAGATCATTTATCTAGATCAGTAAAATTTAGCGGTCGCAAGATAGATGAGATCATTTATGACACATATATAAATCCAAGAATTAAAACAGTTAGTTTAGAGGAAGTTTTGAAAATTTTTGCTAAGAAGGATGTAGAGCTTTACTCCTCATATCAAAATATAGTAGATTTGATTAATTTAAATAATCTGCAAAATAGTCAATTCAAATTAATCGGTAATAACCTGAAGGATCGTAAAAAAATTTTATTAAATAATTTTTATAATTTTTCTTTATCAAATCAAAATATCAAAAAAATTGATAAATCTTATAGAATTTTTAACAATCTATTAAAAAAAATTGTTAACAAAGTAAACGATAAAAAATTTACAAACTCAAAAGTAACATTGCCATATTCTGAATTGAAACTTTTAAATAAAATGCTTTATAGTCTCAAAAAAGAAGAGCTTATAGATTTTCAGCACAATAAGATATTTTTTAAAGAGTTAGATTTAATTTTTAGGATTTTAAACACAAAGGAAAACAAGACCATTAAATTTCATAAAATAAAAAAAACCTTAAAGAAAGTAAAAAAAATATTTAAAGGATATAATGGGGTTGGCATGAATTATATTGTAGGTTATAAGTTATAATTATGTTAAAGGATCAAAATTATTATTCAAAAAAATATATCAAAGACGGGTATGTAGTTATTAAGAATTTTTTTAATGGTAAAGAAATAAGGAACTTTGAAAAAAATCTAATTTCTGTCTACTCTAAATTTTTGAATAAAAAAATAAATAAAAAAAATATTCATGACATCATACAAGAAAATGAAAAAAATGGTAATTTTGATGATTTATATAAAGCTCTAAAAAATTATACAAAAAAAAAACCTTTTAAATCAGCATCTAAAAAATTAAAGAAATTTAGTAATTTACTTTTCAATAAAAAGTTTGAGCCTATTAATTCAGGAATGGCCATAGGTATCAACAAATCTAAAAGAACGTCATATGAATGGCATCAAGAAAAACCATATTATAAAGATGTTTCAACAATTCATTATCAATTTCCAATCTTAGATCTTTGTAATCGTTCAAATGGAACTATGAGTGTTTTGGTGGGTAGTCATAATCTGGGATTTATTAGAAAAGTCGAAAATCATAAAGCGTCAAAAAAATCTATAAATTCTTTTGTTCCAAAAAAAATTAAACAAATTGCAAAAAAATATCCAGAAAGATTTATAACTATGGACGTTAAAGACGTTGTTCTGTTTAATGAAAACATTATTCACAGATCGAATAACAATATAACTAATAAAGTTAGATTCGCTGGGATAATTCGTTTAGTAGAGAAAAGGTAAATTATATTACCCTTTTTACACGATGAAACTTAATTATAGACCTGAGATTGATGGATTAAGAGCAATAGCTATTCTTTCAGTTATTTTTTATCACTCCGAAATTTATATATTTGAAAATAAATTTTTAACAGGCGGCTTTCTAGGAGTTGATATATTTTTTGTTATATCTGGATATTTAATAACATCAATCATTTTGAATGAAAAAAAAATTACAGGAAATTTTTCATTAAAAAATTTTTATATAAGACGGTTGAGAAGATTAATGCCAGCTTTAATCGTAGTTTGTTTTACAACTTTGATCGCTGGATATTTCATTTTAAGTCCAACAGGTCTGATTGAACTTTCAAAATCGTCAATATTTTCCTTATTTTATGTTTCAAATTTTTATTTTTATCTCTCTCATTTCACATATGGGACAGAATCTGTCTTACTCAAACCATTATTACATACTTGGTCGTTAGGAGTTGAAGAGCAATTTTACATTATTTTTCCAATATTTTTTTTGATAATTTTAAATAAATTTAAAGATAAAGTTTTAATTTTATTATTATCTTTTATAGCCTTAAATTTAATTGTAATTCAGTTTCTTGGTAATTTAAATAAAACAAGTATAATTGATGAAAATTTCCTATTTTACGCACCAACTAAATTTACAGATTTTTATTTTATTACGTCTAGATTATGGGAATTATTATCAGGTGCTTTAGTGGCTTATATCTTATTCGATAATGAAAATTTTTTAAGAAAGAGATTAATCTTTAAGTTTTTACCATATTTAGGCTTAATTATAATTCTAATTTCGTTAATATATTTTCAGTTAGATTTTTATCATCCTTCACTTTTAACAGCTTTACCAATTATTGGTACCTGTTTAATTATTTTATTTATAAGTAAAGAAACTTTTATTTATAAATTATTATCTTCAAAAATTTTAGTTTGGGTGGGACTTATGTCTTATTCTCTTTATCTTTGGCACTATCCATTATTTGCATTCAATAGATATTTAACTTTTGAATCTATCACGTTTGCGAGACAATTATTTATAGGGTTATTACTAATCCTTATTGGATATGTTTCTTACAAATATATTGAACAACCTTTTAGAGATAAAAAAAGAATTACAAACCAATTATTCTTATATTTTACTTTTTTAACAATTTCAATTATTTCAATTGTATGTTTATTTTCAATTAGCAAAGATGGATTTTTAAATAGGACTCAAATTACTAAAAACTATAATCTTGATAAAGGATACTACATGAGAGAACATCTTAATTTTCAAATATCCCAAACATACGATAATTTTCAAGAGTCAAATAAAACTGATATATTGATAATAGGAAATTCACACGCAGAAGATACTTACGAAGTTTTTGTTTGGGGTAAGAATTATTATGATGAACTTAATTTTACTTTGATTAATCCAAAAAAAACTTATCAGGATATGGCATATCAAGTTAGTTGTTTTTACGATTTAATATTTTTTGAGAGCACAAAATGCAGAGGTAGAGAATATGGAGATAATATTATTGATCAATATAAAAATGCTGAAATTATTGTTCTTTCTACTAAGTGGTATAAAAAAGACTTAGAATTATTAGATGACATTGTAAAAAAAATTATTGAGGATGAAAAAAAGCCAATAATTTTTGGAAATACTCTAGAATTAAATTTATATACAAATTTTGGGTTTAACTTATTAGATTATTTTATTTATAAATCAAAAAGAATGCCAAATGAAAAAGAGATGTTAGATCTCGAGAAAAGGGCATATAAAAATATTAAAAACACAAATAAAACAAATTCTTTTTTAGAAAATTTATCTAAAAAAAATAAAATTGTTTATCTAAATAAAATTGACTATCTTTGTAGTGAAAAAGATGAAAAATGTAAGCTTTTAACTCCTGATGGATTTAAAATATTTTACGATAATCAACATTATACAAAAAAAGGAGCCGAATATTTAGCGAAAATAATATTTGAAAAAAGTTGGTTAAATATTGATTAATTTTTGTTGCTTAACCAAATTATTTCAAATGGTTTTAAAATTACAACATTTTTTTGAATTTCTATTTTTGGTCCAATTAGATTTTTCCAATTGTGATAAAACTTTTTAATCTTTATATTTTGAACTTTTGAAGATAAATTTGAAATACAAATTATAGTTTGTTTATTATCAACACTAACTCTCTTAAAAGAGAAAATTTTTGGACCCATATTAATATTATATATTGATGCATTGGGGTGAAAAGCTTTTTGTTTTCTTCTAACGTTTAATAAATTACTTATGTGATTGTAAAATATACTTTGCTTACTTCTGCTATTTTTAAGTTTATTAATGATATTTTTTAAATTCCATTTATATCTATTTACATCTCTATTGTTACCAGTAATAATAAATTTAGCCTCATCATTAGATGTACCAAATAAAGAGTTAAAATATATAGCTGGTATTCCCTGAAAGGAAATCATAATAGCGTGAGCTGCTACATATCTTTCTAAAAAATAAATACCTTTTTCATCATAATCTGTTTTTTTTAAAGCATCAAAAACTGTTATATTTGCCTCGTATACTTTTTTGTTTTTATTTTGAATTTTTCTGAAAGAAAATTTAGAACCATTTTTCTTTAATCTTTTTAAAAAACCATTTAATGATTTTTTATTTAAAAGCCCCTCTGTTGGTCTAATTCCTATTCCGTCATGTGATGCTATAAAATTTAAATAACAATTCTCATTCTTCGTAGTTGGAAGATTTTTACTCCACTTATTGAGATGTGAACTATTTTCAAACAAAAAAGCATGAATTAATAATGGTGGTAAAGAAAAGTTATAAATCCAATTAGCTTCATCGTTTTTGCCAAAATAACTTAAATTTTCTTTTTCAGGTAAATTTGTTTCTGTAATTATAGTAGTTTGTACATTAAGAAAATTAGTTATAATTCTTAAAAGTTTGATAATTTCGTGTGTTTGTTTTAAATTTATACATTTAGTACCATTTTCTTTCCAAAGATAAGCAATAGCATCTAATCTAAATATAGTTATACCATTATTAATAAGATGGATCATTATTTTGACAAATCGAAGTAATACAGAAGGGTTTTTAAAATTCAAATCAATTTGATCTGGACTAAAGGTTCGCCAAAGATAATCAGACTTTTTAAAAATTTTTATTTTTTTAAGTAATTTATGATCTCTTGGTCTAACCACTTTGGAGATATTAAATTTTGAATTTACTGTTAAGAAATAATCCTTCCCAGGTTTTTTTTTCTTTAGAAAATTTTTAAACCATAAACCTCTTGCTGAAGCATGGTTAATAACTATGTCTGCCATGATATTGTTTGATTTTGAAAAATTCTTAATATCTTGCCAATTACCAAGTTTATTTTCGACTTTATAATGATCTTTAACGGCAAAACCACTATCACTACTTGAGGGATAAAAAGGTAAAAAATGAATAGTATTAAAGTAATTTTTTAATTTTTTTTTAAAAAAGTTATGAATGACCCTAATTGTTTTTTTTCTATCCGAATTTATACTATCACCATAACAGATTAATACAGTTGTTTTTTCAGAAATATTTTTTTTTTTTTTTCGATTTTTATTATTGAATTGTTTAATTATTTTAACTATCTCATTTTCAAAATAGTCAATCTCTTTTGTTGATAAGAATATTTTGTAAATATTCTCAAGTTTGGATCTTATAGTTTTCTGATCTTTTTGAGTTAACATTAATAATATTTTTTATTATCATCATTAACTACTTTTTCAAGTCTTCCAAGAAAATCTGGTATAGCACTTTTTACTCTGCTCCACGTGGGTATAAATGGGGTATCCATTGGATTAAGAACAAAAGCTTCCCCAGCTTTCATTATGTTTATAGCAAATAATTCAACTGCTTTTTCTTCTGTGTGAGAGTCAAATTTTAAGCCATTCATTATTGCATCACTCCTATATATGTCAATTAAGTCTAAAGCAGATCTATAATAAGTTGCTTTCAATGATCTAAACTTTTCTCTGCTGAAAGTATTTCCTTGAGTAGCTAACTTTTTAATAAAAGTTTTGATTATATCGATAGACATCCTTGATAATCCTTGTGTTTCATCATCAATTGAAAGAATTTGGTGTTTGTGATCGTAAGTATCAGCTAAATCAACTTGGCAAATATTTTGAGGAGAAAAACTTCTCTGCATTTCAGATAAAATTCCAATTTCAATTCCCCAGTCTGATGAAATTCTTAATTCAGGTAAAACATTTCTCCTAAAAGAAAATTCACCTGCTAAGGGATATTTAAATGACTTCATAAATTCTAAATAATCACTTTTGCCAATAGTTTTTTCTAATGCTGTCAATAATGGGAAAACTAATAATCTGGCAACTCTTCCATTCATTTTTTCATTTGCCACCCTTGGATAATAGCCTTTACAAAATTCAAAGTTGAATAGGGGGTTTACCACTGGATAAAACAACTTGGCAAGCATTCTTCTATCGTAAGTTTTAATGTCACAATCATGCAAAGCAACAGATCGAGCACTATCTCTTGCGATACACATGCCGATACAATACCAAACATTTCTACCTTTACCTAGTTCACTTGGAGCAAGATTATTCTGTTTTAATTCCTTATCTAATTTTTTTAAATTTGGACCATCATTCCAAATAATTGAAAATGGTGTTTTTAATTTTTTAAAAAATTTCCAAGCTTTTTTAGCTTGAGCTTCATTTGCTTTATCTAATCCAATAATAATATGGTCCAAATATTTTGTTTTACTAATTTCCTCAACTATTTTTGGTAAAGCTACACCTTCTAATTCAGAGTAGAGACATGGTAAAATTAATTCCATTTTTCTTTGTTTTGAAAATTTTAATAACTCACTTTCAATAACTGAAGTAGATTTAGTATTAAAGTCATGTAAGGTTGAAATTACTCCGTTTTGCGAAAAATCACTCATAACAAATTATTAATATCAATAGTCTAGTTTAACTAGTGCCGTTTTAATCACATCAGCCCAGCCCTCAGGTGATGGCTTGTTAGAAACTATAAGATTATCTATGTTTATTTGATCTTGTTTAAATTGATCATTAAAAACTAAACATGGAATATCACAATTTTTTAACATATCTAGATCATTAAAATTATCTCCTACAGCTATTACTTTTATTTTATTTTCTACTTTTTTATATATTTTAAGAACTTGTTTCATTGACTTAACTTTATTTGTATTATCTCCTAAATTTAAAACACGACCTCCTTCTTGTACAGTTAGTGAAAAAGATTTTAAAATTTTTATTAATTTATTTTTCTCTATTTTGTCGCCTTCAAACAAAAAAGGAATTGTGTATTTTCTATTTAAAGCATTCTTCAAATTATTATTTTGAAGACCAAAAATTTTACCTTGATACTTTGAAGTCATATCTGAAATGAATTTACATTTAGTTTTAAGTTTATCTGAAACCTCAGAATTAAATATCTTAATTATTTCTTGTTTATCTCGACTAAGAACTATTTTGTTTGGAAAATTAGAATTAATTAAATTTAATCCATGAATTGAAGATCCATTTTCAGAAATGAATGGAAGATCTGAACCTAGTTCTTTTAAAAATTCCCTAATTTCTTTTTCAGTTTTACTTGTATTTGGAATAATAATTATCCCTTTATCAATAAGAATTTTTAAATAATCTTTTATTTCTTCAAATTTAAAGTTATCTCTATGTAACAATGAGCCATCTAAATCAGTAAAAATTATTAATGAAAATTTTTTACTCAAAAAAATCTATCTTATTCTATTTCTATTTCTGTCAAAAAATAAAAGTTTATTTTTTGAAAAAGAAATATTAATTAGTTGGTTATTAATATCCTTTGAAGACTTAATTACAATTTGATTTTCTAATAATTTTGTATAAATAATTTTTTCAAATCCTAAATTTTCAACAAGATCAACTTTAACACCTAACTTAATTTCATTATCATTTTTTAGGCTTATATCTTCAGGTCTAATACCTAAATAAACATCGTCTTTTAAGTCGAAATTTTTAATAGTAATTTCATTATCAAATAATTTGATTGTGTTTGAATTAATAAATTGTTCTTTATCAATTTTAATAATATTTATTTTTGGTGAACCAATAAATTCTGCAACAAATATATTATTTGGATCAGTATATATCTCATTAGGTGTTCCGAATTGTTCAATAATTCCTTGATTAAGAACTACAATTCTATCAGCCAATGTCATTGCCTCTATTTGATCATGAGTTACATAAATTATATTTGATTTAAGTTTTTTGTGTAACTTAGATATTTCAACTCTCATCTCAGATCTTAGCGCTGCATCTAAATTAGATAATGGTTCATCGAATAAGAATACTTTAGGATTTCTGGTAATTGCTCTACCAATCGCAACTCTTTGTCTTTGTCCACCTGAAAGTTGTCTAGGTTTTCTCTCTAATAAATTCTCAATTTGGAGTATAGCAGCAGCATTATTTACTTTTTCATTAATTTGATTTTTTGCAATTTTGTCCATTCTTAATCCAAATGACATATTGTCAAAAACATTCATATGAGGGTACAATGCATAAGATTGAAAAACCATTGCAATTTCACGTTTAGAAGGAATTAAATTATTTATTAATTTTGTATCTAAAAAAATTTCTCCTTTGTCGATATTTTCTAGACCCGAGATCATTCTTAATAGAGTTGATTTTCCACAACCTGAGGGACCCACTAAAACAATAAATTCTCCATCCTTAATATCTATATTAAAATTATTTATAACTTTATTATCGCCAAAAGATTTTTCCAGGTTTTTTATAACAATTTTTGACATTTTAAAGATTTTATGTGGATTTTAAGTATCCATTAAATGTTGTTAAAAATTTATTACACTGCTAGATTTAAGGCAATTAAAAAAGTCATGTGTGTTAAAATTAATTAATTACAGGAGAAATAAAACACTAAAAACAAGAGGGGAATATATGATTAAAAAAATCATAATCAATATATTTGCTCTAGTATTTTTAATTACTAATACTAGTTTTGCAGATATTAAATTTTGGACAACAGAGGTCCAACCAGCGAGAATGGCAAAACAAGAGGAGATGGCTAAAGCATTTGAGGCTAAAACTGGTATCAAAGTTGAAGTCATACCGATTGAAGAAAAAGATCTTGGTACAAGAGCTACTGCAGCAGCAGCAGCAGGAGATCTTCCAGATGTGATTTATCATACTCTACAATATGTTTTACCTTGGGCTGAAGCAGGCATATTAGATGTTGATGCAAATAATGCTGTAGTTAAGTCGTTAGGCAAAAAAACATTTGCACCGGGTGCATTGAATATGGCCAAGAAGGGTGGAAAAATTGCAGCTGTTCCAGTTGATGGCTGGACGCAAATGGTTGTTTATAGAAAGGATCTATTTGCTGCAGCTGGTTTAGAGCCACCAACTTCATATGCAAACATCGTTAAAGCAGTAAATACTTTATCAAGTAATGATATGTTTGGTTTTGTTGCTGCCACTAAAACAGATGAAAACTTTATGAGTCAAGTGCTTGAACATGTACTTTTAGCTAATGGAGTAAATTTTGTTAAAAAAGGTGGAACTAAAAAGCAAGGGAAAGCTTTAAAGAATTCTTTAGAATTTTATAAAGTAATTGCTAAAGCAAGTCCTCCGGGAGAATTGTTCTGGAAACAATCAAGAGCATTATACTTTGCCGGAAAAACACCAATGATTATTTGGTCGCCATTTATTATGGATGAGTTAGCAGGTTTGAGAGATTCTGCTCCGCCAACAATAAATAGTGATCCAACATCACCAGAGCTTGCATCTAAAACTGGTTTCATTACTAATTTTAGTGGACCTAACAATAAAAAAGGTGCTGCTTGGGCAGATGTAAGATACTTTGGTATTACTGCGGATGCAGATACTGATGAAGCTAAAAAATTCATAGAGTACTCTATGAGTGAAGGTTACACAGCGACATTAGGAATTGCTCCAGAAGGAAAATTTCCAGTAAGAAGAGGAAACAAGAGTGATCCTAGTGCTTACACTAAAGCTTGGAGTAAATTACCAGTAGGTGTTGATAGAAAAGCTCCTTTAACAGATCTTTATTCTGCAGATGTAATTGATAACATCGTTGCAGGTCTAGATACTGCAAATAGATGGGGTGTTAAAGAGGGTGAGCTATCTAGAGCATCAAAAATTATTAATTCTCAATTCTTAAACAGAATCACGAGAGAATATATTGATGATCAAATCTCAGTTGATGAGGCGGTCAAGAAAATTAACGCTGAATTAGCTAAGTTTTAAATAATAAATTTATAAAGAGCGGATAATATTTTATTATCCGCTTTTTATTATGAGTGATACATTATCAAAATTAGAAAAAAGAACTGCTTACACTTTAGTTTTACCTGCAGTTTTATTAGTTTTTGCCATTGTATTATTTCCTATATTTGCAAATGTTTGGATCAGTTTTAAAGAAATTGAATTAAAAGATATTAGAATTCCAGAACCTAGAGCAAAGAAAATTGTTAAATCAATTTCAGAAAATCAATCAGAATTAAAGATTATTTATAAATTACGAAATAGTTCTTTAATTCAAGAAATAAGAAATGTTCAATTTCAAGATAAATTTCCATCAAATGTTTCACCAGTAAATTTAGATTCAAGATGTAATTTTCAATCTAAAAAAGTTGTTTGCAATTTTGGAAATTGGCAGGCAAAATATAGGGAAAATTTTGAGATAACTATACAGAATAAAAATGGTGAAATAATTGATAAAAAAATAATTGAAACTCAAAAACCAATTTTAAGTGGGAAAGCAGATAACCCACTACTTACTACAAATTTTACTTTAGAAAATTTTAAAAAAGTTTTTTATGAAAACAATTTTGTTGAATTACTTTTAACGACATTTTACTTCACTTTTTTTGGTACAATTGGTGCTATTATCTTTGGAATTTTAGCAGCACAATTAGTTAATCAAAATATTCAAGGTCGAACATACATGCGAGGTATTCTACTTTTCCCTTATGTAGGCCCTGTAGTTGCTTTAGCTTATACTTGGACGTTATTACTGGATCCAAATAGTGGAACTTTAAACGCATTATTGGTTAATTTTAATATCATAGAGCAACCAATAAATTTATTAGGCCAAAAATACATAACCATGAGTATTTTAGGATTTGAATTTAAATTAAGGTTGGCTTTAACCACAGTTATCTTTTTTGAAATTTGGCGCTATTTCCCACTCGCTTTTTTATTTATTTTAGCAAGATTACAAGCAATACCGCAGAGTTTGTATGAAGCAGCAGATGTGGATGGAGCAAGCCCAATCCAAAAATTTATCCATATTACTCTTCCTCAAATTACAGCAATAATTTCAATTTTATTTATGATTAGATTTATTTGGAACTTTAATAAATTTGAGGATATCTTTTTATTAACAGGTGGCGCATCAGGAACAAGAACATTGCCTATTAATGTTTACCAACAAGGGTTTGCGGTATCAGATATTGGGATGGGCTCTGCTGTTTCAATAGTCATTGTAATGTTACTTCTTAGTTTTATGGTTATTTATTTTAGATTAATTGGAAAGAGGGCTAATGAGGTTTAAGTCTCTTGGAATATTTTTGATCATTTCATCTTTTTTTCTGACATGTATTTTATCAATTTGGAAGATAATGGCTACACTACAAGGTTTAAGTTTTACTTATTTAAACGTCACACCTGTTTTCTTAATTAGTATTCTGTTGACTTTTGCATATGTTTTTATCGGCAATAAAATTAATCACTTAATTAAGATTTTTTTATTATCATTAATATTTTCAATTTTATATTTTTATTTAAATGAGACATCTCCGTGCTGGTATCTATTTGGAGTTTTCTTAATTACTTTATTTTTTACGAATAAACTCAAAAAATATAATATGCAATCTTTAAAAGAAGATTTTATATCTGAAAAAATTATTTTTGATTTTATTACCTTATTTGGCATTGTTTTCTTTGCGTTTGTAATCTTATTCCCATTTTACATTATGTTGGTTACTAGTTTTAAGACTCAGATCGCTTTATTAGTTAATCCTTTAGATTTTAGTTTAGATTTTACGAAAAGCTTGACCGAGTTATTTAAATCTTATTTTGTTATCTTTGAAACTTATAATTTTGGTAGATATATTCTTATAAGCTCAGCTGTTTCAATTGGAACTGTTATCGTAACATTATTATTTGCAATCCCTGCAGCGTATACTGTTGCTAGATTAAATTTCTTTGGCAAAAACTTTTTATCCACCTCGATTTTAATTATTTATATGTTTCCAGCTATAGTATTAGTGATCCCTTTATATACTGTGTTTAGTCAACTTGGCTTAAGAAACTCAATCTTTGGTTTATTAATTGTTTATACAGCTACAACTTTGCCTGTCGCTATTTATATGTTGCAAGGATATTTCAAAAGTATTCCAAAAGAAATTGAAGATGCAGGAATTATGGATGGTCAAAATTGGTTTGGTATAATTTTAAGAATTATAATTCCTTTAAGTTTGCCAGCCATTGCATCCGTTGCACTCTATGTTTTTATGATTGCTTGGAATGAATTCCTTTTTTCATTAATGTTTTTAGATAGTCCTAAATCCTTTACTTTATCAAGAGCCATTCAATATTTGAGTGGAGATGCAGAAACACCACGCCAATATTTGATGGCGGGATCTGTAATAGTTACATTGCCAGTACTATTTATATTCATTTATTTTGAAAAATATCTTGTTAGCGGTTTAACCGCTGGTAGTGTGAAAGAATAAAAAAATTTACTTATTCATCTTGTTCAATTATAAATATTGGCTTAAACACTCATGAAAATAATTCATGCCCTCGTGGTGAAATTGGTAGACACAAAGGACTTAAAATCCTTGCCGCTTGCGGAGTGCCAGTTCGAGTCTGGCCGAGGGCACCATAATTCTACTTTGAAATTTAAATTTTATGCCATTTAAAGATAAACTTCATATTATATCAGATAAAAATAAAAGATCGATTAAGATTAAATCTGTTTTAATAAAGAAATTTAAAATTAAAAATCAAATTAATTCTAGAAAAATTATTGTCATAGGTGGTGATGGTTTTATGTTACAGACACTTAAGAAATATAAAAATTCAGGAAAATTTTTTTACGGTATTAATTCCGGTAATTATGGTTTTTTAATGAATAAATTTGCTATAAAGAATTTTAAAAAAAATTTTGAAAAATCGAAAATGATAACAATCAGACCATTAAAAATGATTGTTAAAAATATCAAAAATCAAATTAAAGAATATTTAGCTATCAATGAGGTATCAATATTGAGACAAAGTCGTCAGGCAGCATCTTTAATGATAAAGACGGGTAAAAAACAAGTTATCAAAAATTTAGTTTCGGATGGTGTTCTTGTCTCAACACCAGCTGGTAGCACAGCTTATAATTTTTCCGTACATGGACCAATATTAAGTTTAAATTCAAAAAAATTATCTATAGCTCCTATAAGTCCTTTTCGTCCACGCGGATGGAGGGGGAAGATAATAAGTGATAGATCAAAAGTAACAATTAGAAATTTGAACCCTCTTAAAAGACCAATAAGTGCAGTAGCTGATAACATTGAAATTAGAAATGCAAAAAAAATTGTAATTTTTACTGATGAAAGAACTAAATTTAATCTTTTATATAATCAAAATAGAAGTCTACAAAAAAAAATCAAGATAGAACAACTGAGAAAAGAAAGTAAATAAAGTTTTAATAAATAACTTTTCAGCCTAAATATTAGTTAAAAATAGCCTAAATATATTGTTTTATTGAGCTAATTTTGTTCTTGAAGAGGTTTTTTTAACGTGGTTAAATTATAAATATTCAAAACTTAGTTTTGAATTATTTGTTAACAAATAAATAATAACAGAAGGAAGAATAATGTTTAAATACTTAAAACAATTAACTTCTTTAGTTGCTATGGTAGCTGTGTTGTTTACTTTTACAACAGAGACTATGGCTGCTAAAAAATCTAAAACACTTAAAAACACTCAAAAAAAGGGTTTTGTAAGATGTGGAGTATCTCAAGGTCTTCCAGGATTTTCTAATGCTGATGCTGCAGGAAATTGGACTGGTGTTGACGTTGATGTATGTAGAGCGGTAGCTGCTGCAGTTCTAGGTGATGCAAACAAGGTTAAGTTTACACCACTAAGTGCTAAAGAAAGATTTACAGCTTTGACATCTGGTGAGATTGATATCTTATCAAGAAACACAACTTGGACTCTTTCTAGAGATGCTGATATTGGACTTACTTTCGTTGGAGTAAATTTCTACGATGGTCAAGGTTTCATGGTTAGAAAAAGTTCTGGTATCACTTCAGTAAATCAATTCAAAAATGGTATCTCAGCTTGTACAAACATTGGTACAACTACTGAGTTGAATATGAGAGATTTCTTTAATTCTAAAGGAATTTCTTATGAGCCAGTAGCTTTTGAAAAAGCAGACGAGGTTGTTGCTGCTTATGATTCTGGAAGATGTGATACGTATACAACTGATAAATCTGGTTTAGCTGCTCAAAGAACTAAAATGAGCAATCCAGATGAACACATTGTATTACCTGAAACAATTTCTAAAGAGCCATTAGGTCCAGTTGTTAGACAAGGTGATTCAGTATGGGAAGATATCGTAAGATGGTCTTTAAATGCTATGATTGAAGCTGAGGAATATGGAATCACTTCAGCAAATGCAGACTCAATGAAAACTTCAGAAAATCCAGCTATTAAGAGATTGGTTGGTGCTGAAGGTGAATTAGGTGCTGCTTTTGGTCTTGATAACGAATGGAGTTTAAGAATTATCAAGCAAGTTGGAAACTACGGTGAAAGCTATAAGAGAAATATCGCTGACACTGGTATTTTACCTGACAGAGGTCCAAATCAATTATGGACAAAAGGCGGAATACTTTACGTTCCACCTGCAAGATAATTGTAGTTTAAAACAATTTAAAAGGGCTAGATTTTTCTAGCCCTTTTTTTTATAAACCCATATATTATTCCATCGTGAATTTTAAATTAAAAGATTTAGGCCCCCAATTAATTACAGTAATTGCTGTAGTTCTTATTTTTGGTTTTTTTACCTACAACGCTCAAATCAATATGGAAAACAGAGGTATTGATTTTGGTTATGGTTTTTTATCTCAAGAATCATCTTTTGATGTTCAGTTTTCTTTAATAGAGTATGATGGTTCTCACTCATATTTTAGAGCTTATTTAGTAGGTTTACTTAATACCATACTTGTTTCTGTTATTGGAATTATTATAGCAACAATAATTGGTGTTATAGTTGGAGTAGCAAGATTATCTCCAAATTATTTAATAAATAAATTCGCAGCTTATTATGTAGAATTTTTTAGAAATATACCACTTCTTCTACAAATATTTTTTTGGTATTTTGCAGCATTGAGAGCTCTTCCATTGCCTCAAGATGCTGAAGCAATTTTTGGTGTATTTTTTTTAACAATAAAAGGTCTTTATGTTCCTGCTTTTATTTGGGAAAATTTTAATATCTTCTTTTATTCAATAGTTGCCGCAGTAATTGCAATTATTGTAATTAGATTTCAGGCAAAAAAATTGCAAGAAACGCAGGGTAAACAAATTCCTGTTTTTTTAATTGCAATTGGATTAATTTTAATTTTACCTCTTTTGAGTTTTTTAATCGGAGGTGTAAGTTTATCCTTTGAAATTCCTAAATTAAAACAATTGGCTGCTACTTCATTTGTTTATGATGGTGGGCTAAGTTTACCACCAGAATTAATTGCTTTAACTTTATCTCTATCACTTTATACAGCAACATTTATTGCTGAATGTGTTAGAGCAGGAATACAAGGAGTAGGAAAAGGTCAAAAAGAAGCTGCAGCTTCAATCGGATTGACACCTAATCAAGTTTTAAAACTAGTGATAATGCCACAAGCATTGAGAATTATAATTCCACCAACAACTAATCAATATTTAAACTTAACAAAAAATTCATCTTTAGCTGCAGCAATTGCATATCCAGATTTAGTTTTAGTTTTTGCTGGTACTGCATTGATGCAAACTGGTAAGGCAATCGAAATTGTTTCTATTACAATGTTTACATATTTAAGTTTGAGTATTTCAATTTCAATCTTAATGAATTGGTATAACAAAAAAATTGCAATACAGGAAAAATAATGACTAAAATAAATTTTTTAAAACCAGATAAAAATAATTTGAATACTTTTTTATATTTGGGTTCTTTTTTATTTTTCATCAGTATTTTTGATGTATTTTTAAACTCATTTTTTAAATTAAATATTGTAGGTTTTTTACCAAATTTTTTAAGCTTTTTAATGCCGTTAATATTAGGATTTATTGGTCTTTATTTTGTAAGAATTGAATATAGTGGAATTAAACAACTAGACCTTATTAATAAAAATATCAATACTAATAATTTTAATGCCGTCTTATCATTATTAATAATTTTTGTAGTAATAAAATCTACCCCACCGGTTTTAAGCTGGTTTTTTATTGATGCTAGTTTTGCAGGTGATAGTAAAGATGTTTGTTCAGGTTCTGGTGCTTGCTGGACTTATATTAAAGTTTGGATGAGAAGATTTATGTATGGAATGTATCCCAACGCTGAACAGTGGAGAATTAATCTTTCATTCATAGCTTTGGCACTACTTGGTTCAGTTGGATTTTTTGCAACCGATAGATTCAAAAAATATTTAACACTTTATTATGTCGTAATTTATCCTTTAATAGCGTTTTTATTTATATTTTTCTTTATTTCTGGTGGCCCAGTTTTTTTTGATTTTTCGTATGGAATCATAGCTGCAATTTTATCAATTATTCTTGGTTTTTTTATTCCAAGCAAATTTAGGTTTTATTATTTTTTGATAGTTCCAATTGTTCTTTATATAGCATTGAAATATTTTCTCTTTTTCGAGGAAACAATAGAATTAGGAAAGTTAGATGGTTTGAATTGGGTAGAAACTGGTGCTTGGGGCGGATTATCATTAACTTTTATAATTTCTTTTTTCTGTTTAATATTCTGTTTTCCAATAGGAATGGCTTTTGCTTTAGGTAGAAGATCAGAATTCCCTCTAATTAGATACATTTCAATTGGTTTTATTGAATTTTGGAGAGGTGTTCCATTGATTACTGTTTTATTTATGTCCGCTGTGATGTTTCCGATGTTTTTACCAGCAGATTTTTTTATAGATAAATTAGTGAGATGTATAATTGCCATATCATTATTTGAAGCTGCGTATGTTGCTGAAGTAATAAGAGGTGGTTTACAAGCACTTCCAAGAGGACAATACGAAGCTGCTAAGTCTTTAGGGATGGGGTATTGGAAAATGCATATATTTGTAATCTTACCACAGGCTTTAAAATTGGTAATTCCTGGTATAGCAAATACTTTTCTAGCTTTAGTAAAAGATACTCCGTTAATTTTTGTTGTTGGTCTTTTAGAAATTGTTGGAATGTTGAATTTAGCTAAAACTAACCCAGAATGGTTGGGGTTTGCAATGGAAGGCTATGTTTTTGCTGCAATAATTTTCTGGATTATTTGTTATGCAATGAGTAAATATAGTTATAATTTAGAGCAAAAATATAAAACCGATAGATAAAAATATGTCAGATAATATTATTCAAATTAATAACATGAATAAATGGTTTGGAGATTTTCAAGTTTTAAAAGAAATAAATCTTGAAGTAAAGCCTAAACAAAAAATTGTTGTATGTGGACCATCAGGTTCAGGAAAGTCAACTTTGATAAGATGTATTAATAGATTGGAAGAACATCAAGAAGGAAATATAATTGTTGATGGAACAGAGTTAACAGAAGACACTAAAAATATCGAGCAAATAAGAGCTGAAGTAGGAATGGTATTTCAGCAATTTAATTTATTTCCTCACTTGTCTATTTTAGATAATTGCACTCTAGCTCCAATTTGGGTTAAGAAAATGCCTAAAAAAGATGCTGAAGAATTAGCTTTAAAACATTTAGAAAGAGTACAAATATTAGATCAGGCACAAAAATATCCAGGCCAATTATCTGGTGGACAACAACAAAGAGCAGCCATCGCTCGAGCCCTATGTATGGAGCCAAAAATAATGCTTTTTGATGAACCAACCTCTGCTCTGGATCCAGAAATGATCAAAGAAGTTTTAGATGTAATGGTAAATTTAGCAAAACAAGGGATGACAATGATAGTGGTTACCCATGAGATGGGTTTTGCCAAGGAAGTAGCCGATCAAATGATTTTTATGGATGAAGGAATGATAGTAGAAAAAGCTGATACAAAGGAATTTTTTGCAAATCCAAAGAGTGATAGAACCAAACTTTTTTTAAGCCAGATACTATAATCAATATCAATTACAAGAAATTTTTCTTAAATTAAAGCATAAGTAATGCTTGACAATGTTTTCGTAAATCACAGTTTTCCCTAAAAAATAAAAAAAAATATAGTTGCAGTAGGTATTAAAAACTTGTTGAATAAGTCTTTAAAAAAATTAAGAGGGGTCTTAATGGAAGATAATTTTAATAAGCACTTGGGCAATAAGCTCAAGATTAGAAGATTGGCCTTAGGTTTGACACAAACTAAAGTAGCGAAAGCAATAAATGTTACATTTCAGCAAATACAAAAGTATGAAAAAGGTACTAACGGTGTAAGTTCGATAAGATTACTTCAACTTTCAAATTATTTAAAAGTACCTATAAATTATTTTTTTGAGGATTTTTCTGAATATTTAGTCAATCTTGAAAAATCTCAAGAAGGTCATTTAAATGTGAATTATAATTTTTTAGTAAAATTATATTCAGAATTAAATGCTGATCAAAAACTTAAATTTAATAAATCATTACAGTTAACTAGCAATATTTCTAAAGTAGGTTAGCACTTAATAAAATTTAAGTTTAAAGTTTTAAATTAATTAGAATTATTTATTATAATTCTATTATGAACTTATTTTCTAAATTTATTAATGTATTAAAAGAAGAGGGATTTATTTCATCAATTGAAAGATTTTCTAATTACATCATACGAAATTCATTTTTAAATAATTTTCTTAATAAAGATATAAAAAATGCAAAACTTATAAATCAGCTTGAATTATTAAAAATTTATAAAACAGACTTAACTTTAGAAAGAATTGGGCCAAAGAATGATGGAGGATATATATTACCAAATAATTTAAATAATATCGATTTTTGTATATCGCCTGGAGTTGCAGCAAGCTTTGAATTTGAAAGAAAATTAAAAAAAGAGTGGAATATCGACTCAATTTTGATCGATGGGACTTTAGAAAAATCTTTAGAAGAAAAAATTGAAAAATTAAATGAATTTAAATTTATAAAAAAAAATTTATCAACTAAAAATACAAAAAATCAAATCTCTTTAGACTATCTTCTGAAATCTTTGGAAAATAAAAAACTTATTTTACAAATGGATATCGAGGGTTTTGAGTACGAAATTTTATCTAATATTAAAGAAAAAAACTTAAATAGATTTGATCATATTGTCATTGAGTTTCATGATTTTTCCAGAATAAAAAAAGGAATATTTAATAGGAAGTTTTTTAAAATTATTCGCAAATTAAATAAATATTTCACTTTGGTACATATTCATCCAAATAATTGTTGTGAAGTATTTGAAATAAATTCTATCCAAGTACCTAATGTTTTTGAGGTGACATTTGTAAATAATTCTCTTGTAAAATATAAAAAAATAGAAAAAATAGAAATTCCACACCCAGAAGACTCTCCTAATCTTGCTTATAAAAGTGAAATATTATTAGATGAATTTTTCTATAATGGAAAAATTCATTGATATAAGACTAATGGCTCCTCGGGCAGGACTCGAACCTGCGACCAATTGATTAACAGTCAACTGCTCTACCAACTGAGCTACCGAGGAATATAGAAAATCAACTTACTTTCTTTTTAAACTAAAACAAGATTTTTTTTGGAGGCAACGCCCGGAATCGAACCGGGATACAAGGATTTGCAATCCTCTGCGTAACCATTCCGCCACGTTGCCATATGTTTTAGTAGATAGCTACATTGAGTTTTATATAAAATATTTGCAATTAGTCTATTAAATAAAGTTCTAATTTGATTATTGTTAATTTAAATTATTAAATTATAAACTAATTACACCCATGGTAAGTGATAAATATATACATTCAAAAGTTGAAGATAAGATTTATTCGTATTGGGAAAAAAACGATTTATTTAAACCTAAAAAAAATTCAAAAAAATTTTCAATAGTTATTCCACCACCAAACGTTACTGGAAGTTTACACATGGGTCATGCATTGAATAATTCTATTCAAGATTTTTTAATTAGATACTATCGAATGAATAATTACGAAACTTTATGGCAACCTGGTACTGACCATGCTGGTATTGCAACCCAAGCGCTTGTTGAAAAAAAAATAGAACAAGAAAATTTAAATAAAAATAATTTGGGAAGAGAAAAATTTATTGAAAAAGTATGGGAATGGAAAAATCAGTATGGTGACATAATTATAAACCAATTAAAAAAACTTGGTTGCTCATGCGATTGGTCAAGAAATGCATTTACAATGGATGAAAATTTATCCAAATCCGTTATTAAAGTTTTTGTAGAATTACATAAAAAGAAATTAATTTATAAAGCTGAAAAATTAGTTAATTGGGACACGGTGCTTAAAACAGCAATTTCAGATCTTGAGGTTGATCAAAGAGAGATGAACTCTAAAATATACTATATTAGATATCCAATCGAAAATTCCTCAGAATTTATTACAATTGCTACTACAAGGCCCGAAACAATGCTTGGAGATACTGCTATTGCAGTTAATCCAAAAGACAAAAGATATAAAAATTATGTTAATAAAATAGTTAGAATTCCAATAGTAGGAAGAAAAATTAAAATTATCAAAGATAATTACGCAGACCCTGAGCAAGGAACTGGAGCATTAAAAATTACACCAGCGCACGATTTTAATGACTATGAAGTTGGCCAAAGAAATAAACTCGAAATTATAAATATTTTTACTGAAGAAGGGAAAATAAACGAAAATGCACCAAAAGATTATGTGGGCTTGGACAGATTTGATGCTCGTAAAAAAATATTAAGTGAGCTCAAAGAAAAAGATTATTTTGTTAAGGAAGAAAATATTAAAAATAAAGTTCCTTATGGTGATAGATCAAATTCTGTTATAGAACCTTTTCTAACAGAACAATGGTTCGTTGATGCAAAAAAATTAGCTGTTAAAGCAAAAAAAATAGTCAAATCAAAAAAAACAAATTTTTTTCCAACTAACTGGTCTAAGACTTATTTTCAGTGGATGAACAATATAGAACCCTGGTGTATCTCAAGACAGCTTTGGTGGGGCCATCAAATTCCTGCATGGTATGGACCTGATAAAAGAATATTTGTTGCTGTTAATGAAAAAGAAGCAATTAAATTAGCTAAGAAATATTATAAAAGAGAGGTTAAGCTTAATAGAGATCCAGATGTACTTGATACATGGTTTTCATCTGGTTTATGGCCATTTGCTACTTTAGGTTGGCCAGATAAAAAAGATTATGTAAAAAAGTTTTATCCAACTACAGTTTTAGTAACTGGTTTTGATATAATTTTTTTCTGGGTAGCAAGAATGATTATGTTTGGAATGGAATTTCTTAACAAAGAACCTTTTAAAGATATTTATGTTCATGCTTTAGTTAGAGATGAAAAAGGACAAAAAATGTCTAAGTCAAAAGGTAATGTTATTGATCCACTAGAATTAATAGAAAAATACAGTGCTGATGCTTTGAGATTTACTTTATTGTCCATGGCTTCACCAGGAACAGACGTTAAACTTTCTGAAGATAGAGTTAAAGGGTATAGGAATTTTTTAAACAAATTATGGAACGCTAATAATTTTTTAGTTACAAATAAATGTGATTTTACTAAAACTGATAAAGTTCCAAAAACGAAATTGAATATTAATAAATGGATCTATTCCGAGTTGATAGAAGTTAAAAACAAAATTCAAAAAAACATTGAGGATTATAGATTTGATGAGGCTGCAAGAAATGCTTATCAATTCGCTTGGCATTCATTTTGTGACTGGTATATCGAACTTTCAAAAACAATTCTTTATTCTGAGGATAAAAAAGCTCAAAAAGAGGTAAAAGAAGTATCTGCTTATATTTTCAAACAAATACTTGTAATGCTTCATCCTTTTATTCCATTTGTGACTGAAGAAATATGGTTAAGAAACAAGTTTGATAAATCAAATAAAAATTTTCTCATGTATAAAAATTGGCCATCTGGTAAAGTTAAAAAAGATCAATCTCAAAAAGATGTTGAAAAAATTATTAATATCATTTCGGAATTAAGATCATTTAAAAATGAGTTAAATGTAAGCCCAGGTTCATTTGTTGATATATCAATTAATAAAATTGCTAAAAAGAACAAAACTTTAATGTCTAATAATGAAGTAGTCCTTAAGAGACTTGGTCGGATTAATAATTTTTATGAAAAAGATCAAGCAAAGCCATCAGCTACACTAGTTATATCTGGAGACATATTTAAGATATATTTTGATGAAAATGTTGATTTAAATCTAATAAAAGAAAATCTAGTCAAAAGACAGAGCAAATATCAAGAAGAAATGGACAAGATATCACAACGATTATCAAATAAGGGATTTACTGATAGAGCACCAAAAAATATTGTTGAACAAGAAAAAACTAACTATAGTAATTTAAAAAATGATATCAAAAAAATATCTTTAACTATTAAGAATTTATAATGCGGAAGTTTAATAAGAAAAAATTACCGAGTAGACATACATCTTTAGGTGCAGATAGGGCTCCACATAGATCTTTTTATTATGCAATGGGTGAGACTGAAAAAGATGTATCAAAACCATTTATTGGAGTTGTATCAACATGGAATGAGGCTGCTCCATGCAACATCGCTTTAATGAGACAGGCTCAATCGGTTAAAAAGGGTGTAAGAGCTTCAGGTGGAACACCAAGAGAATTTTGTACAATCACGGTTACTGATGGTATTGCAATGGGTCACGAGGGAATGAAATCATCATTGATTTCAAGAGAAGTAATAGCAGATAGTGCCGAATTAACTGTTAGAGGTCACTGTTATGATGCATTAGTAGGTATCGCAGGTTGTGATAAGTCTTTACCAGGTTTAATGATGTCCATGGTTCGATTAAATGTTCCAAGTGTTTTTATTTATGGTGGATCAATACTCCCAGGAAAATATAAAGGTAAAGATGTAACAGTGGTAGATGTTTTTGAAGCTGTTGGAAAACATTCATCAGGACAAATGTCAGCAAAAGAATTAAGAAAATTAGAATTAGTTGCATGTCCAACAGCTGGAGCTTGTGGTGGTCAATTTACAGCTAACACTATGGCCTGTGTATCAGAAGCAATTGGTTTAGCTTTACCTTATTCAGCAGGAACACCTGCTCCATATGAAGAAAGAGATAAGTATGCAAAAGCAAGTGGTCGAATGGTAATGGAATTATTAGCTAAAAGAATTAAACCAAGAGATATCGTTACAAGAAAAGCATTAGAAAATGCAGCAACTATTGTTGCGGCAACCGGTGGTTCAACTAATGCTGCATTACACTTACCAGCAATTGCTAATGAAGCTGGAATTAAATTTGATTTAATGGATGTTGCAAAAATATTTAAAAGAACACCTTATCTTGCAGATTTAAAACCAGGTGGAAAATATGTTGCAAAAGATATGTGGTTAGCAGGTGGTGTGCCGATGCTTTTGAAAACTTTATATGATGGTGGCTACATCCATGGTGACTGTATGACAGTTACAGGAAAAACAATGAAAGAAAATTTAAAGGGAATAAAATTTAATCCGAAACAAAAAGTTTTAAGAGCTTATAACAGGCCCTTATCACCTGATGGAGGTGTTGTAGGATTAAAAGGTAATTTAGCTCCTGAAGGTGCAATAGTGAAAATTGCAGGATTAAAAAAATTACAATTTACTGGCAAAGCAAGATGTTTTGATAATGAAGAAAGTGCAATGAAAGCAGTTCAAAGTAGAAAATATAAAGATGGTGATGTAATCATTATTAGATACGAAGGACCAGTAGGGGGACCAGGTATGAGAGAAATGCTCTCAACAACTGGTGCAATTTATGGTCAAGGTAAAGGAGAGAAAGTTGCTTTAATTACTGATGGAAGATTTTCAGGAGCAACAAGAGGATTTTGCGTAGGTCACGTTGGACCAGAGGCTGCTTTAGGCGGACCATTAGCTCTTTTACGTAATGGAGATGTTATTGATATTGATGCTAAAAAAGGAACAATTAATGTTCGATTAACAAGAGCACAATTAGCTTCAAGAAAAAGAAAATGGAAGGCTAGAAAATCTGATTTTGGCTCAGGAACACTTTGGAAATATGCACAAACAGTTGGACCGGCATATTTAGGAGCACCAACACATCCTGGTAAGAAAAAAGAAGTTAAGGATTACTCAAAAATTTGATGAAAATTCGCCCAGTTATTTTATGTGGTGGAGCAGGAACAAGACTTTGGCCTAATGCTAAAAAACATCAAGCTAAACAGTTTATAGACTTTGGTAATTGGACTTTATTGGGAAAAACTCTTGATAGAGTAAAAGCGTCTATATTTGATGCACCAATTATAAGCACTAATGCAAAATATTTAAGACAAGTAAAACAACATTTAAAAAAACACAAAATAAGAAAATTCAAGATAGTTTTAGAGCCAGCAAAAAGAAATACTGCACCCGCTATATTAAGTACGGCTTTAATTAAAGACATTCCAAACGAACAACCATTAATGTTTTTGGCTGCTGATCATTTGATAGAAAAAGTTGGTTTATTAAATAAGGCTATCAAAAAAAATCAAAAGAAACTTACTCATAACAATATCTTTATTTTTGGGATTAAACCCAAAATGCCCTCAAGTGAATTTGGTTATTTTTTAACAAAAAGTAACAAAGTAACTAGATTTGTAGAAAAACCCAAAAAGGCTAAAGCTAAACAAATAATTAGTAAAAAAGGTTATTGGAATTCTGGAATGTTTTATTTGAGAAAAGACTCAATAATAAATAATTTTAAGAAATACCAACCAAATATTTATCGAAATTGTAATAAAGCAGTATTAAAAGCAAAATATAAAAGTAATGTATATTATTTAAACAAACAATCTTTCACAAAAGCAAAAGCCAAGTCTTTTGACTATGCAATATTAGAAAAAACCAAAGATATAAATGCTATCAAATTAGATATTCCTTGGTCTGATTTAGGATCTTGGAAAGAAATCTGTAAGATGTATGGACGAAATAAAAGACATTATTATAAAAAGAAGAATGTATTTCATAGACCTTGGGGCAGTTATGTAAATCTATTTAACGGTAAGGAATTTTTAATTAAAGAATTATATGTAAAACCAAAAGGTATATTAAGTCTTCAAAAACATCATCATAGAGCTGAGCACTGGGTAGTTACTCATGGTAAGCCTAAAATTACATTAAATAAGAAATATTTTACTATGAAACCTGATGAAACTATTTTTATTCCACTAGGTGCAATTCATAGAATAGAAAATCCCTATAAAAAACCAGTCAAAATTATTGAAGCACAAGTAGGCTCAATTTTAAAAGAAACTGATATAGTTAGATACCAAGATATTTATGGAAGAATAAAATAATTATTTTACAAGAAAATTCACTTTTTTATTTGATAGATTTAAATGAATTTTTTTATATGAACCAAAATTATCTCCATCAATTTGAACAGGTATCAAATCATTTCCATCAATTGTAATGTTTTGTGCATAAGTAGTAATAACATTTTTATTTTTACTTAAATCACCATTAAGAATTATTAAAAAAATTGAATATAATAAACTAATCCTAGTCAAATCTTTAAATATATAGGTGACTAATTTCTCTTCAAAAATATTTGTTTTATTTATTTTATGATGTCCAGCGTAATATTTGGTATTTGAAGATAATATCCAGTCTGCTTGATAAAATTGACCATCAAAAGTGACATTTAACTTTTTATTATTCATAAACAAGAAATATTGAAAACCTTTGATACCAAATATAATTTTACCTAGAATCTTTTTTATTTTTGAATTAATTGAATGAACAATTTTTGCATCCCATCCTATACCAGCCATTAAAAAGAAATAATTATCGTTAATTTTTACAAGATTAGAGGATTTATAATTATTAGAAACCAACACATTTACTATATCATCAACTTTTTTATTCATTGATAATTCAGCTTGAAGCAAATTTGCAGTGCCAGCAGGAATATAACCTATGGCAAAATCGTCTTTAAAATCAAAATTATTTTTAATTAATTCATTAATTGCAAAAGAAACTGAACCATCACCACCAGCTACTATTAGTCGATCATAATTTTTTTGATTAAAATTTTTGAAAATTTTCTTAGCTTGATTTATTGTTTTTGTTTCAAAGTAGTCTACAGAAATATTCTCTTTTAACTTAGATAAAATCCTATTTATGAATATAGATTTTCTTCCAGAGGAAGAATTCAAATTATAAATCAAACAACATAACATAATTATTCCTTAAAAAATTTTTAACAAATTTGTAACATTCAAATGAAATAAGAAGTACATGATTCGTGTTACAGTTGTATTAAAATATAGGTCTTTAAATGCCTAATTTACTTAAATATAAAAGTATATTTATTTCTGATGTTCATTTAGGTACCAAGGGTTGTCAGGCGAAAAAACTTTTAGAGTTTTTTAAAAACTCAAGATCCGAAAATCTTTATCTTGTAGGGGACATTATAGATATCTGGGAAATGCAAAAAAGTTTTTTTTGGCCTCAAGAACATAATGATGTAATCCAAAAAATTTTAAGAAAAGCTAGACATGGTACCAAAGTTTTCTACATAATGGGTAATCATGACGAAATGTTAAGAAAATTTATTCCAATGCATTTTGGTGACATCCATATGGTTAATAGAGTTATTCATGAAACAAATGCAGGAAAAAAATATGTTGTTGTTCATGGTGATGCTTGGGATGGTGTTATGAAACATGCTAAATGGTTATCTAAACTTGGATCAATAGCCTATAATTTACTATTAAAATTAAATGTAATAATTAATTTTTTTAGAAGATTGAGAGGAAAAGAATATTGGTCTCTTGCAAAATTTTTAAAGTATAAAGTCAAAAATGCAGTTAAATATATTGGTGAATATGAAAAAACACTTTCAGATTATGCAAAAAGAAAAAAATTTGATGGAATTATTTGTGGCCACATCCATCATGCTGAGGATAGAGACTTTAATGGGGTCAATTATTTAAATTGTGGAGACTGGGTTGAATCTTGTACCGCATTAGCCGAAAATTATGATGGTAGTTTTGAAATATTATATTGGGACAAAATAAGAGAACAATATTTAGACGATAAAGAAATAATTGAACCAATTAAAACTGAAGAATTAAAAAAAGCTTCATAATTAATGAAAATTTTAATTGCTACAGATGCATATTTTCCACAAGTAAATGGTGTCGTAAGAACCTTACATGAAACAGGCAATGTATTAAAAGAACAAGGTCATAGAATAGAATATATTACACCTGACTTATTTTTTACTTTTCCGATGCCGAAATATAATGAAATTAAGTTGTCTATAAATGTATGGCCAAGAGTTGGTAATTTAATAAAGAAAATCAATCCAGATGCAATTCATATCGCTACCGAAGGCCCGATAGGCATTATGGCAAGAAGATATTGTTTAAAAAATAATCTAAAGTTTACTACGAGTTTCCATACAAGATTTGATAAATATCTAAAACTTTACTTTCCTATTATACCAGCAAAATGGGCTGAAAAATTCTTAGCAAATTTTCATAATAAGGCTGAGAGAATTTTAGTAACTACAGAGTCTATGAGAAAAGAATTAATCGATATAGGTATAGATGACAATAAAATGATTACTTGGACTAGAGGAGGAAATCATGGAGCTTTTAAGAACCCTAAAAAAATTGATTTACCTCATAAAAGACCTATTTGGATTTATGTTGGAAGAGTTGCAGTTGAAAAAAACATAAGAGCTTTCTTAGAATGTGATTTAGAAGGTACAAAAATAATTATAGGAAAAGGACCTGATTTAAAAAAATTGAAAAAAGAATTTCCTAAAGATATTTTTTTAGGGGAAAAAACAAATGGGGAATTAGCATCACATTTTGCATCTTCTGATGTTTTTGTTTTCCCTAGTAAAACAGATACATTTGGAATTGTAGTTACAGAAGCTTTAAATTGTGGAACACCTGTTGCTGCGTATCCTGTTCCAGGTCCTAAAGATATATTTGAAGGATCCAAAATAAATTGTTTAGATAATGATCTTAAAGTTTCGGCCCATAAAGCCTTGAAAGTTAATAGAAATGATTGTCTTGAATTTGCAAAAAAATTCACTTGGGAAGAAACAGCAAAAATATTTTTTAACAATATTTCACCAAATCATTAGTTAATTTTTCTTTAATTTATTTGCATTAAAAAGTGTAATGATGCAAAATTAAGCCGTCTAAATTTATGGAATATTTCATCATTCTACTCATAGCTGTAATAGTTTATCTTCTCTATTTACTTAATCAAAAAAAAAACAAATCAATAAATACCGCTACAATAATTAATAAAAGAGAGGAAAAAACCAAAAGAGTAATTATTGATGAACTTGAGGATCAGTTTTTTGCATTAAATAAATTTAACATAATTAAATATGCAAATCCAAGTGCATTAAAAAGATTTGGAAGTAATTTAATTGATAAAAACATATCCTCTGTAATTCGAAAACCAGAATTAATAGAAAATATTGAAAAAGCTATTGTTGAAAATAAAACAAAAAATATTGACATTGAAATAGACCTCCCATCATATCAATTTTATAAAATTTATATTATTCCTGGTCCAACTCATTTATTTACTGAACCAGATTCTGTTGTGTTATTTTTAAAAGATTTTACTGAAATTACAAAAGCACAAAAATTTAAAACTGATTTTGTCGCTAATGTAAGCCATGAATTAAGAACACCTTTAATGGCAATCAAAGGATCATTAGAAACAATTGAGGGCCCAGCGTCTGATGATGAAAAGGCTAAAAAAAAATTTATGAAAATAATGACTGATCAATCAAATAGAATGGAAAATTTAATTAATGATCTTTTAATACTCACAAGAATTGAATTAGAAGAACACATAAGGCCAAACTCTTTAGTTGATATAAATGATCTTTTCAAAACAATCATCAGTAATTTTGAGATTATTTTAAAAAGAAAGAAATTAAATATTAATTTATCTCTCGCTAATCCAACGATTGTTATTGGAGATGAAAAAAAATTACAAACTGTTTTTTCTAATCTTTTAGATAATGCAATTAAGTATTCAAAGGAAAATAAGTCTATTTTTATATCAAGCAAAATTAGCGATGGTAAATTGTTAGAAAAAAATTTTATGATCAGTATTAAAGACGAAGGTGTTGGCATTCCTCAAAGATATATTTCTAGAATTACAGAAAGATTTTTTAGGGTAGATCTTGAACAAAGTAACAAGGTTGGTGGAACTG
The DNA here is from genome assembly GCA_902592675.1 of uncultured Pelagibacteraceae bacterium. Classification (GTDB taxonomy): domain Bacteria; phylum Pseudomonadota; class Alphaproteobacteria; order Pelagibacterales; family Pelagibacteraceae; genus Pelagibacter. The sequence continues at coordinate 106,250 of CACJFJ010000002.1, forward strand.
GTTTAGGATTAGCTATTGTTAAACATATAGTTACTCAACATCGTGGACACTATGAGATTCTAAGTGAGGAAAACCAAGGAACTGAAATTCAAATTTATTTACCAGCGAAAACTTAAATTTAAAAAATATTATATTGTAATAGTTTTAGAAGGTTTTTTTAACAATTCTTTACTTGATTAATGTTAATCTTTTAATTAATTTTTTTATATGGTTAAAATATTCAAAAATATTTTGATTTTTGCTTTTTTATTAAGCTCTATAACAACAAGTGTTTTTTCTAAAGATATCACAACATTATTAAGAAATCAGCAACTTACAGTTTTTGATATTGGAATTTTTAGATTAGAGGCAGATTTGAAAACTTCATATCCTTCTATTAAAGATCATTTAGAAGTTACTGAAGCTGAATTTTATACAGACGTAGTTACCTCGTATTCAAAAAATTCAATTGATTTAATTGTTTCTGTTCCTATGAATAGAAATCTCAAGAAGGAAAATTATTTTTCAGATTCTTTTAGATGTAGGAATATTTTTAATTCTGTAAGAGATTTTTTATTGAGGAATGAAAATTTGAGTAATTATAGATATACTATGGCTACAAGCTATTTAACCTCTATATTTTCAACCCCAAGTTCATGGCCAAGCTGGAGATATGATGAAAAAATTAGAGAGGAATTAGTTAACTTAGTAAAACTAGAAATAACTTTACGTCCAACCAAAGAACTAGCTCTTAATGAACAGGTAAACCCTGTTTCATGTATTGGTGGCTTAGAAACTGATATTGATCAAATAATTATATCAAAAAAATACAACTAAAAAGTTACCTTTTTAACAAAAGTGTAACAATTCTGTAATATTAAAGATTCAATAAATTTATACGAGTCAATCATCTTTTAATTAATAAATAACGAAAGGATTAAAGATAATGAAAAAACTAACTATAGTAATTGCTTCTTTAGTTGCACTTTCAATTGCAACTGTTGCTCAAGCAAGAGATCAAATTAAGATAGTTGGTTCTTCTACAGTATTCCCTTATGCAACAGTTGTTGCTGAAAGATTTGGTGGTTCAGGATTTAAAACTCCTGTAATCGAGTCTACTGGTACTGGTGGTGGAGCTAAACTATTCTGTGCTGGTGTAGGTGAACAACATCCAGATATTACAAACGCATCAAGAGCTATGAAAGATAAAGAAAAAGCTCTATGTAAGAAAAATGGTGTTAATGATATCGTTGAGATCGTAATTGGTAACGATGGTATTACATTAGCTTACAGCAAAGATGCAAAACCAGTAAACTTTACTAAAGAACAATTATATTTAGCACTTGCTGCTCATACAGTTGTTGATGGTAAATTAGTTCCAAATATTTATAAAACTTGGGACCAAATTGACCCTAGCTTACCAAAACAAAAAATTTCAGTGATGATCCCACCAGGAACATCAGGAACTAGAGATGCTTGGAATTCTTTAGTAATGAAAAAAGGTATGACTAAAGAAGCTAAAGCCCTTTATAAAGCTGGTTTTGAAGCTGGAAATAAAAAATACAAAAAACCTCAAAAACTTTACAGAGAAGATGGTGCTGCTATTGAAGTTGGAGAAAACGATAGTTTAATCATCCAAAAGTTAACTCAAGATAAAGAAATGTTTGGTTTCTTTGGTTTCAGTTATTTCTTAGCTGCAAAAGATAAATTGCAAGCAGCAAGTATTGATGGTGGACAACCGTCATTAAAGTCTATTCAAGACTACAGTTATGCTGTTGCTAGACCTTTATTCTTCTACGTCAAAAAAGCACACGTTGGAGTAATTCCAGGCTTACATGAGTTTGTGAAAGAATTCACAACTAAGAAAGCTATTGGAAAAGGTGGTTACTTAGCAGACATTGGTTTAGTGCCATTAGACTCTAAGTTGTATAAAACAACTAGAACTAATGCTACGAAGCTAGTTGCTATGGGTGATTAATTATTCCTCAGTTAACAAATGATTAAAAAGGGGGTCTTTTTAGACCCCTTTTTTTTAAAAAAAGAGTAAAGTCCTTACTTAAGGAGATTCTGTGAACTTAATATTATTTACATTTATTGTTCTTCTAGGTTTCACAAGCTATTATTTTGGACGCAAAAAAGCTTATACAATTCAATCTACAAAAAAAAGATTAACCGCATTACCACAATTTTATGGTTATTATCTTGCAATCTGGTGTGCAATACCAGCCTTTATAATTTTTTCATTATGGGCAATTTTTGAGCCCACAATTGTAAAACTATTAATCTTAAGTGATTATTCAAATCAAGGTTATCTTGATGATGAATTAAATTTATTATACGAAAAATCAAAAGCATTGTCTCGAGGGCAATTCACTGGAGAAATTACACCTTTTATTGAAGCTTCAGCTGAAAAATATTTAAGTCTTCGATCAATAGCTCAAAGTTCAAAAGTTGTTATAGTATTATCTGCAATTATTGCCTCTGTTGCTTATGCATATAAAAGAATTTCATCTAATTCTAGAACAAGAGAACCAGTTGAAAAATTTTTGAACGCAGTTTTATTTACAGCTTCTTTAGCTGCAATATTAACTACTGTTGGAATAGTTTTCTCACTTATATTTCAAACTATAGATTTTTTTAAAGTAATTCCATTATTTGATTTTGTCTTTGGAACTCACTGGTATCCAGCAAAAGCTTTTGTTAGAGATTCTTCTGAGGCTTTAGATCCGACAATGTATTCAGATACTTTTGGAGCAGTCCCTATTTTTGCAGGTACTTTTTTTATTGCATTTATTGCTATGTGCGTTGCTATCCCAATTGGATTAATGAGTGGAATTTATTTAGCTGAATATGCATCAACTAAAGTTAGACAATATGCAAAACCATTAATTGAAATTTTAGCTGGTATACCAACAGTTGTTTATGGTTTTTTTGCTGCCCTAACTGTTGGACCATTTTTGAAAGAATTAGGAACTTCAATGGGTCTTGAAGTTTCAGCTGAAAGTGCTTTAGCAGCAGGAGGGGTAATGGGTATTATGATTATACCATTTATTTCAAGTTTAAGTGACGATGTAATTACAAGTGTGCCTCAAAGTTTAAGAGATGGAAGTTACGCTATGGGAGCAACTAAATCAGAAACAATTAAGAGAGTTATTTTTCCCGCGGCATTGCCGGGGATAGTTGGATCTATTTTACTTGGTGTTTCAAGAGCTATTGGAGAAACAATGATAGTTGTTATGGCCTCTGGTTTAGCTGCTAATTTAACTTTAAATCCTTTAGAGTCTACTTCAACGATTACAGCTCAAATTGTAGTTATTCTAATTGGTGACCAAGCTTTTGGCGACCCAAAAACGCAAGCTGCTTTTGCTTTAGGTATGTCATTATTTTTAGTAACACTTTGTTTAAATATTGTGGCCTTAAGAGTTGTTAAAAAATATAGAGAAAAATATGAATAAAAATAAAGAACAATTATTAAATAAAAGATATAAAGCTGAACAGCGATTTCGCTTATACGGTCTGAGTGCAATTTTTATGGCACTTTTATTTTTAACAATCTTTATTTTTAAAATTTTTTCAACTGGCTATTCAGCTTTTCAAAAAACATGGCTTATTGTTCCAGTAACTTTCGATGCTGAATTAATGATGTTAGACCAAAATCCTTCTAAAGAAGATTTACAGGACGCTGATTATTACGATATAGCATTAAAATCAATGGCTGATTTAGATCCAAACGCCAATGAAGATCAAGAAAATGAATTGAAGAGAATGGTGTCTTATTTTTTTGAAAAAGAAATTAAAAATGAACTTTTAAATGACCCTAATTTAATAGGAAAAACAAAGGAAGTTTATCTAACTGCTTCAGATGATTTAGACCAAGTCTTTAAAGGAAATTATCCAAGAGATTTACCTGAAGACCAAAGAAGAGTAAGCGATTATCAATTAAAAATTTTTGATCAACTTGTTGCAAATGGTAAGGTTGAAAGTAAATTTAATATTAGTTTTTTTACAAATGCTGACTCAAGAGAAGCAGAGCTAGCTGGAATAGCAAGTTCATTTATGGGCTCAATTTTTTCTATACTTGTTTGTTTAATGATAGCTTTTCCTGTAGCGGTTCTAGCAGCAATCTATCTTGAAGAATTTGCCCCTAAAAATAGATTTACTGATTTTATTGAAGTAAATATAAATAACTTAGCAGCAGTTCCATCTATAGTTTTTGGTCTATTAGGGTTAGGAGTTTTATTGGCTATATTTCAATTACCAAGATCTACCCCATTAGTTGGAGGTATCACTTTGTCCTTAATGACCTTACCAACAATAATTATAGCTGCTAGAGCATCATTAAAAGCGGTTCCACCAAGTATAAGAGAGGCAGCACTTGCTATGGGAGCAAGTCGAATGCAAACCACAATGCATCATACAGTTCCTCTTTCTATGCCTGGTACGTTATCAGGAACAATAATTGGTTTAGCTCAAGCTTTAGGAGAAACTGCACCCTTAATTTTAATTGGAATGGTTGCTTTTGTTAACACGATACCTGGATCACCCATGGATCCTGCTGCAAGCTTACCAGTTCAAATTTATATTTGGGCTGAAAGTGCTGAAAGGGGATTTGTAGAAAAAGTTTCGGCATGTATAATGGTCTTACTTGGCTTTTTAATAATAATGAATTTATTTGCCCAAATAATAAGACATAAGTTTGAGAAAAAATGGAGTTAAAATGATAAAGATTAAAGCAAAAGATGTTGATGTTTTTTATGGAAAAAAACAAGCGCTCTTTAATATAAGTTTAGATATTGAGGAAAATCAAGTAACGGCATTAATTGGTCCATCTGGTTGTGGTAAATCAACTTTCCTAAGATGTCTTAATAGAATGAATGATGTAATTGATATCTGTAGTGTTAAAGGAGAAATTTTAATTAATGATTTTAATATCAATGATAAAAGTTGTGATGTCGTAAGACTAAGAGAAAAAATTGGTATGGTTTTTCAAAAACCCAATCCTTTCCCAAAAACTTTATATGAAAATGTATCTTACGGTCCGACAATTCATGGTATGGCTCAATCAAAACAAGAAATGGATGAAATTGTTGAAACTAGTTTGAAAAAGGCTGCACTATGGGAAGAGGTAAAAGATAGGTTGCATGAACCTGGAACTGGATTATCTGGAGGACAACAGCAAAGACTTTGTATTGCTAGAGCGATTTCTGTAAGACCTGAAGTTATATTAATGGATGAACCTTGTTCAGCATTAGATCCAATAGCAACAGCACAAATTGAAGAATTGATTGATGAGTTAAAAAAAGAGCACACAATAATAATTGTAACTCATTCTATGGCTCAAGCAGCACGTGTTTCTCAAAATACAGGTTTTTTTCATTTAGGACAATTGATTGAACATGGATCTACTGATAAAATATTTAAGAATCCTGATAATAAAAAAACGCAAGATTATATAACAGGGAGGTTCGGATAATGTCTGAAGCACCACATACAGTCAAATCTTACGAAGAAGAACTAAAAAATCTTAATGCTAATATAATTAAAATGGGAAGTGCATGTGAAGATTCTTTAGGTAAAGCAATTCAAGCCATTACAACAAGAGATACCAATATTGCAGAAGCTGTTATTCAAGAAGATGAAAAAATAGATAAATATGAGACTTTAATTGAACAGCAAGTTGTGAATTTAATTGCTTTAAGACAACCTATGGCAATTGATTTAAGAGAGACAGTAACGGCTTTGAAAATGTCTTCAGATTTAGAAAGAATAGGTGATTTAGCAAAAAATATATCCAAGAGAACACTTTTGCTTAACGAAAATCTTCCAAAGAACTTGGTAGACTCATTGAATAGAGTATCTACCAATGTTCAAAAACAATTAAAATCAACATTAGATGCTTATCTAGAAAGATCTGCGCCAATGGCAGTAAATGTTTGGGAAGGTGATGAGCAAATAGATGATCTAACAAATCTTTGTATGCAAGAAGTTATAAAATATCTTAAAGAAAATGAAAAAAATTTAGAAGATGGAACCCATTTATTGTTTGTAACTAAAAACATAGAGCGTATTGGTGATCATACTACAAATGTTGCAGAACAAGTTTATTATTTAGTTAAAGGCGAATATTTAGAAGGTGATAGACCCAAGGGAACAGAGCCAATTGTAACCGGAGAAAAATGATTTATGTCAGCTCATGTTTTCATAGCTGAAGATGAAGCATCAATTGTTAGTTTGTTAAAGTACAATCTTGAAAAAGAAGGTTATAAAGTCAGTCATTCAGAAAATGGAGAAGATGCTCTTAAACAAATAAAATTAAAACAGCCAGATTTAATATTAATGGATTGGATGTTACCAGAATTATCTGGTGTTGAAATTTGTAAAAACTTAAAAAAAGATAATAAGTTTAATGATATTCCTGTCATTATGTTAACTGCAAAAGGGGAGGAAGAAGACAAATTAAAAGCATTTGATACAGGTGCAGATGATTATGTAACTAAACCTTTTAGTCAAAAAGAATTGAATGCTAGAATTAAATCTTTATTGAGAAGATCTAAACCTCAATCATCATCAGACATTGTAGAATTTACTGATTTAAAAATAGATCGGATTACAAAAAGAGTTTATAGAAAAGATAAAGAAATTACTTTGGGTCCAACTGAATTTAAACTCTTAGATTTTTTTATCAAAAATCCAAAAAGAGTTTATTCAAGAGAACAACTCTTAAACAATGTTTGGGGAGAAAATATATATGTTGAGTCTAGAACAGTTGATGTTCATATTAGAAGATTAAGACAAGCAATTAACATACAAAATACAAAACCTTTAATTAGAACAGTAAGATCAGCTGGTTATTCTTTAGAATCTTGAAGATCTTTGGGTCTTATAAATTTTTTTAATACTCCCTTTTTCTCAACTTCATTCCAGGATTTAATATCAAACTCAATTTTTGCAAATGCTGCTGTTGGGAATTTATAATTCATTAGTTTAAAATTATTCGTATTATGATTTTTTGTAAGATTTCGTACTAAATTTTTCACTGATGGTTCATGGTTTATAATCAAAATTGATTTATATTCACTGGATATTTCTTTAATTTTTTTTATAATTTCATTCTCATCAACTAAATATAAATCTTTTGAAAAATTAACTTTTTTTGGCTTATTAATTTTCTTGGATAAAATTTGAAAAGTTTTTTTTGTTCTTTTTGATGATGAAATTAATGCATAATCAAATTCAAATTTTTTTTTAACAAAAAATTCACAAATCATTTTTGCATTTTTCTTGCCTCTTTTAGTAAGTGGTCTATCAAAATCATTAATACTTAAATCATCCCAACTAGATTTTGCGTGTCTCATGACGTATAATTGATACATAAAATCTAAATATATGACTGCTTTAAAAAAACAACATAAAGAAGAGTTGAAATCTAAATATATAAATAGAGAGCTTTCTTGGTTAAAATTCAACGATAGAGTACTTTTAGAGGCGCAAAATATCGAAAATCCTCTTTATGAAAGAGTAAAGTTTTTATCAATTGCTGGGTCTAATCTAGATGAATTTTTTATGGTCCGTGTAGCTGGGTTATATAGTCAAATAAAACAAGAAGTTGACTCACTAAGCTCTGATGGTTTGACACCTGAAGAGCAAATGGATGAGGTAGTGCTTGAAACTAAGAATCTATTAAAAAAACAGAACAAAATTTTTATTCAACTGATTATGGAATTAAAAAAAAATAATATCAATTTAGTTAAACCAGTTAATTTAAATACTAAGGATAAAAAAAAACTTTTAGAAATATTTAAAGAAGAGATTTACCCTTTATTAACACCATCAGCAATTGATCCTGCACATCCATTTCCATTTATAATCAATCAAGGAAGAGCAATTGTAATGAAGTTAAGAAAAAAAAATAAAAAAAGGATTTTAAACTCAATAATAGTAATACCAAAAGCATTATCTAGATTTATTGAAATTGAGTCTTCAAAAAATCATAAGAAATTTGTGATTCTAGATGATGTAATAAGTTTTTTTGCTAATGAAATTTTTCCAGATCATGATTTAGAAAAGAAAATGATTTTTAGAGTAATAAGAGACAGCGATGTAGAGATTCAAGAGGAAGCAGAAGATTTGGTTAGATCTTTTGAATTGGCTTTAAAAAGACGTAGAACGGGTGATATTGTTCGTTTAGAGGTTCTTGAAAATAGTGATAACGAATTGATAAGATTTATAACTAATAAATTAGATATAAATCCTGACTATATTTATAATGTTGCTGGCCTTGTTGGAATTCAAGATATAGATCAAATATGTAAAGTAAAAAATCCAAAATTAAGATTTAAACATTTTACACCTAGAGAAGTTGAAAGATTAAAAGAATATAATGATAATTTTTTTGAAACTATTAAAAAGAAAGATTTAGTTGTTCATCATCCTTTTGAAACATTTGACTCAGTAATTGAATTTTTAAACCAAGCAGCAAATGATAAAAAAGTTATAGCTATAAAACAAACTCTATATAGAACAACTCTAGACTCACCTATTGTTAAAGCTTTAATAACAGCTGCAGAAAACGGAAAAACAGTTACCGCTTTAATTGAAATTAAAGCTAGATTTGATGAGGAAGCTAATATTCAACTATCAAGAAGTTTAGAAAAAGTAGGTGTTCAAATTGTTTATGGTTTTGCTAAATATAAAACTCATGCAAAATCATCATTAGTTTTAAGAAGAGAACAGGGTAAAATACAAACTTATTTTCATTTAGGAACTGGCAATTATCATCCAGTAAATGCTAAAATTTACACTGATTTGTCTTTATTTAGTTGTGATAAGAAAATGGCATCAGATGTTGAAAAGTTTTTCAATTATGTAACAGGATACGCAAAACCAAAAAATTTAAATAAAATTTCTATTTCGCCAGTAAATATGAGGCAAACCTTAAATGAAAATATTGATGCTGAAATTAAAAATTCTAAAAATGGAAAATTTGCAGCTATTTGGGCAAAAATGAACTCTTTAGTAGATCCAGAAATTATTGATAAATTTTATGAAGCTTCGAATGCTGGTGTAAAAATTCATTTATTTGTAAGGGGTGTTTGTTGTTTAAGACCAGGAGTTAAAGATAAATCAGAAAACATAGTTGTAAAAAGTATCATAGGAAGATTTTTAGAGCATTCTAGAATTTACTGCTTTAGTAATGGTACAAAAAAAATGCCTAATAGAAATGCAAAAGTATATATTTCGTCAGCTGATTTAATGCCGAGAAATTTAAATCGAAGGGTAGAACTTCTAGTCCCAATTGAAAATGAGACTGTTCATGAACAGATCTTAGATCAAATAATGTTGGCAAATTATCTTGATACTAATCAGAGCTGGGAACTTGAAGCTGATGGCAATTATAAAAAAATTAAATATAGTAAGAGCGATTCCTTTTCAGCTCATGAATATTTTATGAATAATCCGAGCTTATCTGGAAGAGGTAAAGCTAAACTAAAAATGCAGCCTAAACAACTGCACTTAAGATTGATTAAAAGTGGAAGTAATTAAAAGTAAAAATAGTTTAAAATTAAAACAGGCAAGATTAGCTATAATTGACATTGGATCAAACTCTATAAGAATGCTAATTTATGAAGATTTCAGTTCTTCTCGTGTGCCTTTTTTTAATGAAAAAGCAGTTTGTGAACTTGGAAAAAATTTAGATAAATCCAAAAAACTTCACAGATCTGGTACCGAATATGCTTTAAAAGTTTTAAAAAGATTCTCTGAAATTTTAAATGTTTCAAAAATCACAAATCTTAAAATCATTGCAACAGCAGTTTTAAGAGAAGCAACTGATACAAAACCATTTATTAATGAAGTTGAAAAACTTTTTAAAACTAAGATTAATATATTATCTGGTGAAGAAGAAGCTGAATGCTCAGCTGAGGGAGTTAAAATAGGCTTTGAAAATGTTGATGGATTAGTTGCCGATCTTGGAGGCGGTAGTTTAGAATTAGCTCGAGTTGAAAACAATATAGTAACTAATAAAACCTCATTACCTATTGGTGTTTTAAGATTATTAAATAATCCTATAGTTAAAAAAAGAAATTTAGCAAAATATATCAAAAAATTATTAAGAGAAGAAAAATGGCTTTCAAAAAAGAAATTTAATAATCTATATTTAGTTGGAGGTACTTGGCGAGCATTATTTAAATTACATCTTTTTCAAAATAATCATCCGGTACATATAATTCATCAATACAGTATTGATAACAATGTTTTATCTAAGTTTGTTGAAAAAATTTCATCTTTTAATAAATCTAAACTTAAAACAGTTGAGTATATTTCAAAATCTAGAACAGCGTATTTACCTTATAGTTGCATTATACTTGATGAAATTATGAGAGTTACAAATCCAAGAAATATAATTTGTTCTATAAGCGGTTTGCGTGAAGGTTCTTTATCAATTGACTATTTTAAAGATGTAAAAGAATCAGAAATTTTTCATAAAGCACTTGAGAATATTGCAAAAAAAAGAGGTGATCTAGGATCGAACTATAAAAAATATTATGATTTTATTCAGCCAGTTTTTGAAGGCAATGAACATTTTAATAAGAAATTATTATATCTGGCATGTGTATTAAGTCATATGGATTGGGGATTAGGAGCATTTCAAAAAGCTGAATTGGTATTTCAAGAAACAATAAATACTCCTTTACTTAGATTGACTCATAAAGAAAGAATACAATTAGCTTTGTCATGTTATTGGCGGTACTGTAGTATCAAGTATAATCCAAAGATGGAGTATCTAACTTTTTTAAATAATAATGAAATTTTTTCAAGCAAACAAGTTGGAGCAGCATTGAGATTTTCACAATCATTGACCTCGATATCTACGATATTTCTTGAAGAGTTTAAATTGTATAAAAGAGGTAATGCTGTATTTTTAAAAATTCCATCACAACATCAAGAAATAATCTCAAAACAAGTTACTAAAAGATTTAAAGCTCTTGCTAGAGAATTATTTTTAGAACCAAGAGTAATTTACTCAAATAATTCAAGATAAATTAAATTTAATTCTATTTTTAATTGAGTGATATTTTTTTGTAACATTATTTTAATTTAAATTCATTTAACTTTAACAATAAGTAAATAATTTTGTAATTTAGTTTATGTATAAAGCACCATCAAAGTTTAAATATTCATTATTTCTTCCCCTGTTTAAATTTTGTTGATTAACTACTTTCTTCCTTCTCTTAAATGAGAAGGGAGAAAGACGATTTGGAATTAATTATTTATAGATGCAGGAGACTGCTCTGCATTTTTCTTAGCAAGCTTTTTTGCTTTTTTTTCTGCAACCTTTTTTTCTAGACCAGCAATTTTAATATTAAGGCTTGATAATTTTTTTTCTTTTGCTGTAATTTTATTTTTAAGTTTGTCTATTGATTTTAATATCTTTGTTTTTTTCTTTTCATTTTTTTTTAGTTTTTTTCTCATTACTGCCTCCGAATTATTTAATATTTGATTTAATCATATAATCCTTAAATAAAAAAGATATTTTGATACAACCTTTAGTTTATAGTTTTTTAAGAACTGTTATTAAATAAAAAAACATTGCTATATGAGAACTATTATTGAATTTTTGATTTAATATTAATTTAAATATCTCTTTTTGATTAAAAAGATGAATTCTAATACCTTGTTCTGGTTTCGAAATTTTAATTAAGTCTTTTGTGTAATAACCAGTAATTTTAGTAGTTAGTCTTCCAGGTTCAGTATAAAAAGTTATTATTTTACTCAATTTTGATCTTGATCTATATCCTGTTTCTTCTCTTAATTCCTTATATGCTGATTGCAGAGTTGTTTCCTTTTTTTCCACTGTGCCAGAAGGAAACTCGTAATTAATTTTATTAATTGGAACTCTTTTTTGGGAAACTACTACATATTTGTCTTTAATCTTAGGTATTACCAATGAAAGATTAGAAGTTTTAAGATAATGATAAAACTCTTTTTTTTTAAATTTTTTGTTAATTAAACTTATTTGATTAGTAAGTTTTATATTTTTCAATTTTTTTCTAAAAATAACTTTTTAACAATAAGTACAGCAATTAACATTCCAATAAGCTCAGCTAAAATATAATAAGGAGTATTTAAATAACTAATACCAGTAAAAGATTCTGTAAATGTTCTAGCAATAGCAACCGCAGGATTTGCAAAAGAAGTTGAAGAAGTAAACCAATAACCAGCAGTAATATATAGACCAACACTAGCAGCAACAGCAATTTTGCCTGACTTCATAGACCCAAAAATTATCACTATAAGTCCTAATGTTGCTATCACTTCAGATGTTAGTATATAAATCCCATCTCTTGATTTAGTAGATAATTCATAAATTTCATGTTCAAAAAAGAAATTGGCTAAACCAACACCAATTAAGCAACCAACCAATTGAGCAATGATATAGTAGGGTAATAGTTTCCTTTTTAATTTGCCTGTTATTGTCATTGCGATACTTACAAATGGATTAAAGTGAGCTCCTGATACATCAGCAAAAACTGTAATAAGCACAAATAAACCTGCTCCTGTTGCTATAGTATTAGCTATTAACATCACAGCAACATCATTAGTTAAGTTTTCAGCCATTAAACCTGAACCAACAATAATCATTACTAAAAAACAACTGCCTAATAATTCAGCAAGAAAATAGCGGCTTTTATTTTTCATAAAGCAGATCCTTTATTCTTTTATGAATATTATTGTAAACTTTTTCTATTATTTCATCTTTTTTATTTAAGTCGTTTGTTTCATCAAGTAATTTGACAGGATCCTCTATATCCCAATGAATTATCTGATCTTTATTTGGCCAAATAGGACAAACTTCGTTATTGGCATTATTACAAACTGTAATCACATAATCCATTTTAATTTGACCATTAATAAACTCATTAAAATTTTTAGATCTATAATTTGAAAGATCATAATGTTTTGATAATAAATAATTCTTTACATCTTCATTAATTTTTCCTGTTGGATTACTCCCAGCACTATAACCTTTATACATATCGTCATACTCGTTATTTATTATACTTTCAGCAATAATACTTCTTGCTGAATTACCTGTGCAAACAAACAATATATTCTTCATTTAAAAAATAATCTTATAAATTCCAATAACAAATAATGGAATTTGTAATCCAAAGTTTGTTAGTATCGCTTTATCTTTGCTCATAAATCCAGCGATAGTCCATCCAATAACTCCTAATCCATGAAAATATATATTTAATGGATATATATTTAAATTTGTAAGAAGTATTCCTACTAAAACTAAAAACGTGCTAACCCACTTTAGATATTTTTTTATAAACATATTTTCTCCTTCTTTATTAATTATTACATTAATGTTACAAATATATTAAAAAGTAACAGTATTAGAGAAAATTAGTTATATATTTATGGATAAAGAAACCAATAATTAACAATCCTAGGCCTGCGCCATAAATCATCAAGAAATTCATATTTAAAGATTTTGCAAAAAAGAAGGGTAAAAAAAATAAATAACTTACAGGTACAGCAACTAATATACTTTTAGTAAATATAATTGTTTTTTCTATATCATTATGCTCATAGTAAGAAAAAGCGATAGCTATAAGTGATACAAGAGGCAAGGCGATAATAAAACCTGCAAGCTTTGGATTTTGTCCTGAAAGCCAGCTGGCGAAAGCTATAATTATGGCTGCGAGTATGATCTTTAAAGTAAAAAATATCATTAATAATTCAAATTTATTTGGTTGTGCATTTTTTGCATAAACCAAAAAATTCAAGATTATATTTACTATATTTCATACCAGCTTTATCTTTAAAATTTGATAGATATTTTGAGAGACTAGAATTATTAATCTCTGTTACTTTTTCACAACTTTCACATATAGAAAAAGCAGTGGCTTTTGACACCTGACAACTGGAATTTTGACATGCGATAAACGCGTTTCTACTTTCAATTTTATGAATTTTTCCAATTTCAACTAACTTATCTAATGCTCGATAAACTTGTAGAGGAGCTTTAATTCCTTTTTTTTGAACATTAAAAAGAATTGAATAGGCTTTCATTGGTTCAGGTGATTTATCAATTATATCAAAAATAATTCGCTGATTTTTTGAAAGAGTATGCATTTTATTTAGTTTACCAATTCCTCATTAATTTTTCAATTTAATCGATTGTTTAATGTTTAATAATGATAAAATAAATAGCAATAAAGATGCTGCTATAATTGAAGGTCCAGATGCAGTATTAAATTCAAGTGAAGAAAATAATCCCAAAATCACAGACAACAATCCACCTATAATTGAATACATTACCATTTTCTGAGGACTTGAGGAGATATTTCTAGCCATTGCAGCTGGTATGATCAACATTCCTGTAATTAATAATAAACCAACCATCTTTATTGAAATAGCAATAATCGCTGCCATCAAAATAGTAAAAATAGCTTTTGCACGATCAGGATTTAAACCTTCTGCCTCAGCCAATTCATAATTAACCGTTGATGCAAACAAAGGTTTCCAGATTAATTTTAGAACTAAGAGGATTAATGCTCCTCCAATCCATATTATTAATAGATCATCAACTGTAACAGCTAATATATCTCCAAATAATAATCCCATAATATCAAATCTAATAAATGATAAAAAACCAATGACCACAAGACCTATTGCCAGTGATGAGTGAGCTAAAAGACCAAGCAAAGCATCACCTGGAAGATTAGTCCTTTTTTGAAGTTGTATTAAAGTTAAAGCTATTAAGGACGAAATAATAAATACTGAGAATGCTATATTGAATTCCATTGAGTAAGCCAGTGTTACTCCAAGTAATGCAGAGTGGGCTAAAGTATCTCCAAAATAGGATAATCTTCTCCAAACAACGAAACATCCAAGAGGTCCAGTAACTATGGCAACTCCAATACCTGCTATTAAAGCTCTTATAAAAAAATCATCTAGCATTTAATTTTTCTTTATTTCACCTTCACTTGTATGAACATGATCGTGTCTATGTTCATATCTTGATAAAATTTGAGAAGCCTGTTCACCAAACAAAGCTTTGTATTCATTATTTTTCGCTACATCCATTGGTGATCCCGAACAACAGACATGACCATTCAAACAAACAACATGATCTGTAGCACTCATTACCGTATGTAAGTCATGAGAAATTAATAAAATTCCACAATTTAATTCATCAGAAATTTTTTTAATTAATTCGTATAAAGCAATTTCACCAGTAAAATCTACACCTTGGACTGGTTCATCGAGTACTAATAACTCAGGTTTTTTTGAAATGGCTCTTGCAAGTAATACTCTTTGAAACTCTCCGCCAGACAAATCACCTAAATTTTTATCTTTTAGATGAATAACACCAGTTAAAGACAAGGCCTCATCAATTAATTCATTACTAATACTTTCTGTTAATACCATGAAATCGTTTACTCTTAGTGGTAGTGTCCAATCAATTGAGATTTTTTGCGGTACGTATCCAACTTTACTAGTGTATTTTTCCACAGAACCATCAATCTTTTTATAAATACCTAGTGCAATCTTAGCTGTTGTGCTTTTACCTGATCCATTAGGACCAATTAAAGTAACTATTTTCCCTTTTTCAACTTGTAGTGATACTCCTTTGACAAGCCATTTATTATTTATACTAAAACCAGCTTTATTTAACTTCACAAGTATATTTTGATCTGAGCCCATTTTATTCCTTGACTAATAAATGTTATATTATTACATAGTGTTATATTATAACAATTTAAATATTCAACATATGAAAAACATTAAAAAATTACCATTTATCTTATCAATACTATCATTCTTAACTATTTTTGTACCAGCAAATGCTGAAATTAAAGTAGTTACCTCAATTAAACCAATTCACTCATTAGCTAGTTATTTAATGGATGGCGTAGCAAAACCTGATTTAATTGTAGATGGTTATGCATCACCTCATGGTTTTGCATTAAAACCATCTCATGCAAAAATGATTCAAAATGCAGATATCATATTTTGGGTTGGTGAAGACATAGAGAGTTTTTTAGAAAAACCACTGAAATCAATTGCAAAAAAAGCTGAAAAAATTGAATTGATGGAAATTAAAGGTTTAACTAAACTTAAATTTAGAGAAAGAAATATTTTCGAAGAACATGATCATGGGCATAAAGAGGATGACCACGATGATCATGCAAAAAAAGAGGATGATCATGACGATCATGACCATGATAAAAAGGAAAAAGAACATGGTCATGATGAACACGGACATGATGATGATCATAAAAAGGAAGGTCACGATGATCACGGTCATGAAGGACACGCGCATGGCGAATTTGATCCACATATCTGGTTAGATCCTATGAATGCAAAAGTGATTTTAAGTGAAATGGCAGAACACCTGATTGAGAATGATCAAGAAAATGAAGCTAAATATAAAGCAAATTTAAAAAAAGCGCATAAAGATTTAGATAATCTTACTAAAAAAGTAAAATCTGAATTGAACAAGGATTTCAAATCAATAGTTTTCCATGATGCATATCAATACTTTGAAAAAAGATTTGGTATTAATATTCTTGGCGCATTCACTGTAAATACAGACGTAATGCCTGGTGCTGAACAATTAGCTGAAATAAGAGAAATAATTGAGCACGATAAAGTAAGCTGTATATTTTCAGAGCCGCAATTTAATCCTGATATTATTAAGGCTGTAGCAAAAGATACTAATGTTGCAACAGGGGTCATAGATCCATTAGGAGCAACTCTTAATCCTGGTAAAGATTTATATTTTGATTTAATTGGCAACATGTCAAAATCTTTTAAAGGTTGTTAAATAAAAATTGATCTTTAGTCATAAATAATATCTAATAATGGGATGAGTACAGTTTCCCTATCATTAGAAGAAATATTTGATTTAGCTAAGAAAACTTTATTGGCTAATGGATGTGATGATGAAACAGCATCCATTCTTTCTGATCTAATTCGAAATGCTGAGCGAGATGGGTCTTTATCTCACGGATTATTTAGATTACCTGCATATGTAAGTGGTTTAAAAAGTGGAAAAATTAATGGTAAAGGAAAGCCAGAGGTTAAAAAGATTTCAGCATCAGTAATTAAAGTTCAAGGAAATAATTGTTTAGCCCCTGTAGTTTTAAATAAAGGTTTGCCTGAATTAGCAAAAGCTGCAAAAGAAAATGGTGTTGCAGTTCTTGCAATAAATAATTCTCATCATATGGCTGCGATGTGGCCAGAGACGGAAAAATTAGCTGAAGAAGGTTTAGTTGCCTTTGCTTGTACATCATACAAACCTGCGGTAGCTCCTGCTGGTGCAATCAAACCTTTGTTCGGTACAAATCCAATTTCATTTGCATGGCCAAGACCTGGAAAAACTCCAGTAGTTTATGACATGGCAACTGCATCAATGGCAATGGGGGAAGTTCAAGTAGCTAAAAGAGAAGGGCACAAGGTTCCACTTGGAACAGGTTTGACTAAAGATGGTAAAGAGACAACTGATCCAGGGGCAATAACAGATGGTGGTGTTTTACTTCCTTTTGGTGGTTACAAAGGTTCAGCGATAGCAATGATGGTGGAATTAATGGCTGGAGCTTTAGTTGGTGATAATTTTAGTTTTGAAACTGCAGCAAAAGATAACAATGATGGTGGTCCACCAAGTGGAGGAGAATTTATTATTGCGATTTCACCAGATAAAACTTCAGGAACTAATTGGCAAAAACATGCTGATGAATTTTTTGATAAGATGAAATCATTCGATGGAGTAAGACTTCCAGGAGAGAGAAGACATAAAAACAGATTAGACAAAGGTCCTCGAAATATAAACGAAGAGCTAGTAAATAAAATAAAATCTTTAAGCTAAAGTTATCTCAATAGGAGTGTGGTCTGAAGGTTTTTCACGACCTCTTGGATCTTTATTAATATTAATACTTTTTACTTGATCAATTAAAGAATTAGAAACTAAGAAATGATCTATTCTCATACCATTGTTTTTTTGCCAAGCTCCTCTCATATAATCCCAAAAAGTATATCCTTCTTTGGTATCGTTAAAATGTCTATAAACATCATTAAAACCTAGATTAATCATCTCTCTAAATTTTTTTCTTATTTCTAATCTAAATAAAGCATCATCCTCAAAGCTTTTTGGATTATAAACATCTTCTGCTGCCGGAATTACATTAAAATCACCTGCAAGAATTATATTTGAATTTTTTTTAGATAATGTTTTTAATTGTTTGATCAATTGATCCATCCATTTTTTTTTGTAATCGTATTTTTCCGTATCTACAGGATTACCATTTGGTGTATAAATATTGATTAATTGAACTGTCTTTTTATTGTATCCAACCTCTGCGGAAATGATTCTAGATTGTTTTAGCTTATCTTTGATTAGGTCTGTTCTTATATTATTTAATTTACCTTTAGAGATAATAGCAACACCGTTATAGCTTTTTTGACCAAATACATGACTTTCATAATCCATAGAGGAAAAATCATCATAAGGAAAATTTGCATCTTCAGTTTTTATTTCCTGCATCATTACAATGTCTGGCTTATATTTTAAAAGATAGCTTTTTATATTTTCAATACGAGCTCGAACCGAGTTTACATTCCACGAGGAAATTATCATTAAAGAGAAAACGATACACCACAACCACAAGATGATTTTGTTTGTGGGTTAGTTATTTTAAATTGTTCACCAATTAATTCTGAAACATAATCAATTTCAGATCCTTTTAAAAGATCTGCAGAAGTCTTATCAATAAGAATATTTTCATAATTCAAATCATCTGCTGTTTTCTCCTTATCGAAAGTAAATTCATATTGAAAGCCTGAGCAGCCACCCCCTTTAATAGCGATTCTAAAAAAAGACCCCTTATCTTTTTTTGACAATAAAACATTGATCTGTTTTAGCGCTTTATCAGTAAATTTAATTTCTTTAATCATAATTGATCACTGCTATTACTAATATAATACTTAAAAATTTATTTTAAAGGATGAAAAAATACTCAAAGATAGGTCTATTCAAAAGTAAGGGTAGAATATTTAAAGAATCTTTATCAAAATATAGAACACCATTTCAAAGAGATAGAGATCGAATAATCCATAGTGCTTCATTTAGAAGATTGAAACATAAAACACAGGTATTTGTGAATACTGAGGGAGATCATTATAGAACAAGAATAACTCATTCCATGGAAGTTGCTCAAATAGCGAGATCAATAGCTCGTTATCTTAATTTAAATGAAGATTTAGCTGAAACTTTGAGCCTAGCTCATGATTTAGGTCATACGCCTTTTGGACATGCTGGAGAAGATGCTCTAGATGAATGTATGGAGGAATATGGTGGCTTTGATCATAACTTACAAACATTAAGAATTGTTATGTTTTTAGAAAATAAATATTTAAAATATAATGGACTTAATCTTTCAATTGAAACCCTTGAAGGATTATTAAAACATAATGGTCCTGTAGATGATGTAGATTTAGTCGATAATTTAATTGGTATTAAAAAATTTAAAAATATGATTAATTTTAATACTTATCCATCATTAGAATCACAAATTGCCTCGATTTCTGACGATATAGCCTATAACAATCATGACATTCAAGATGGTCTAAATGCAAATTTATTTAAATTAGAAGAGTTGATTGAAATTGATTTTTTTAAAAATATATACAAAAAGTATAAAAAAAAAATTTACAAACAAAATCATAAAATTGCAACATACCAGATTATAAGAGACTCAATTGATTTGATGATAAAAGATTTAATAAGGAATACTAAAAATAACTTAAAACTAAACAAAGTAAAAAGTTTTAAAGATATTAATAAAACCTGTTTATTAATGGTAGATTTTTCTGATAAAGTTAAAGATTCAGAAAATGAAATTAAATATTTTTTAAAAACAAAAATGTATAATAACAAAGATGTACTAGCAAAAAATAATCAAGGTAAATTAATTATTAAAAAATTATTTAATAAAATAAAGCTAAATCCTAAAAAATTTATCTCAAAAGAACAGCTTACAAAAGATAAATATAGGGCTATTTCAGATTTTATTTCTGGTATGACAGATAGGTATGCAATTAATTTATATGAAAATTTCAAATGAATATTTTTGAAAAATATTTAGATAAAATAAAAAAAATCCTGTTGGATTTTTCAAAAAAAGGAGATTTGATTTTACCAAATACCCTAAATGGAATTACTGTTGAAATACCTCCTTCTAAATTTGATAGCGATATCTCCACAAATGTTGCAATGGTATTATCTAAAATTAACAAAAAAACTCCTACTGAACTTGCAAGTATTCTATCTGAAGAAATAAAGAAGAAAGATGAATTAATAGATCAAGTATCGGTAATACAACCAGGTTTTATAAATATAAAGTTTAAACCTATTTTTTGGACAAATTTTATTAAAGAAATAAATCTGAACTACAAAACTTTTGGAATCAACAATAAAGAGGATAAAAAAAATTATTTAATTGAGTTTGTTTCTGCAAATCCAACAGGTCCTTTACATGTTGGTCATTGTAGAGGCGCAATTTTAGGAGATGTGATTTCAAATGTTTTGCTATTTAATAAACATAAAGTAACCAAAGAATATTATGTCAATGATTATGGCAATCAAATTATAAATTTTACTAAATCTGTTTATTTTAGAATTAGAGAACTTTGTTTTAATGAACCATTTCCAAATGATAATGAAGATTTATATCCTGGAGATTATTTGATTGATTTTGCCAAAAATATTTTAGATTCTAATAAACAACTCGATTTTACCGATTTTGATAAAATATCAGAGACTCTAACTGTTTTATCTATCAACGAAGCATTAAAACTAATAAAAAAGAATTTATTAAGCCTTGGTATAAATCATGATAATTTTATCAGTGAAAAAAAACTAGTTGCAAATCAAGAAGTTGAAAAAGTAATTGATATTCTAAAAAAAAATAAGTTTGTTTATAAAGGAAAAATCAAAGCACCTGCTGGCGAGGAAAATAGTGAATGGGTTGAGCGTGAACAATTGCTTTTTAAATCTACAGATTTCGGAGATGATAAAGACAGATCTCTACAAAAATCAGATGGGACTTGGACTTATTTCGCAAGTGATGTTGCTTATCATAAAAATAAAATAGATAGAAAATATGATAAATTAATAAATATCTTAGGTTCAGACCACGCTGGATATATTAAAAGAATTTCATCATCAGTTGAAGCTTTATCAAATTCTAAAGAGAGATTAATTTGCAAAGTAAGTCAACTTGTTAAATTAATTAAAGACAAGAAACCATTTAAAATGTCTAAAAGAAAAGGTGATTATATAACAGTCGATGATTTGATAAATGAGGTAGGAAAAGATGCTACTCGATTCATAATGTTAAATAGAAGCAGTGATGTTGAGCTTGATTTTGATTTTGATAATGTCATAGAAAAATCTAAAGACAATCCCCTCTATTATGTTCAATATTGTTATGCAAGAATAAGTTCAGTTTTTAAACACTTAGGTAAAGATTTAAATTCTGAGATAGAAATAAATAATTTTGATTTTCAATATTCAATTGATGAAATAAATATTTTGAAAAAAATATCTGAATGGCCAAAATGCATTGAGACTTCCTGCAATAAATTAGAGCCTCATAGATTACCAACTTATTTATATGAATTAGCCTCTTTATTTCACTCATATTGGAATTTAGGTAAAGATAATCCTGAAAAAAGATTTATAAATGATCAAAAAAAAATATCTGACGAAAAATTAATCTTTTTAAAAACTATTTCCAACGTCATTAAATCAGGGATGAATATAGTTGGTGTTTCAACTCCAGAAAAAATGTGATGCTAAAAGAAATAAGACTTATTATCTTTTTATTTGTTATTTTATTATTTACATTTTTTACAGGAAGATACTATTTTTCAGATATAAATATAAAAAATTCTTATAAATCATTAAATAGTATTGATCAAAAAATAAAAGATTATTCTACCAAACTACCTGTCTTAAAAGATAACACAAAAGATATAATTGAATATGTTGAAAAATCAAATAATAAAAAAAAGAAAAAATTTAACTTTTGGAGTTTACTCAACCCAGATGAATAATCGTAGATCTTTTATAACTGGAATAAAATCAACAAATCTTTCATCGAAAGAAATTATTTTTTTAAGAACATATAAACCATGGGGCATAATCCTATTTACTAGAAATATTAAAAGTATTCACCAAACTCTTAAGTTGACTAATTCAATAAAAAAAATTTTTAAAGATAGAAAATATCCAATTTTGATTGATCAAGAGGGGGGTAAAGTAAACCGCCTTAAAAACATAATTTTATTTGATGATTACACATCAGACTTTTTTGGAAAAAAATATGTTGAAGATTTTATAAATTTCAAGCTTAATTACAAAATATTCATTGATAAAATTTCCTTTATATTGAATTCGATGGGCATTAATATAAATACTAGCCCTGTACTAGATTTACAATCTTTTGGCGCTTCTAAAATTATTGGAAATCGATCTTTTTCAAAAAATCCTAAAATTGTGTCAAAAATTGGTGATTATTGTATAAACTTCTATCACCAAAATCGTATAGGAACAGTTATAAAGCACATACCTGGACATGGTTTAGCTAAAGTAGACAGCCATAAATATTTGCCGGTAGTAATAAAAAAAAGAAATTATTTATTTAAAAATGATTTTTCGGCATTCAAAAATAAAAAATCTTTTTTTGCTATGACGGGTCATGTTATTTATTCAGATATTGATAAAAAATTTCCTACTACTCATTCTAAGAAAATTATAAAATTAATTAGAAAACATATTGGTTTTAAAAATATTATTATCTCCGACGATTTATCGATGAAAAGTTTAAAAGGAACTTTAAAAGAAAATACAATCAAAACGTTTAACGCTGGATGCAATTTAGCTTTGCATTGTAATGCAAACATAAAAGAAATGGAAATAGTGGCTAAAAACTCCCCTATTGTTAATAAATTTATTATAAAAAAAACATCACAATTTTACAAAATTTTAAGTTAATATTTGAAAATGACTGAAAACGACTCAATCTTATTTAAAGTAGAAGTTGAAAATTATAATGGTCCTTTAGAGGTCTTATTAGAGTTAGCAAAAGCACAAAAGGTTAATTTAGAGGAGATTTCAATTACTAAATTAGCAGATCAATTCCACGAATTCATAACTAAAAAAAAAGATTTAAATTTAGAAATAGCATCTGAATATCTTTTGATGGCAACATGGCTGGCTTATTTAAAATCAAAATTACTTTTACCTGGAGATCCTGAAGAAGAATTTAAGGTCCAAGAGGTTGCAGATAAGCTTAAATTACAACTAAAAAAATTAGAATTAATAAGATTACTTTCAGAACAAATGTTAAAACGTAAAAGACTTGGAAGAGAAATTAGAACTAGAGGAATGAAGGCGGGTATAAGATCTATTTATAATAGTGAATATAAAGTTAATTTATATGAATTATTAAAAACATACTCAACAATAATTATGACGAAGGATTTTCAAAAAATGAATATTCCTAAACTTCCTGTTTTTACTGCTGAAGAAGGTATTAAAACAATAAAAAAATTTTTAGGTAAATTAATTGATTGGAAAAAATTAGATGATTTGATACCAAAAAATTTCAAAAAAGGATCAAATTTTGAAAAATCTGGAAAGGCTGGTATCTTTGCTGGTTCATTAGAACTCGTTAAAGAAGGAAATTTAGAGATTAAACAAAAAAAACTTTTTGATCAAATATATATTCGGCAAAACAAATGATTAAAAAAAAAATAAAAAAAAGAAGCAATATAATTAATTTCCCTTCTAAATTATCTGATTTAGAAAAAGAAATTGAAGCTATTATTTTTGCTGCCGCTGAGCCTTTAAATATTGAAACTATTCAAAGTAAAATTTCAAAAAAAACTGATGTTCAAAAAATACTATTAAAACTTCAATCTGAATATTCAGATCGAGGAATTAATCTTATATGTATTCAAAAAAAATGGTCATTCAGAACTTCTCCAATATTATCAAAACTGATGACTCAAGAAAAAACAGTTGAGAAAAAATTATCTAAAGCTGCAATTGAAACCTTATCAATCATAGTTTATCACCAACCGGTTACGAGAGCTGAAATAGAGGAGATAAGAGGTGTTGCTTTTGGAACAAACACTTTAGACATTTTAATGGAATTGAACTGGGTCAAACCAGGAGGAAGAAAGGACTTACCAGGTAAACCAATTCAATATGTTACAACTGACGATTTTTTAAGTCATTTTAATTTGCAAAAATTAACAGATTTACCCACAGTTGATGAACTTGGCGCTGCTGGTTTAATTGACAGTACAAATATCGACAGTGCAATTTTTGGCACTGGAAAATTTTATAAAGAAAAACAGAATGATAAAAAAGAGGACATTTACTCAAATATTGATGAAATGTTAGAAGGGACTCTTGATTCTGAGGATAATAAATAAGATCATCCAATTAATTTATCAATAAAAAGGTACTTTAAATGTTTTAATAAAAAGGATATAAGTTTTGAATGAGTATTGGAATTTGGCAAATCGCAA
This sequence comes from uncultured Pelagibacteraceae bacterium, assembly GCA_902592675.1. Classification (GTDB taxonomy): domain Bacteria; phylum Pseudomonadota; class Alphaproteobacteria; order Pelagibacterales; family Pelagibacteraceae; genus Pelagibacter. The sequence goes on from CACJFJ010000002.1 coordinate 130,844, forward strand.
TTGTAGTAATACTTGTTGTATTGCTATTTGGTAGAGGAAAAATATCTAGTCTAATGGGTGATGTAGCAAAAGGAATTAAAAGTTTTAAAAAAGGTATGGCATCAGATGTTACCGATGATACTGAACCTAAAAATATTTCTGACGAAAATCAAGATCCAAATAATCAAGATACGAAGAATAAAGAATAAATCACATGCCTACTATTGGTTGGTTTGAGATTTTAATTATAGTGGCAATTGCTATAATAGTACTTGGTCCAAAAGACTTTCCGGTTATGTTAAAAAAAGTTGGTTCTTGGATTGGTTCAACAAAAAAATATATAAATAATATTCAAAATGAGGTTTCAAATATTGATATTGATGAAAATTCAATAGAGAAAAAAGAAGAAAAAAAAGATGAGTCATGATGAAAAAGAAAGTGGCTTTATAAGTCATTTAGCAGAACTAAGAAAAAGATTAATTCATAGTTTTATATTTTTAATAATTTTCTTTGTAGGCTGTTATTTTTTTGCTGAACATATATATGGTTTTCTTGTCGACCCTTTTGCTGAAGCAGTAAAAAATGATGGCACAGATAGAAGATTAATTTTTACTGCACTGCAAGAAACATTCTTAACTTATTTAAAAGTTTCTTTTTTCACAGCTTTTTTTGTAACATGTCCTTTTATATTAATGCAAATTTGGAAATTTATTGCACCAGGCTTGTACAAACATGAAAAAATTGCAATTTTACCTTATCTAATATTAACACCAATCTTATTCTTTCTTGGGGGTATGCTTGTTTATTATTTAATAATGCCTCTTGCTATAAAGTTTTTTCTTTCTTTTGAGAGTGCGGGTTTATCAACTAATTTGCCAATTCAACTTGAAGCAAAAGTAAATGAATATCTTTCTTTAGTAATGAAATTAATTTTTGCGTTTGGAATAAGCTTTCAGTTACCTGTAGTTTTAAGTTTACTAGCAAGAGTAGGAATAGTTGATTCTGATTTTCTTAAAAAAAGAAGAAAATATGTGATTGTAATAATATTTGCAGCAGCTGCCCTGTTAACACCGCCAGACCCAATAACACAAATTGGCTTAGCTATTCCATTATTAATTTTATATGAATTATCAATATTTTCTGTAAAATTTATAGAAAATAAAAAATTAAAAAATTCCGATGCATGATCTTAAAATAATAAGAAAAGATTTTGATGCTTTTAAAAAATCACTTGAAAAAAGATCAATTGATTTAGATTTTGATAAACTTAAGAATTTAGATAAAAAAAATAGAGAATTAATTCAAAAAAAAGAAAATTTAGAAAAAGAAAAAAAAGATATTTCAAAATCCAAAGACAAATCTTTATTTTCAAAATCTAAAGAAATTTCCTCTAGTATAGACAAAATTACAGCTCAACAGAATTTGATTAAAGATGAACTAAATCATATTTTATCAAACATACCAAACATTCCCCATAATGATGTACCTAGTGGAAAAAATGAGAACGATAATGTTGAAATAGGTAAATTTGGCAAAACCCCAAAGTTTGATTTCTTAGCTAAATCCCATTTTGAATTAGGAAAAAATTTAGGAATGCTTGATTTTGACCTAGCTACCAAAACTACTGGTTCGAGATTTGTTTTTGTAAAAAATAAGTTGGCTTTATTGGAAAGAGCAATCTCAAGTTTTATGCTAGATATACATGTTTCAAAAAATGGTTATGAAGAAATCTCACCTCCATTATTAGCCTCAGAAAACTCAATGTTTGGAACTGGTCAACTACCAAAATTTGAAAATGATCAATTCGAAGTAAAACTTGATGCTGACGTAGAGCGAAAATTCCTAATTCCAACGGCTGAAGTTATTTTAACAAACATTGTAAAAGAACAAATATTAGATTTAAAAAGATTACCACTAAGATTTGTAGCTTCAACACCTTGCTTTAGGAAAGAAGCTGGGAGTTATGGAAAAGATACCAAAGGCATGATTAGGCAGCATCAATTTTATAAAGTCGAATTAGTCAGTATTGTTGAACCAGAAAAATGTTTAGATGAACTAGAGAGAATGACAAAGTGTGCTACTGGTATTTTAGATCTTTTAGAAATTCCATACAGAAAAATCATTTTATGTGGTGGTGATATGGGTTTTAGTGCTGAAAAAACATATGATATTGAAGTATGGTTACCATCTGAAAATAAATATAGAGAAATATCGTCTTGTTCTTCTTGCTCCACTTTTCAGGCTATTAGAATGAAAGCTAGATACAGGAATGATAAAAAAGAAACTAGTTATGTTGGTACCCTCAATGGGAGCGGACTTGCGGTTGGTAGAACTTTAATTGCAGTTCTTGAAAATTATCAACAAAAAGATGGCTCGATAATAATACCTAAAGTGTTAAGACCTTATATGAATGATCTTGAAAAAATTTCAATCAATTAAAGTTGTTTTAATCATCTAGATAGTATACATATTATTTTTTAGAAATAGGAGATTTATGGAATCAGGAATAGGTCAATTTATACCCTTAATTTTAATTTTTGTTATTTTTTATTTTTTCTTAATAAGACCACAGCAAAAAAAAGTAAAAGAACATAAGGCAATGGTTGAAAATTTAAAAAAAGGGGACAAAATAGTCACTTCAGGTGGAATTACTGGTACTATTAGCAGAGTTATTGATAATGACAAAATAGAAGTAGAAATTGCTGACAATGTTACTGTTGAGGTAATTAGAGGAACTGGTGTTCAAAGCCTAATGAATGCTCAAGAAGTAAAAAAATAATTTCCATTGATATAAGGTGTTACACTTTTCAAAATTAAAAATATTTTTAATAGGGGTTATATCTTTATTTTTCATTTTTATTGCATCCTCAAACTTTTTTAGTTTAAAGAGTAATTTAATTAACAAAAAACTCAATCTCGGTTTAGATTTACAAGGCGGATCCTATCTTCTATTGGAAATAGACAATAGCCCAGTAATTGAACAAAAACTTCAAAATTTATCAATAACGATTCGAAATCATTTTAAGGAAAAAAACATTAGACTAAAAAATATAAAACTTAATGATCAAGTTTTATCTTTTAATGTTGACTCAAAATTTAAAAAAATTTTATTGGAGGAGTTTAAAGCAGAAGATAGCACTATTAATCCATATTACCCTAGGTTTAAATCACATCAATTAGAAGTTGATGAAATTAACGATAAAATATCCGTCAGATTTTCCAAGCAAGGATTAGTTGAATTAAAAACCTCATCACAAGATCAAGCTTTAGAAATAGTAAGAAGAAGAATAGATGAAATTGGTACAAATGAACCAAATATTCTAAAAAGAGGGAATGATAGAATTTTAGTTGAATTACCAGGACTAGATGATCCGATGAGAATAAAGTCATTACTTGGCAAGACAGCAAATTTAACTTTTAGATTTGTTACTAATAATAATGATGATTCTTTTGGAACGGATAAACTTAAGTTTGAGGAAAATGAAGAAGAAGTCAATGTTAGCAAAAGAATAATTTTAAGTGGTGATAATTTATTAGATGCCCAACCTAGAATGAATACTGAAACTAATGAAACCGTTGTTTCTTTTACGCTTGATAGGGTAGGAGCAAAAAGATTTGGTAAAGCCACCTCAACAGGTATTGGTAAACGATTAGCAATCGTTTTAGATGGAAAAATTATAAGTGCCCCAGTAATAAGAGATACAATCGCTAGCGGTTCAGGTCAAATTAGTGGAGGGTTTACTTTTCAATCAGCAACTGATCTAGCTTTACTATTAAGATCAGGGGCCTTACCGGCTCCTTTAAACATTATTGAAGAGAGAACTGTTGGTCCAGATTTAGGACAAGACTCAATTAATGCAGGAATGATAGCTTTAATGATAGGTTTTGTTTTAGTAGTATTATTTATTTTTGCTAAATATAGAATATTCGGATTGATTACTAACATCACATTAATAATAAATTTATTTCTTTTAATTGGGGTCTTAACAATATTTGAGGCAACTTTAACTTTACCAGGTATCGCTGGAATAATTTTAACAGTAGGTATGGCAGTTGATGCAAATGTGCTAATTTTTGAGAGGATAAAGGAAGAATTGAAAAATGAAAAAAATAATCTTATAGCCTTTGATAGTGGTTACACCAAGTCAAGAACAGCTATTCTTGATGCTAATATAACTACTTTGTTAGCAGCAATCATTTTATTTTTTATGGGCTCAGGACCTATCAAAGGTTTTTCGTTAACATTAGGTATTGGAATTTTTACAACACTTTTTTCAGTATATTTTATAGCAAGATTATTAACTGTTATTTATGTTTCAAAAAATAAAGAAAAAGATGGTTTAATCTAGATGATAGCTTTTAACAAATACTACAATAGATTTAATATTTTATCAGCATCGTTAGTTGTAATTTCATTATTATTACTTTTTTTTAAAGGATTAAATTTTGGAATTGATTTTAAGGGAGGTACTTTAATTGAATTAAGGTCAACTGATACAAAAATAAATGTTTCATCATTAAGAGATAATTTAAATCAAATGAATTTAGGAGACATTTCCATTAAAAATTTTGGTAACGACAGTGATTTTTTGATAAAATTTGAAAATAATGAAAATAAAAATGTAATTGAAGAAATTAGACAAAGTTTGGATAAATCCTTTGGAAATAATTTTAATTTTAGGAGAGTTGAAAATGTTGGTCCTAAAGTAAGTAAAGAATTATTAAGATCAGGAGTAATTGCCATAACAGTTTCATTAATATTAATGTTAATTTATATTTGGATTAGATTTGAATGGCAATTTAGTCTAGGTGCCATCGCTGCCTTATTTCATGATGTTATTGTTACTTTAGGTCTATTTTCCTTATTAGGTTTAGAAATAAATCTATCTATTATTGCTGCTGTATTGACTATTGTTGGATATTCCATGAATGATACGGTTGTTATTTTTGATCGAGTTCGGGAAAATTTGAGAAAATATTCAGATATTAAAATTTTTGAGCTTACAAACATTTCAATAAATGAAACATTATCAAGAACTTTAATTACATCAATTACAACTTTACTTGCATTGTTGTCAATTTTTCTTTTTGGTGGAGAAATTTTAAAAGGTTTTTCTTTAGCTATGATTTTCGGAGTAATTTTTGGTACATACTCATCAATTTATATTGCAAACACAATATTAGTTAGATTAAATGTTTCACAAAAAACAATTTTGAAAGAGGACGATAAAAATTAATAAAGATTTTGCGCAGCCACCATTGTGAGTAACATTGGCACCGATAGAAGAGTATTTGTTCTTGAAAATAGCATAGCAGTTCGAGCAGATTTTGCCTTGAGCTCTGGTTCACAATCAACGATCCCTAAAGCCCTTTTTTGGTTTGGCCAAATAACAAACCAAACATTGAATGCCATAACTAAACCTAACCACATTCCTATTCCTATTGCAGTATGTTTTGGTATACCAGAACCAATACTTAACGTCATAGCATCATGTAAATACCCGTTCAGACCAGCTAAAATCAATCCTGATAATACTGTAAAGGCAGCAGCCCATCTAAAATAAAATAAAGCTGCTGGAGCAATAACTTTACCTATCGCTGGTTTTTGTTCGTCTGGTATTTTTGCCATATTAGGTATTTGAACAAAATTAAAATACCAGAGTAATCCTATCCACATAATTCCAACAAGGACATGTGTATATCTAGCTACCCAGCTCCAAAAAAGTCTATCAAATGCAAAACCATCATTTTGATAAAAAAATCCTAAAAATAAAATAATTGCCAAAGCGAGTGAAGCATGAATTGTCTTAGATAAAGAAGATAATAAATTTCCCATAACTTAACTTACTATATCATTTTTTTTTTAATTCAAAAGGGGTTTTAAAAATTTTCCTGTATAACTTTTTTCAATTTTACAAATTTCCTCTGGTTTTCCCTCTGCGATAATTTTACCACCTTTAACACCACCCTCTGGCCCCATATCTACAATGTAATCAGCAGTTTTTATAACATCTAAATTATGTTCAATTACCACAACAGTGTTTCCTAAAGCAACAAAAGTATGAAGGATTTCAAGTAGTTTTTTTATGTCATGTTGGTGTAAACCTGTTGTAGGTTCGTCTAATATATACATAGTTCTTCCAGTAGATCTTTTTGATAATTCTTTAGCTAGTTTAATCCTTTGAGCCTCACCTCCTGAAAGTGTAGTAGCTTGTTGCCCTATTTTTATATACCCTAAACCAACTTTTTTTAGAGTTAAAAGTTTAGTCTTTATATTTGATATATTTTCAAAATATTCACAACCCTCATCAACTGTCATGTTTAAAACATCAGCAATACTTTTATCTTTAAATTTAATTTCTAAAGTTTCTCTGTTATAACGTGTTCCTTTACATTCATCACATTGAATATAAACGTCAGGAAGAAAATGCATTTCATAAGTAATTACACCATCACCTTCACAAGCTTCACACCTACCACCTTTAACATTAAATGAAAATCTACCAGGCTTGTAACCTCTTGTTTTAGATTCAGGTAAACTAGTAAACCAATCTCTTATTGGACCAAAGGCTCCTGTGTACGTTGCTGGATTAGATCTTGGTGTTCTTCCTATAGGTGATTGGTCAATATCAATAATTTTGTCTATCAGCTCTGTACCTTTAAATCCTTTAAATGGTTTAGGAATTTTTCTAGATTTGTTATTATTTAAAGTTAAGTTCAAGGCATTGTAAAGAGTTTGCAATACAAGTGTTGACTTACCACTTCCTGAAACTCCTGTTACACAAGTTAAACTTCCTAAAGGTATCTTTAAATTTACATTGTCTAAATTATTTCCAGTAGCTCCTGTAATTTCTAAAAATCTACCATTTTTTGCGAGTCGTCTTTTTTTTGGTATATCAATCTTAAATTTATTTGATAAATATTTTCCAGTAATACTATTTTTATTTTGAGTTATATCTTTTATTGATCCTTGAGCGATCACTTGACCTCCATTATTTCCTGCCTCAGGACCTAGATCAATTATATGATCTGCATTTTCCATAGTTTCTGTGTCATGCTCAACCACAATAACAGTATTTCCAAGATCACGTAATCTTTTAAGAGCATTAATTAATTTGACGTTATCTTTTTGATGAAGACCGATAGACGGTTCATCGAGTACATATAGCACTCCAGTTAATCCTGATCCAATTTGGGAAGCTAATCTAATTCTTTGAGCTTCACCGCCTGAAAGGGTGCCAGATTCTCTTGATAATGTAAGATAATCCAAACCGACATTTAATAAAAAATTTAATCTTTCATTAATTTCTTTTAGAATATGTTCAGCTATCTTAAATTGTCTTTTATCTAAATTATTTTTTAAATTTTCAAACCATTTTGATGCATCTAAAATTGATTTTTCTGTTACTTCACTAATGTTCAATTCATCTATTTTTATGCATAAAGCCTCATCTTTTAATCTTAGTCCTTTACATCTTTCGCATTTCGTATCGGACTGATATTGAGAAATTTCTTCCCTTTTCCAATCACTATCTGTTTCAAGATATCTTCTTTCTAAATTATTAATCACACCTTCAAATGTTTTTTTATAAGAATATTTTTCATAGCCATCATCGTAAGAAAATTTTATTTCATCATCATCAGAACCGTACAAAATAATATCCTTTATCTTTTTTGGCAGCTTCGACCATTTTTCGTCTAAAGAAAAATTATAGTGTTTAGCCAAAGAAGCTAGTGTTTGAGCATAATATAAAGTTGTTGTTTTAGCCCAAGGTTCAATAGCACCATCTGAGATACTCTTTTTTTCATTTGGTATTACTAAGTTAGGATCTACATTTAACTTTATTCCAATTCCTTCACATTCTTCACATGCACCAAATGGACTATTAAATGAAAATAATCTTGGTTCAATTTCCTCAATTGTAAAACCACTTTCTGGACACGCAAATTTTGTAGAAAAAATTAATTTTTCTAATTTTCTAAATTTTTTTGGTAAAGTCTCATCTTCATATTCCACAAATAGCAAGCCATTAGCCATATTTACAGAAGTTTCAATTCCTTCTGCTAATCTATTTCCAAGTGAGGAATTTAGGATAATCCTATCAACTAAAATATAAATGTCATGTTTGAGTTTCTTATTTAAATCAGGAACTTTGTCTATATCATATAAAACGTTATCTATTTTTATCTTTCTAAAACCTCTTTTCTTAAAATTTAAAATATCTTTTTTGTATTCGCCCTTACGACCTCGTACAATTGGAGCATAAAGGTAAATAGTAGATTTAGCAGGCAATTCTTTAATTTTGTCAACGATTTGTGTTATTGTTTGTGATTGGATCGGCTTTCCAGTAAATGGTGAATAAGGAACTCCAGCTCTAGCATATAAAACTCTCATATAATCGTAAATCTCTGTTACTGTTGCAACTGTAGATCTAGGATTTTTTGATGTATTTTTTTGTTCAATAGAAATTGCAGGACTCAACCCCTCAATTAAATCCACATTGGGTTTTTTCATTTTATCCAAAAACTGCCTAGCATATGCCGATAAACTTTCTACATATCTTCTCTGACCCTCAGCATATACAGTATCAAAGGCTAGAGATGATTTTCCTGATCCTGATAGACCAGTAATAACTACAAATTTATCCTTTGGAATTTCCAAAGAAATATTCTTTAAATTGTGTTCCTTTGCTCCCTTAATAAGTATCTTTTTAATCATATTTTTTGTTGCTTTGACTTAATAAAATTAATATTCAGAGTAAATTGTGATATAAATCTATTTAATTAATTTAACAATTATTAAAATATTATGGCTGGAAGTTTAAATAAAGTACTATTAATTGGTCGTTTGGGCGCAGACCCAGAAATTAAGCAAATGGTAAATGGTAAAAGTGTTGCTAGATTGAGTTTAGCTACAAGTCAATCCTGGAAAGACAAGAATACTGGTGAAAAAAAAGAAAAAACTGAATGGCACCGTATAGTTGTATTTAATGAAGGATTAGTTAATGTTGTTCAACAATATTTAAAGAAGGGTGCCCAAATTTATGTAGAGGGGCAATTAACAACAAGAAAATGGAAAGACGAACAGTCTGGACAAGACAAATATTCTACTGAAGTAGTAATTCAAGGTTATAATTCATCTCTAACAATGCTAGGCGGAGGAAACACAAGTGGAGGCATAGCCAATGACAACACTCAATCTTCTCAAAATAATGATGACTTATCACAAATATCTAATGATATGGATGACGAAATTCCATTTTAACATTTATGCAAAAAACAGAAGTTTCTGAAGAAAAAAAAATTAAACTAATATCGATGCATGACGAGATGAGCTCGTCATATTTATCATACGCAATGAGTGTAATTGTGAGTAGAGCTCTTCCTGATGTTAGAGATGGTTTAAAACCTGTTCATAGAAGAATTTTATATGCAATGTATAAAGGCGGATACGATTGGTCAAAACAATTTAGAAAATCTGCCAGAATAGTAGGTGATGTGATTGGTAAATACCACCCTCATGGAGATCAATCTGTTTATGATGCTTTAGTTAGAATGGTCCAAGATTTTTCTATGAGTCTGCCATTAGTTGATGGTCAAGGAAATTTTGGATCAATTGATGGTGATCCTGCTGCAGCTATGAGATATACAGAGACAAGGCTTTCTAAGATATCTCAATTTTTAATTGATGATATTGAAAAAAATACAATTTCATTCAAAAGTAATTATGACGAAACTGAGAAAGAACCAACAGTTTTACCTGCTAAATATCCAAACTTATTAGTCAATGGTGCAGGAGGAATTGCCGTAGGAATGGCTACAAGTATTCCACCTCATAACTTAGGTGAAATTATAAACGGAACCTTAGCATTAATAGAAAATAAAGATATTAAAGTTAAAGATTTAATGAAGCACATACCTGGTCCTGATTTTCCAACTGGAGGAGTAATTATTGGGAAAGATATTATAAAACAAGGCTATAATAAAGGAAGAGGTTCTTTTAAAATTAGAGGTGAAATTACAATTGAGAGTCTGAAAAATGGAAGAGAAAGACTTGTAATTACTTCAATACCATACCAGGTAAACAAATCAGTTTTAAACGAAAGAATTGCCCAATTAGTAAGGGAAAAAAAAATTGAGGGTATAAGAGATATAAGAGATGAGTCAAATCGAGAAGGTATAAGAGTATCGATAGATTTACGTACTGGTGTTGAACCAGAAACTGTAAAAAGACAATTATACAAAAATACGCAAATAGAAAGCTCTTTTGGTTTTAACACCTTAGCAATAGTTAATGGCAAACCCGAAACATGTAGCCTTAAAGATTTTCTAACAAATTTTTTATCTTTTAGAGAAGATGTAGTAATAAAAAAAACAAAGTTTGAATTACAAAAGGCAGAGGAGAGAGCACATATACTAATAGGACTGTCTGTTTCTGTAGAAAATTTAGATAAGATAATTAAAATTATAAGATCATCGAAAACTCCAGAGGACGCAAAAAAAACGATTCTCAAAACGAAATGGAAGATCACTAAATCTAAGAAGATTATTAATCTTGTAGATACTAAAAAATCAAAAGGATTCTATTTTTTTTCTGAGCCACAGGTAGTAGCAATTTTAGAATTAAGATTACAAAAATTAACTGCATTAGGAATAAATGAAATAGAGAATGAGATTATAAAATTAGCTGATTTAATAATTAAATATAAAAAAATAATTTCTTCTAAAAAAGAATTATTAAAAGTAATCAGTAAAGAATTAACAGAAATAAAAGAAAAATATTCTACACCAAGACGAACAAAAATAATTGATGCAGTTTTAAACTATGATATTGAGGAAACTATACAAAAACAGTCAGTCTTAATTACCGTAACATTACAAGGATATATTAAAAGAGGTTCTTTAAAAAGTGTAAAAACACAAAAAAGAGGTGGTAAAGGCAAAACAGGTATGACAACAAGACATGAAGACTCGGTTGTCCAAACATTGTCAGTGAATACTCATACATCTGTTTTGTTTTTTTCTACGGAAGGACTTGTATATCGAGTTAAAGCTTGGAAAATTCCAGAAGGTTCAGCTACATCTAAAGGTAAATCTTTATTTAATATTT
>CACJFJ010000003.1:0-2500 GCA_902592675.1 uncultured Pelagibacteraceae bacterium
ATTTTAGCCTATAAGCAACAAACTTTCTCTCTAAATTATTGAGTTTCCAATAAGTTTAGTGAGTATTATTGGGTTTTTTTGCCCAATTAGCTATTTGAAAAAGTAAAAATTTAAGAAGAGAAGTGTGGACGGTTAAGGTTACCAAAATTTGTCGTACACACTTCAACATTATATAAATTTTATTCTTAGAATTTATATAGAAGCTAGTGTGCGCCGTTTTTAAACTTGAGAGTTTGATCATGGCTCAGAACGTACGCTGGCGGCACGCCTAACACATGCAAGTCGAACGAAGTAGCAATACTTAGTGGCAGACGGGTGAGTAACATGTGGGTATCTGCCCTTTGGCCTGGAATAACACGAGGAAACTTGTGCTAATACCGGATAAGTCTTTACAGAGAAAGCTTTATGCACCATTGGATGAGCCTGCACTTGATTAGTTTGTTGGTGGGGTAATGGCCTACCAAGACTTTGATCAATAGCTGATTTGAGAGGATGATCAGCCACATTGGGACTGAGACACGGCCCAAACTCCTACGGGAGGCAGCAGTGGGGAATCTTGCACAATGGAGGAAACTCTGATGCAGCGATGCCGCGTGAGTGAAGAAGGCCTTTGGGTTGTAAAGCTCTTTCGTCGGGGAAGAAAATGACTGTACCCGAATAAGAAGGTCCGGCTAACTTCGTGCCAGCAGCCGCGGTAATACGAAGGGACCTAGCGTAGTTCGGAATTACTGGGCTTAAAGAGTTCGTAGGTTGTTGAAAAAGTTGGTGGTGAAATCCCAGAGCTTAACTCTGGAACTGCCATCAAAACTTTTCAGCTAGAGTTTGATAGAGGAAAGCAGAATTTCTAGTGTAGAGGTGAAATTCGTAGATATTAGAAAGAATACCAATTGCGAAGGCAGCTTTCTGGATCATTACTGACACTGAGGAACGAAAGCATGGGTAGCGAAGAGGATTAGATACCCTCGTAGTCCATGCCGTAAACGATGTGTGTTAGACGTTGGAAATTTATTTTCAGTGTCGCAGCGAAAGCGATAAACACACCGCCTGGGGAGTACGACCGCAAGGTTAAAACTCAAATGAATTGACGGGGACCCGCACAAGTAGTGGAGCATGTGGTTTAATTCGAAGATACGCGCAGAACCTTACCAACACTTGACATGTTCGTCGCGACTTTAAGAGATTAGAGTTTTCGGTTCGGCCGGACGAAACACAGGTGCTGCATGGCTGTCGTCAGCTCGTGTCGTGAGATGTTGGGTTAAGTCCCGCAACGAGCGCAACCCTCACTTTTAGTTGCCATCATTTAGTTGGGCACTCTGAAAGAACTGCCAGTGATAAGCTGGAGGAAGGTGGGGATGACGTCAAGTCCTCATGGCCCTTACGTGTTGGGCTACACACGTGCTACAATGGTATCTACAACAGGAAGCAAAACGGCGACGTTAAGCAAATCCTTAAAAGATACCTCAGTTCGGATTGCACTCTGCAACTCGAGTGCATGAAGCTGGAATTACTAGTAATCGTGGATCAGCGTGCCACGGTGAATGCGTTCCCGGGTCTTGTACACACCGCCCGTCACACCATGGGAGTTGGTTCTACCTTAAGGCAAGGTTTCAAACCCTTGACCACGGTATAGTCAGCGACTGGGGTGAAGTCGTAACAAGGTAGCCGTAGGGGAACCTGCGGCTGGATTACCTCCTTTCTAAGGATGAATGAAAATTTATTTTCATTCTAAATAATATACACGGATAATGTTGACCGTCCTCATTTCTCTTCTTAAGTTAGTGTTTCTCTTGCATGGGGGCCGGTAGCTCAGTTGGTTAGAGCACACCCTTGATAAGGGTGGGGTCGAAAGTTCGAGTCTTTCTCGGCCCACCAAAAGATCATGGGGGATTAGCTCAGCTGGGAGAGCGCCTGATTTGCATTCAGGAGGTCAGCGGTTCGATCCCGCTATCCTCCACCAAAAACACTTAGTTATCAAAAATTGTGAATAAAAATAATAATTAATATCAATATCTATATCCGAACATTAGAAATGTTATTAACTAATGTTCAAATAAAAAATTTGATTCAACACAGAATTTTTTTCTGTGCATAAATCAAGCGTTTAAGGGCGTGTGGCGGATGCCTTGGCACTGAAAGCCGATGAAGGACGTGATATACTGCGATAAGTTTCGGGGAGCTGTATGTAAGTTTTGATCCGAAAATTTCCGAATGGGGAAACCCACCACTTTATGTGGTACTTTAAACTGAATACATAGGTTTAAAGAGACAACCTGGAGAACTGAAACATCTAAGTAACCAGAGGAAAAGAAATCAATTGAGATTCCGTTAGTAGTGGCGAGCGAAAGCGGATTAGGCCAGTAGTTTTGATGAAAAAATTTGAATAGTTTGGAAATGCTAACCACAGAGGGTGATAGTCCCGTAAAAGTAATGTTCATTAAAATTCTTGAGTAAAGCGGGACACGTGAAATCCTGCTCGAATATAGGGGGACCACCCTCTAAG
>CACJFJ010000003.1:5000-123905 GCA_902592675.1 uncultured Pelagibacteraceae bacterium
TCAACTAAATTGAAGATGATATGAATGAAAATTTAATGATAAAGTGGGCCAAGGATCTATTCTACTATAACAGGTCTATAACCGGAGAAGGGATAAAAAAGACATTAAATTTTTTTGAAAAAATAAATCCTGAACTAAAGAGATTAAAATTTAAATCTAACAAAAAAGTTTTTGACTGGAAGATTCCTCTAGAATGGAATATTTCGGATGCCTTTATTCAGCATATTTCATCTGGAAAAAAGTTTGCTGAATTTAAAAAAAATAACTTACATATAGTTGGATATTCTATTCCAAAAAATGAAATTATAGAAAAAAAGAGGCTGCTTAAGAATATACATAGCCTAAAGAATCAACCTGACTCAATCCCATACGTGACTAGCTTTTATAAAAAAACTTGGGGTTTTTGCATGTCTGAAAAACAAAAAAAAAAACTTCCTAATGGTAAATATAGAATCTTCATAAATTCAAATTTTAAAAGAGGAAATTTAGAAATGAGTGAAGCTTTATTGAAAGGTAAATCCAAAAAAGAAATTTTTTTCAGCACTTATGTTTGTCACCCATCTATGGCAAATAATGAATTGTCAGGCCCAGTAGTTGCTAATGCCTTAATGAAATATATAAAAGAAACCTATAAAAAATCAAAGTATTCTTATCGATTTATTTTATTGCCTGAAACTATCGGTTCAATAGCTTATTTGTCAAAAAGTCAAAAAAAACTTAAAAAGAATATGATAGCTGGCTTTAATCTAAGTTGTGTTGGAGATGAAAGATCCTATACACAAATTCTTAGTAGAGAAGGGGATAACCTTGCTGATCAAGCTCTATCAACAGCATTATTTGGAAAGAAAAATTTTAAACAATTTTCTTTTTTAGACAGAGGAAGTGATGAAAGACAATACTGTTCACCAAAAATAAACTTACCAGTTACAGCTTTTTATAGGTCAAAATATTTTAAAGAATATCACACAGATAAAGATAATTTTAAGGTAGTTTCATCAAAAGGATTAAAAGACTCTTTGAATGTATTAAAAAAGATTATTGATACATTTGAATTAGGTATTTACCCTGTAGCCACAAATTATTGTGAACCAAATCTTGGTAAAAGAAATTTATATCCTACAATTTCTATGAAAAGAAATATTCTTGGTCATTACGTTTTAAATGATATTAAAATCAGATCAGATATACTTGCTTACGCAGATGGAGTGAAGAATATTTTTCAAATTTCAAAAATAATTAATTTTCCATTTGGAGATATTTTAAAAAATTACAAAATATTAATCGAAAAAAAATTAATTAAGATAATCAAGAGGTAAATTTGAATTTTAATAAAATCTTTTTGCGAATGGGTATTTGCAAAGGTGATACGCTTCAAGTAAGTTCTAGTTTTTTAAGAATTCTATTATTATATAAAAAAAAAAATAAAGATTTTTCTTTTCAAAATTTTTTGAAATTTTTAAAAAAATTTATTGGTAATGAGGGGACTATATTACTACCGGCATTTAATTGGGATTTTTGTAAAAAAATTCCATTTGATGCCAATAAAACATTATCTCAAACTGGGGCTCTTAGTAATTATGCTTTAAAAGATAAAGAATTTGTTAGAACAAAAAATCCAATATATTCATTCTTAGTTTATGGAAAAAATTCTAATTATATTAAATCATTAAAACATTTTAGCTGTTTTAATACAAATTCTCCATTTGGTTATTTATTAGAAAATAACGGAAAAATATTATTTATTGACGTCGATTATAAAAAAGCACTAACTTTAGTTCATGTGGCTGAAGAGGAAGTTAATGTGGAGTATAGATATTTTAAATTGTTTTCGGGAAAAATAAAAAAAAATAATTTATTTAATAATTCAACTTATAAAATGTTCGTAAGAGATATTTCTGATAAGAGAAATACAAAAATATCAACGAAATTAGATGATTTATTAAAAAAGAAAAATGCAATTAGTAAACAAAGTATAGATGGAATTAACTTTACAGTTATAAATTCTAAAGTTTGTTATGAAATAATGAAAAATGATTTAATAAATAATCGAAAAATTGTAAATTTTTTTTAATTATTAAATACAAAATGACTTTATTTAAAAACCTCGAAAAATACAAAAAAAGAGTTGCCTTAGTGACTGAAGAGAACTCAACATTTAGTTATCAAGATATTCTTGATTATGAAAAATATCTTACTTCAAAGATAAAAAAAAAAAGCTTATGTTTTCTTCTAGGTTCAAATAATGTTGAATGCATTATACTTTATGTTTTCTTAATAAGAAATAATGTTCCATTTGTTTTGATTAACAGCGATACGAATACAAATTATATCCTACAAACAATCAAAAAATTTAGGCCAAAGTATTTCTTTTGTCCTAAAGAAAAAAAGTTGAATTTAAAATTCAAAAAAGTTTTTTATACGTTTGAGCATTATGACATTTTCGAAACGGATTTGAAAAATGTGAGATTTAACTCTCTTAATCAATTACTATTAACAACATCAGGTACAACTTCAGATCCAAAGTTTGTTCGACTTTCTAAAAAAAATTTGAAGACGAATTGTGATGCAATAATAAATTATTTAAGTATCAAAAAATCAAATAAAGTTTTGACTATGCTTCCGTTTTCTTATTCTTATGGTCTATCAGTGATTAATACCCACTTAGAAAGTGGGGCACAAATTTTTTTAAATAATAATTCTGTTTTTAGTAAAGATTTTTGGATTAATCTTAAAAAAAGTAAATCTAATTCGATATATGGTGTGCCGCAAACATATCTTTTTCTAAAAAAACTTAAATTTCAAAAATTTTTGAATAAAAACATTAAATATTTTTTATTAGCAGGTGGTAAATTAGACACAAGTGAAATAAATTTTTTCTATGAAATTCTTAAAAAGAAAAAAATAAAATTTTTTGCTATGTATGGTCAGACTGAAGCAAGCCCAAGAATGTCCTATTTTTTGATAAATAAAAATTTAAAAAAAATAAATAGCATTGGTAAACCGTTAAAAGGTTGTAAATTTCAAATATTAGATCATAAAAAGAGAGTCTTAAATAAGTCTGGTGACATAGGCGAGTTAGTTTTTTATGGTAAAAATGTTTCATTAGGTTATGCGAAAAATTATAAAGATCTTAAAAAGGGGGATGTCAATAAAGGTAAACTTTTTACCGGGGATCTTGGTTACTTCGATAATGACAGATTTTATTATATAGCAGGAAGAAAAAAAAGAATTTCCAAAATTTTTGGCAATAGAATTAATCTTGATGAAATTGAATATTGTCTATCAAAAAGACAAATTGATACAAGTATAAATATTAATGATAGTTTTTTAGATATAATGTTAGAAAAACGTTATTCACATAAAACTGATCTTATTAGAGATCTAATTCAAAAGGAATATAGTATTAATAAAAATTTTATTAAGATAAATTTGTGTGAGAAACTAAAAAAAAATAAAAAAGTAATTTTTTAATAATGAATATTGATCAATACGTTCAATTGGAGCCTTTTTCTTTAGAAAGCAATGAAAAGAGCAAATTATTTAGTAATTTTATAAGAGAGCTTACCAATTATCATTACAATAATAATATTTATTATAAAAATTTACTGGATAATATTAATTATGATTTTGAAAATGATAATTTAAATTCGATCCCTTTTGTACCCACAAGATTATTTAAAAATTTTAATTTAATGAGTATTAAGGAGTCAGAAGTTTTTAAAATTCTACAATCGTCAGGCACATCTCAAAATGGAAGGTCTAAAATTTTTTTGGATAAAAATAATGCAAAACTTTTAACAAAAATTTTAAGTAAAATTGTTAGTTTTTTTATTGGTGATGAAAGAATGCCACTATTAATAATTGACTCTAATCCGATGTTTGATCGTTCACAATTTGATGCTAAAATCGCAGCTTACAATGGTTTTTCAATTTTTGCGAAAAATGTCACTTATATATTAAATGAAAAAAAGGAGATTGATTACAGAGTATTAAAAAATTTTTTAGAAAAATACTCAGGAAAAAAATTTTTGATATTTGGATTTACCAGCAATGTTTACGAACAACTTTTTTTAAATTTAAAAGAAAAAAACTTTTCAAGAAAAGATTTTGCAGGCTCAGTCTTAATTCATGGAGGAGGTTGGAAAAAAATGGAAAATATATCTGTTAATAATCAGAAGTTTAGAAGTAACTTGAAAAATAAATTTAAGTTTAAAAATATTCTAAATTATTATGGTTTAATAGAACAGACTGGCTCCATCTTTTTTGAATGTGAAAAATGTAATTCATTTGTTACAAGCATTTATTCAGATATTTTGATTAGAGATGAAAATTGGAAAATAATCGAAGATGGTAAAAAAGGATATGTACAATTATTTTCACTCTTACCGAGAAGTTATCCGGGCCATAGTATTTTAACTGAGGATATAGGTCAGATAATCAATAACGATTGTGCCTGTAAAAAATTTGGTAAGAGATTTTTAATCCATGGTAGAAAAAAAACATCAGAACTTAGAGGATGTAGTGATGTATAAAATTTTAAATTCAAAAAATGTAAAATTTATTTTTGGAAATAGCACTATATACGATATTTCATTACTTCCGTTTTGTGATTTAATAATTGATTTTGTTTCTGAATTATCAAAAATTTTAACAAATAAAAATAATTCAAAAAAATTTCCTGATATTGTTTCTTTAGCTTTTTGGTGCAGAAAAAAAAATTTAATGAGATTTAATTCAGAAAATAATGAAAAGGCAAGAGGTCTAATTTTTCATATTACTCCATCAAATATTCCGACGAATTTTGCATACTCTCTTTTATTTGGACTTTTAAATGGAAACGCAAACATTGTAAAAGTTTCCTCAAAAGAATTTGAACAAGTTAAAATTTTTTCTAATGCATTAAAATTATTGGTCAAAAAAAAAAAATTTGAAATTTTTAAGAAAATGATAAAAATAGTAAGATATGAAAACAATGAAAAATTTACTCAAGAAATTTCATTAAAAAGTGATGCAAGACTTATTTGGGGAAGTGACCAAACTATTGAAAAAATAAAATCGTTTAAGACGAAGATAAATACTATAGATATTGTTTTTTCAGACAGATATTCGTTCAGTATATTTGATATAAAAAAAATTTCTAAGCTTAATGAATATGATTATAAAATTTTTATTAAAAATTTTTATAACGATACTTATTCAGTCGATCAAGATGCCTGTTCATCACCCCATTTGATTTTTTGGCTTAACAAAAATGATAAAGCAAAAAAAGCTTTCTGGACTGAGGTATTTAAATATGCAAAAGAAAATTATGATAATAGTGGAAGTCTTATAAATGAAAAAAACATTTTGAATCATCAAAATCTAATGAAATTAAAAAAAATTAAAAAAATTCTAAATTTTGAAAATTTTTTGAATGTAATTTCCCTAAAAAATATCGAATTACCTTTAGATGAATATAGAGGAAAAATGGGTTATTTTTTTGAATATGATATTAAAGATATAAAGGAAACTCTAAAATTTATAAATCAAAAATGTCAGACAATTACATATTATGGAATTGAAAAAAAAAATTTTATAAACCTTATAAAGCAATTAAATAAAAAAGGTATTGATAGAATTGTTCCAATTGGTCAAGCACTTAATATCAATTTGATATGGGATGGTTTTGAAATTAATAAAATTCTTAGAAGAAAAATAAATTTATCATGAAAAAATATTCACTTGATAAAAAGAAAATAGAAAAAATCCAGAAAAATAGAGACCCTTATCTTATGATCGATTACGCCTCTGAGGTAATTCCTGGAATAAGTGCAAAAGGATATAAAGATCTTAAAAATGATGAATGGTTTTTTAAAGTTCATTGGGAAGGAGACCCAAATATGCCAGGAATGTTGCAATTAGAGTCAATAGTTCAAATGTCGGCATTAGCGTTATTGATTTTACCTGGTAACGAGGGGAAAGTTGTTTATATAACTACATGTAGTAATATAAAATTTGTAAAGAAAGTATTACCTAATTGCAGATTTATGGTTGAAACTTTTATAAGGTCTTTTAAAAGAGGTATGGCAACATGCGAAGGTTATGCGTATGTAAACAAAGAACTTGTTTGTTCAGCAAAATTTAATCTTGTTGTTCCACATTTGATTGAAAAGTATAAAATTAAATAATAGAATATAAAATGCCTATAGCTTCATCATTATTAAACAAGCCAAGACTAGTCAAAAAATTGAAGGATTTTTATGATTATGTTCAAAAAAATGATGGAAAAGTTGGCACCAAAACTCGAGGTATAGACCTTAATTTTAATAATGCATGTAATTTAAGATGTAAATACTGTTTTACTAATTCACCAAAAGGTGATCATGTAAAAGAGTATTTAGACTATAAAGCAATAGCAAGACTTGCTGATGAGGCAGACGAATTAGGTTATTTTGAGTTTGACTTACAAGGTGGTGAATTACTTTTGCAACCAAAAAAACTTTTTCAAGTGTTAGAGGCAATAAAGCCAGAAAGATTTTATTTATATCTTACAACGAATGGATATTTCTTAGATGAAGCTATGGCTAAAAAGCTTGCGGATTATAAAGTTAGCCGAGTTTCTGTAAGCATAGACAGTATGGATGAAAAAATTCATGACGAAATAAGGGGAAGAAAAGATTCTTGGAGAAGAGCTCTTGAGGCTCTTAAGCATGTAAAAAATAATGGAATGGATCCATATTTAAATATAACTGTTGGACATTACAATGCTAATACTGATCATTTGAAGCAACTTTTAGATTACTCAAAAAATAATAATTACAAAACACTTTTAAACGTTGCTGTACCTGCGGGTATGTGGCAACAAATGGATGACATTATTTGCGATGATAATGACAGAGAATACTTAAGGAAAATGAGAAAAGAGTATAAAAATTTAGTGAGAAATATTTGGAATCCTTTTGATAAAAATCACGAAAAAATATTAGGATGTACAACTGTAAATAGACTTTACATTACACCACTTGGTGATGTATTGGCATGCCCATATGTACATATTAAGTTAGGAAATATTTTTGAACAATCTTTAAAAGAAATAGTAGATTATGGTTTTAAAATTAAATATTTTAATAACCACAGCAACCTTTGTCTAGCTGGTGAGGATAAAGATTTTATAAACAAATTTATGAAACATTCTGGTCAATCAATTTTTAAGCCTGCGTTAGCAAGTGAAATTTTCAAAAAAGAAGATTTTATAAACTAAAAATGTTGCTTCAAAATAAAGTAGCAGTAGTTACAGGCGCAAATAAAGGCATCGGAAAAAAAATAGTCGAGATTTTTAGTGAAAATGGTGCAGAAATTTTTGCCTTTTCCAGAACCTCTTCTGACTCATTTTTAGACTTTGTAGAAAAATTAAAAACAAAAAATAAGTCCTCTATTCATGTCATTAATATGGATTTAGAAAATAGTGAGTCTATAAATATTGCATTCGATAAATTAAAAAAATTTGATAAAAAAATAGATGTATTAGTTAATAATGCTGCAACTATTAAAACATCTCTTTTTCAAATGACTACAGTTGGTCAATTAAAAGAAACATTTAATATTAACTTTTTTTCTCAAGTTTTATTCACCCAAAAAATGATAAAAATTTTAAATAAAAAAAAATCTAGTATAATTTTTACCTCCTCAACATCAGGAACAGACGGTAATATTGGCAGAACATCATATTCAGCCTCAAAAGCAGCAATTAATAATTTAACCAAGGTTTTATCAAAAGAGCTTGGAAGATTAAATATTAGAGTAAATGCAGTTGAACCTGGGCTTACAGATACTGATATGCTGAAAAACAATACCGAAAACAAAATTATTGAAAAGATAAAAGATAATAACATTTCCCTTGGCCGTATTGCTAAACCAGAGGAAATAGCTAACTCGATACTATTTTTAGCAAGTGATTTGTCGAGTTATATTTCTGGTCAAGTAATAAGAGTAGATGGGGGCTTATATAACTATTAAATGAGTGATAAAAAAAAGAGTTTAAATTTTTCAAATAAAATTAGGAAGAATATTTTGAAAATGGGTTTTTTTGCGGGCTCAAAAAGTGCTCATTTGGGGGGAGCATTATCTATTTCAGATATAATTTCTTACTTATTTTCTAATATGACTTTTACAAGTAAAGAGGGTGATGAAGAAAATAGAGATAGATTTATTTTAAGCAAAGGGCATTCCTGCCTAGCTTACTATTCAGCATTATTTGAAATTGGATTCTTAAATGACAATGATCTGAAAAGTTTTGAACAAGATGATAGTGATTTGTTAGGACATCCAGTTGCTAATAAAAAAATAGGCATTGATTTTTCTACCGGATCATTGGGCATGGGGTTATCACTTGGAGTTGGTGTAGCGATTTCTTTAAAAAAGAAAAAAATTAATAAGAAAGTATTTGTAATTTTAGGAGATGGAGAGTGTAATGAGGGTTCAGTTTGGGAGGCAGCAATGGCAGCTTCTAAATTTAATTTAGAAAATCTTGTAGTAATCGTTGATAAGAATAACTTTCAACAAACCGGAACGACTCTTGATATTATGCCAAATGAAAAACTAGAAGCAAAGTGGAAAAGCTTTGGCTGGAATACTCAAAGCATAGATGGTCATGATTATGATCAAATAGAAAATTATTTCACAAAAATTGATTTAAATTCTAAGGCTCCAAACGCTTTAATAGCGAATACTATTAAAGGAAAAGGAGTTAGTTTTATTGAAAATGACAATAACTGGCATCATGCTGTTTTAACAAAAAAAAATTATGAGGATGCTTTAATGGAGCTAGAAAAAGATGCCTCTTAACATTGACGAAAAAAAAATTAAATTATGGTCTACTATTGGTCCACGTGCATCATTTGGAATGTCAGCATTAGACTTAATTAAAATTTTCCCGAAATTAATGATTTTGACCTGTGATGTTTCCACTTCGGCTGGCCTTGATAGATTTAGAAAATTACACACAAATAATTATTTGGATTTAGGAATTGCTGAACAAAATTTAATTGGTGTTGCTGCAGGTATGGCAAGCGAAGGTTATAATGTTGTAACGACAACATTTGCACCTTTTCAAGTGATAAGATGTTGTGAACAAATTAAAGTAAACGCTGGGTATATGAAGCAAAAAATAAGTATGGTAGGAATTGCAAGTGGTTTAGTTTTGGGAAATTTGGGTTTCACTCATTGTTGTATTGAAGATATCGGAATTATGAGATCCATCCCGAATATTAACATAATTTCCCCAGCAGACTCACTTGAGACAATTAAGGCTTTTGAGGCTGTTTTAAAAAGCGAGAGATCTTCTTATATCAGAATCACAGGGGCACAAAATAATCCAATAGTTTATGATCAAGATTATAAATTTGAAATTGGTAAGGCATTAAAATTAGTGGAGGGAGAAGAGGTGGTGATATTTTCCAATGGGTCATTAGTAAGTGAGGCTATAAATGCAAGTAAAGAATTGAAGAAAGAAAAAATTAATGTTTCAGTAATAAATATGCACACTGTAAAACCTATTGATAGAGAAACAATCATTAGAGAAGCGAAAAATTCAAAACTTTTTATATCCATCGAAGAACATAATATTATAGGAGGTCTTGGCAGTGCTATTGCAGATGTTTTATCTGAATTGGATCATCATCCTAAGTTGATAAAACTAGGTATTTCAGACACTTATTCTAAAGGTGGGAGTTATGATTTTTTGAAAAAAAAACATGGATTAGATAAAGAAACAATAGTAAATACTGTCAAAAAAAATCTTAATGAATAATAACAAGGTATACATTCAAACTTTTAAAGAATCTCTTTCCGTGGATGAGTCGGTAATTAATGAAAATTTAAAATATAATGAAATCCCTGAGTGGGACTCAATTGGACATATGACTCTTATGTCAGGTTTAGAGGAGGCTTTTAAAATAAGTTTAGAAACAGACGATATAGTTGACTTTAGCTCATTTAAAAAAGGTAAGGAAATTTTAAAAAAATATAAAGTAGAATTTTAAACTTCTACAAATTTTAAAATTAAATGAATTATAAAAATTATTTAGCAAAAGAAGTTAAAATTCAAAATTTCAAAATATCTAAAAATAGTAAAACTTTTATTGTAGCTGAAATTTCTGCAAACCATGGTGGAAAAATTAAAAATGTATTTAGATCTATAGATTATTTAAAGAAAATAGGAGTGAATGCAGTCAAGATACAAAGTTACGAGGCTGATACACTTACTCTAAATTCAAAAAGTAAAAGATTTTTTATTAATGATAAATCAATCTGGAAAGGTAAATATCTTTATGACCTTTATAAATCTGCGCAGACCCCTTTCTCTTGGCATAAAAGAATATTTAATTATTCTAAGAAAAAAGGAATTATTTGCTTTTCATCACCTTTTGATAAAAATTCGGTCAATATTCTTGAAAAGTTAAAGTGTCCTGCATACAAGATTGCTTCTCCAGAAATTCAAGATTTGGATTTGATTGGTTACATTGCAAAAAAAAGAAAACCAATAATTATAAGCACAGGAATAGCAGATATAGATGATATAGAGCTTGCACTTAAAGAATGTAAAAAAAATAAAAATAACAAGATAATTTTATTAAATTGTATTTCTAGTTATCCAGCTAGAAGACATGAATTGAATTTGAATTATATAAATCTCTTAAAAAATTACACAGATTTGGTTGGTTATTCCGATCATTTTATTGGTGATGAGGCATCTTTAATCTCAGTCGGAATAGGAGCAAAAGTTATAGAAAAACATTTTATACTAAATAAAAATATAAAAAGTCCAGATAGAATTTTTTCAATGGATAGGAATGAATTTAGATTATTCGTAAAGAAAATTAGAGAAACAGAGTTAGCTCTAGGAACTACAAAGGTAAATAAAAAAGTCTTGTTAAGAAATAAATTAAAAACTATCACAAGATCACTTTTTTACTTAAAAGATCTTAAAAAAAATGAAAAGATAACAAAAAAAAATATTAAATCTTTTAGACCTGGCATTGGCATAAGTCCTAATCAAATTAATTTGATACTAGGAAAAAAACTAAAAAAAAATGTTAAAAAACACTCTCCAGTCCAAAAAAAACACGTTTAAATTTTTTCTTTTAGGATCCAATGGACTATTGGGTTCAAAATTAAAGGAAATTTTGCCGAAGAATCAAACGCTCACATTTGCAAAGAAGAATGCAGATTTGCAATTTAATTTAAGTAAAATGAAAAAATTAGAAAAAGTTTTTTCGATCTATAAATTTGATTATGTAATCAATTGTATAGGATTTACAGATGTTAATAAATGTGAAAAAAATTCACATGAATGTTTTAAGATCAACTCTCAGCTAGTAAATTTATTAAGTCGCCTATCATTAAGTCATAAATTTAAATTAGTTCATATCTCTACTGACCATTTATATAAGGGGAGACCAGATAAATTAAATAGAGAAGTTGATAACGTATTAGGAATTAATAAATATGCTAAAAGTAAATTATTGGCCGAGGCGTACGCCAGTAAAAACAAAAATAATTTAATAATAAGAACAAATTTTACAGGCTTTAGAAAAAAAATTGAAAGGACCTTTGTTGGACAATTATATTTATCAGCCTTGAAACAAAAGAAAATAAGATTGTACACAAATATATTTACTTCAACCCTTGATGTTGTTACCTGTGCAGGATTAATTAAAAAATTAATTATGAAGAATGCAAAAGGTATATATAATTGTGGAACAAGCTTTTCAATTAGTAAAAGTGATTTCGCTCTTTTTTTTGCTAAATCGATTGGTAAAGAATTAATTTATGATTTATGTTTAGCTGATACTAAAAGTACTAATAGACCTAAATTTTTAGGTTTAGATGTTTCTAAAATTGAAAAAAAATTGAAAATTAAGATGATATCTCCTTATAAGGCTATAAAAAATTTAACAAAAAACTTACCAAAAATTAAATGAAAGTAATAGGAATAAACTATTTATCTGAATCTTCTGTTTGTTTAGTAGAAAATGGAATTGTTAAATATGCAATTAGTGAGGAAAGACTCAATAGAAAAAAAAACTGGTATGGGATACCTTATGCGAGTATTAAAAAATTATTAAAAGATACAAAAAACAAAATTAGTGATATTGATTTATTTGCAACTTGTGGATTATCTTCTTTAGTCAATGATGTTCCTGATATAGGTTATTTAAAAAAAAAAATTTACGAAATTAAAGTCTCAAAACTAAGCAAAAAAATAAAAAAAAAACAAATAAGCTTTTTAAAAAAAAGATCGAAACATGAAGATTATGTAATAAATGTAAGAACAAGAAAAATTATTGATGAATTAAAAAAAAAATTTAAAAATTTAAAAGTTTTTGACCATCACACTTCTCATGCAGCATCAGCTGTTTATAATTCTAATTTCTCTGAATGTTATTGTTTAACCATTGATGGGTGGGGGGATAATGCTTCTGCAAAAATTTTTTTTTATCAGCGAGGCAAAATTAGAGAAATTAATAAAACGTCATCTCTAGATTCTTTGGGTTATTTTTATGGCAGCATAACTAAACTATTGGGTTTTAAGCCACATCAACACGAAGGTAAGATATTGGGTTTGGCTGCTTATGGTGATCCCAAAAAAGCAATGAAGGATATGTCAAAATTAATTTCATACGACAAGAAAAATAAAAGGTTTAAAGCTAATTACGAAAAAGGAATTTACCAAGCTTCTTTTAATAATAAAAATTTAAATTTTTTAAAAAGAAAATACTCTGCCCAAGATATAGCAGCTTGTGCTCAATTCTTACTAGAAAAAGTTGTATTAGAATGTGTTAATGATTTAAGTAAAAATAAATTTAATTTAGCACTTGCAGGTGGAATTTTTGCAAATGTAAAATTAAACCAGAAAATTAAAGACCAAAAAATTGTTAAAAAAATTTATGTCTTTCCTAATATGGGAGATGGTGGATTAAGTATTGGTTCTGCATTATTAGCTTACTATCAAAAAAACAAAAAAATACGTGTTTCACTTGAGAACTGTTATCTGGGTCCACAGTATTACAAAGATGATTTATTAAAAGAAATAAAAAAATACCGATTAAAATTTTTAAAACCTAAAAACATCGAAAAAGAAATTGCCTTTCTTTTAAACAAAGGTTTAGTTGTGGCTCATTTTAATAATAGAATGGAGTTTGGTCCAAGAGCATTGGGCAATAGAAGTATTCTTTGTTCTGCAAAAAACAAGAATATAAATGACATTTTAAATAAAAAATTGGGTAGGACAGAATTTATGCCTTTTGCACCTATAGTTTTAGAAAAAAGTATGAGAAAATATTTTAAGATCAAGGATAGTTTAAATGATTATAAGTTTATGACTATTACATGTGATTGTAAAAAGATTATGATAAATAATTCTCCAGCTGCAGTTCATATCGATAATACAGCAAGACCACAAATGATTAACAAAAAAATCAGTTTAAGATTATTTAAAATTTTAAATGAGTATAAAAAAATTACAAAAATACCTGTATTGATTAATACTAGTTTTAATATGCACGAGGAGCCGATTGTTTGTAGTCCAAATGATGCTATAAGAGCATTTTTAGCGAGCAAAATTGATTATCTGATTTTAGAAAAATATTTAATTCAAAAACCGTGAAAAAAAAAATTTACTTTATAATAGGACTCTCAAATAAAATTGGATCAGGACACTTCTTCAGATCGATGTGTCTGGCAAAACATTTAAAAACATCTGGTATAGAAATATTTTTAATTAGTTATGATCCAAGTATTAGATTATTTTTAAACAAAACAAGTAATCAAAGAATTTTTAAAAAAATATTTATTCTTAAAAATAATTTTGAGGAAAAGTCTTTTTTTAAAAAAAATGAAATAAGCAATTTATATATAGATAATCCTAAAATCGGTTTACAAAAACAGTTATTTTTTTCTAAAAATTCAAAAAATATTATTATATATCAAGACGAACCAAAAAAAAGTTTTGCTAATATTATTATAAATCATAATTATATACCTGATGTCACAAGAAAATACAGAAAGTTAGTAAGTGTAAATACAAAATTGCTATTAGGTATTCAGTATTTTCCAATTGATTTTAAAAAAATATTTATTAAAAAATCTAAAGAAAAACAAATAAAATCAATTACAATTTTTTTTGGTTCCCAATCCAATTTAAGAAATATTCAAAATTCGCTTATTTATATAAATTCTAAAAATTTAAACCTAAAAATAGATTGTTTTTTAGGAATATATAATAAGCATTTTTCTCAATTAGAGAAAAAATTTAAAAATGTGAAATTTTACAAAAATACGACTCAAAAATTTTTTTTAAAAAAACTCTCAAAATCTGACCTATTCATCGGTTCTGGTGGAACAACTTTGATTGAAAGCCTTTATTTAGGTGTACCTTCATTAGTATCTTGTACTGCTAAAAATCAAATTAGTAATTGTGAAAATTTTAGTAAAAAAAGAATAATAGTTTTCATCAAAAACCGTAATTTTTATTCCCAATTAGATGAACTCTTTCTTAAAAAGCGGACAAGCCAGTACAATCGCTTAAAGACAAAAACATCAAGGATATCAAAGATAATAGGTAAAAAGTCGATATCAAAAAAGCTAATTAAACTATTAAAATGATTTTAAGTTTAACTTAAAGTCTCAAGAAGACCAGTGTATTCTTTAAAGTAATCTTCAAAATATCTTTGATTTTGTTTTGAGACTTTTGAATATTTGTTTTTTTTTATTTTCATTTTGGCAGTTTTTAATATTAATAATGATAATTTTTGATAATCGTTTACATCAAAATACATACCCAAAGGTGGATTTTGTTCTTTATGAATCTTTAAATTTGATAAAATGATCGTTTTTCCTAAAGATTTAGCCTGTTCGACAGTGCTACTTCTACCCTCAAATTTTGATGGATTAATTACTGCCTTTGAATGAAACATAAGTGATAAAACATCTTTATGTGGAATAGTGCCGATATAAACATAGGATGTATTTAGTTTATTTTTACTAATATACTCCTTTATTTTTTTAAAATGATTTGGATTTCTGTGATCATAAGAATTTCCAGATGATATAACTAA
This sequence comes from uncultured Pelagibacteraceae bacterium, assembly GCA_902592675.1. GTDB lineage: Bacteria > Pseudomonadota > Alphaproteobacteria > Pelagibacterales > Pelagibacteraceae > Pelagibacter. The sequence goes on from CACJFJ010000003.1 coordinate 20,096, forward strand.
AATTCTTTCTTTTTTATGTTTTTCTTTCAAAAGTTTAAGAGCCTTTAAAACAATTTCATGATTTTTATGCACCCAATACTGGTTAGGTAAATAGAAATATTCTCCAGAAAATTTGTACTTTTTTTTTAATTTTTTTAAGCTTAAGATGTTGATTTTTTTGGGAGTTTCAAAAATAAATCTATTTACTATTGAATTTTTCCATGCAATTTGAGAAATTTTTTTAATATCTTTCTTGACTGCAAAACTAGAAACTAAAATTTTTGAAGAAAACAATCCACAAAACAAAATATTTAAATTTCTCATAAATCTTTTGTGTAAAGAAAAATTTTCTTTTAAATGAATATGCTGTAGGTCTGGTATAAATGACAAAGTTTTGACTATACTTTTTTTTCCAAAAAATAAATTTGAATTAAATACGTTTATATGTGAGACGAAATTAATTTTTTCTTTTAAAAAAAAGCTTTCATAAGCATCAAATTTTCCAAATAACATGATATTTAATTTAGAAAAAACTTTGAAAAAAAAACTTCTATTGTTAAAAAGGTTCGTTTTTATTAATTTATAATTCTTAAAAATTTTTCTTTCATCCTTTTGAAAATCTTTTTTTACAATTAAAATAGTTTCAATCTTATTTTTTGAAAATTTATTAATACATTTAATTAAATTTTTGATTACATAAATTCCCCCAAGCCACTTGGATGGATTATAGTCGATAATAAAGGCAACTCTTTTCATTAAAAATTTTTATTATACCATTTTATATAATTTGAGACGCCTTTCCAAAAATTAATCTTTGGTCTCCAATTAAATTTTTTTAACCTTCTGATGTCAACAATATTACTTTTAGGATTTTGCTTCAGACCATAACCATTAAATTTTGGATCAAAATTTTTTTTATTCTTTTTAATAATAAATTTTATTACTTTTTTAATTTCATATCCTTTCCCTGTTCCACAATTGAAAATATTGAAATTTTTAAAACCTTTATTCATTATTTTTAAAACAAGAAAATTAAGATCTTTAACATGAAGCCAATCTCGTAATTCACTGCCATTACCAAAAAAAATATTTTTCTCTTTTTTAATTTTAGAACAACATTCAAAAAAAAATTGTTTTTTAAGACCTTCTCCATATATTGAAGAAATTCTAAGAACTAGAATATCTATTTTTTTTTGTTTAGAATAATTTAACATTTTTCTTTCAATAAAAAGTTTGTTCTTTCCATAATTAGATATTGGGATTAATTTAGTTTTTTCAGAAAACTTTTTTTTATGATTGCCGTAGACAGATGCCGATGAAGTAAAAATTATTTTTGTAGAAGGAGTGTTTTTATAAACATATTCTAACAAACTTAATGTGGGTGAAATTTTTAAATTATTTTTTTTTTGATCTTTTACTGTCCCATGTCCAGCACAATGGAAAATATAGTCAAATTTTTTTTTAAACTTTTTTAAATTATTTAAATTTAATTCTCCTGTTATATTTTTAGTATATACCTTGGAAGCATTATTCTGGTTTCTTCTCCCTATACCATAAACGTTGATCTTTTTTTTTGCAGCAAATTCAGCAAATTTACTCGCGATAAAGCCGTTAGAGCCAGTAATTAATATATTCATTATTATTTATACAATTTTAATTTTATATATATATACAAATAAACAACCAATTTTTTTAAATTAAACGGTGTCAAAAAACCAACATGATTTGATGACAGTTTGACGATTAAAAAAAAGATTAAGATGTTTAATAATAAGACTATATTAATAACTGGTGGCACAGGCACATTTGGACTAAGTCTTTTAGAGTTTTTAATAAAAAAAAAGATTAGTTTTAAAAAGATAATTATTTTTAGCAGGGATGAATTTAAACAATTTGAAATACAAAATTATCTAAAAAAAAAGTATAAAAATAATACAATTGATAAGATAAGATTTTTTCTTGGAGATATAAGAGACAAAGATAGACTACAACAAGCTTTCCGTGACGTAGATGTTTTAATACATGCAGCTGCATTAAAACAGGTTCCGGCCGCAGAATATAATCCTATAGAATTTATTAAAACAAATATTATTGGAGCTCAAAATATCGTTGAAGCCTGTTTAGAGTCGAAAATAAAAAGAGTCATTAGTTTATCTACTGATAAAGCATGTTCACCTGTTAATCTTTATGGAGCAACAAAATTGTGCTCAGATAAACTTTTTGTTTCTGCAAATAATATTAAGGGAAATAAAGATATCAAATTCTCTGTTGTTAGATATGGGAATGTTTTTGGAAGCAGGGGTTCCGTCGTAAATGAATTTCAAAAACAAAAAGAAAAAAACATTCTTAAAATTACAGATAAACGAATGACAAGATTCAATATTTTCATTGAAGATGCAATAAAAATGGTTTTATGGGCTTATCAAAAATCAAGGGGTGGAGAAATAATTGTTCCAAAATTGATTTCTTACAGGTTATTAGATTTGGCAAAACTAATAGCACCAAAAGCCAAACATCAATTTATTGGAATAAGACCGGGTGAAAAAGTTCATGAAAGTTTGATTTCAATTGGAGAGGGAAAAAATGTGGTTGATGCGGGAAAATATTATATAGTTTCTCAAGACGAGAGCGTTTTAAGATATTATTTAAAAAAATTCAAATCAAAAAGAGTTAACTTTTTAAATGAATACTCATCAAAGGATAATCTTGTAAATTTAAAACAATTAAAAAAAATTTTAAAAATATAATAAATGTCAGTTTGTTGTATTATACCCGCAAGATATAACTCTAAAAGACTTCCAGGAAAACCATTATTAAAAGTAAAAAATCAAGAAATATTATTATTGACATATAATCAAATTCTTAAAAAATTTAGAAAAGATGACATTTATGTTTTTACAGACTCAAAAAAAGTAGTTAATCAACTTAAAACTAATATCAAAAACATAATTTTTTTTAAAAAAAGCTTCGTCAATGGAACTGAAAGAGCTAGTTATGGGACAAGATTTTTAAAAAAAAATTATAAAGCTGCGCTTTTAGTATCATGTGACAATCCATATATAGGTAATTCAGCAATTAAAGAGACATTAAGAAATTATAAAAAAATACAAAATGATAAAGATTACTGTGGAAGCACGGTTCATTGTAAGAATACCGGTGATATTAACAATAAAAATATTGCAAAAATAATATTAGATAATAGAAATGATGTAATTTATATTTCAAGAAGTAAAATTCCTTATAATAATAAAAAAAGTTATTTTTTCTCACATCATGGACCAGTTTGTTTAAAAATGAAAAATTTAAAAGATTACATTAGAATGAAGAATACTAATCTTCAAATTCTAGAGGATAATGAATGGTTAAAATATATTGAAAATGGTTATAAAATAAGATCCTCTTTAATAAGAAAATTTCAACCAGAAATAAATACTAAACTAGACCTTATAAGATATAGGAAAAAAAAATGAATTTTTTTGAACTAGGTTTTGATAAATTTTTTTTCAAATTTAAAAAAAAGAATAATTTTAAAAAAAATAAATATTGGGAAGGTTCATCCACATTTATCGACCCAGATGGAAAAAAAAGGAACTTATTAAAAGAAAGAAAAAAAAAACTTAACGACTTAAAAAATGAAATTTCATTTATTAAAAAAAATGTTAAAAAAACTAAAAAAAGGATTATTGATTTAGGATGTGGTTTCGGTTTTTTCTTATCAGATTTTAATGAAAAATGGGAAAAAGTTGGAATTGAATTGTCCAATTATGCAGCGGAAAAAGTACAAAAAGACATAAAAATCTATCAATATGATCTAAACAAAATATTAGAAAAAGAAAAATTAAAAAAATTGAGCAAATTTGATGTTGTATTTAGTTATCATGTTATCGAGCATTTAAACAATCCAATAAATTTTATAAAAAATTCATATTCACTATTAAAAGACAATGGAATTTTTGTTTTAGGAACTCCAAATTTCGATAGTGGGGTATCAAGAAAATTTAAAAAGAAATACAGATTTTTTCATGATAAAACACATATTTCCTTTTTTAGTGAAAATTCTCTTTTTAGATTGTTAACTATATGTGGATATGAAATAATTAAAGTAGATTATCCTTTCTTTGAAACAGAACATTTTAATAAAAAAAATTTATTAAAACTTTTAAATTTAAAAGAAAAAATATCTCCACCATTTTATGGAAATCTAATGACTTTTTACTGTAGAAAAAAAAGTAAGAAAAATTTAAAGAGGGAATTAAATTTTTATAAAAAAAATTATTCTAATTTGGTCAAATCATTAAGATAATAACGTGCGAAAAAAAGTAGTAGTACTAATAGTAAGGCAACATTCTGGGGAAATTGATTGGATTTTACCTTTACTCCATAAATTAAATGGAAAATTTAGAATTATAACAATTTTCTCAAATCATGATGCATTTTTAAGTTTAAAAAGAAATAATGATTTATTCATTTTGTGGAAACAAATTTGTAAGGATTATTTGATAATAAACAAGTTTCAAAATATGTTTTGGAAAATTTTACACAAAGTTCTATTTTATTTTTTAAAAAAAAATAAATTTTTTTATAATAATATTGAACAAAAAATTTTACTTAAAACTTTTTCATTAAAAGATTTCTTAAGTAAGTTCTCTTTATCTATATTTGATATTAAAATAATATTTTTAACTCATATTCATTCAAGTTTTCTTCCAAATATTTTTAAGAAAATAAATAAGAATATTTCAATAATTAGGTTTCCAGAGTCCACAATGTTTTTTGCAGGAAAAAAAGAAAATAAATTTTATAAAGATTATAGAGGTTTTTCCAGAATTTATGGAGATTATTTTTTTTTTTCATCAAAACAAAATGCACAAATGCTTTTAGACTCAAAATTGGAGAAAATTAAATACTGCTCTCAATTACGTTATGAAAAATGGTGGAATAAAAAATTTAGTTTTAAAAAAAAAAGAAATAAAGAATTGTTTAAAATTTTAGTTTTGCTGAGGGGGCCAAATCAGCTTTATTTTAGTGAGAACTCTTATAAAAAAATTTTAAGTGATTTAATTAATCTTCTAAAGATAAACAAAAAATTTCAACTCGTATTTAAAGATCATCCTAATAGAACTATAGATCATGATGAAATATTAAAAAGTTTTTCATCAAAAAAACAAATCAAAATAAGTAATAGTCATGTTTTAAAATTATCTAAAGAATGTGATATGTGCATATCAATATTAACTTCAGCATGTTTTGATGCAGTAGCAAATAAATTACCTGTGATCGAGTATTTTGATATAAATAAAGAAATAGAATCAAGTCCTAATTCTAAAGGTTTTTTACATTTATCTTACAATGAAAATAGTAAAAAATGGCAGACTATATTTGAAAAAAAAAATATAATTCAAAATATTAAAACATTTTCACAATTGAAAAATTTAGTTAATGATATATATAAAAAAAAACCTTATACAAAAAATATCTTTAATAAAAATTATAAAAATTTTATTAAATTGTCTACCAAAGGGGCAGACTCTGATAAACTTTTAAGATTTATAGAAAAAATATAATATGAAAACTTTAAAAAGAGTATTTGGAATATTAAATTATTCAGAAAAAAAAAGATTTATAATTGTATGTTTTTTTTTAATGATTTTAACAGTGTTTGAAGTAGTTGGAATTGGTTTAATTTTTCCAATAATCAGTTTTGTAATAAATCCAGATAAATTCATATTATTATTAAACAAATATGATTATTTTAATGTTTTTAGCAACTTAGATATCACAAAAACATCACAACTTTTTTTAGTTTTAATTTTTTTATTTTATTTAATCAAATTTTTAATGAGTGTTTTATTAAACTTTTACAAATCCAAAATTCTCTACGGAATTTCAGCAAGCATAAGTAGAAGAATGTATGAGGGATATACTCATCAAACTTTATCCTTTTTTAATAAGTCTAATTCTGCTTACATAATTAGAAATATTATTGATATGCCTAACAAATATGTGAGTAGAGTTTTAGTTGGAATTTACACTATTGGTTTTGAAGTTTGCTTTATAAGTTTGCTCTTTTTGATGTTTATTAAAATTCAACCGCAGATTGGATATTCTATTTTGGGAATATGTCTGGTCTTTATAATTTCTTTTAACTTATCACAAAAAAATAAAACAAAAATATATGGAAAAAGTCTTGATACTAAAGTTGCCGAAAGACTAAAGGTAACAAAAGAGTCATTGGAAGGAATACAGGATTTACATATTTTTAACAAACATGATTATTTCCAGAGAATTTTCGATAACAATAATTTTCGTGTTGCCAATTTAATTACAAAATTAGAACTTAAATCTACACTTCCTAGATTAATTTTAGAACTAGTCGGTGTATCATTTTTCTTGGCTATTATTTTTTACTTATTTTTCACAAACCAAGCTATTGATAGTTCTCTGCCAGTTTTAGGCGTGACGGCAGCTGCAATGGTAAGACTTATTCCATCTGTTAGTAAAATCTTAAGTTTTTCAAATGGTATACATGCTTCTCAAAATGCTATTAATGAACTGGATAAAGAATTAAATAAATTTAAAAAAATTAAAGAAAATAATCATGAGTTCTTTTCACTTAAGAATAGTCTAAATTTTAAGAATATTTCTTTCTGTTATGATGATCAAAAAATATTATTTTCAAATATGAATTTTGATATACAAAGAAATTCAATCTTTGGAATTGCTGGTGAGAGTGGTAAGGGAAAAACAACAATATTGAACTTGTTACTTGGTTTTTTAAATCCAAAAGAGGGTGAAATTTCGGTTGATGGTAAAAATATTCAAAATAATATTAAAAATTGGCAAAAAATAATAAGCTTTATACCGCAAAAAATTTTTATCTCAGATGGAACAATTAAAGAGAATATTTGTTATGGTTTGGAGCGAAGTGAGATAAATAAAGAAAAGTTGAAAAGGGCTTGTGAATTGTCTGGGGTTACGAACTTTATAAAAAATTTTGACGATCTAGACCAAAAAATTGGTGAGAGAGGTACTTTATTATCTTCAGGTCAAATTCAAAGAGTTGGTTTAGCAAGAGCTTTATACAAAGAACCAAAATTGTTAATTTTAGACGAGTTCACAAATTTTTTAGATGAAAAAACTAAAAATCAAATTTTAGAAAATGTCAAAAATTTGAAAAAATATATGACGATAATAATAGTCAGTCATGATAAAAAGACAATATCAACTTGTGATAAAGTTTTACAATTATAAAAATATTTTAATGATTGAAAAATTTTTAAGTTTTATAAACAATATAAAGTACAAAAATAATTTTATTGCACACAATAATTTAAATTTTAATAATTATAAAAAAAGAAATTCTGAAGATAATATAATTTTATCTGAATTTAATAATTTTCAGTGTAATCATATTGGTTTAGCTTATTTATTGAATGGACTAAAAAAAAAATTCAATGCAAGAATAAATGCATATTACGGTCATATTCTTCTTGGGTATCAATTAGATATTGGAATCACACAGAAAATCAAAATTTTTTTAGCAAAAATTTTAAAATATAATTTTTTTGGTGTTTATAATTCTTTGGGTGTAAGAGATTTCATTTATCCATTAAGTAAAAAAAATAATTATTTGAAAAAAAAGTTAGTAAATTCTTTTAAAAAAAAAGTAAAAAATTTAAACCAATTACAATATTTTTCTTTTAATAAAGTTTTAATTGGAGATTTGATTTATGATACATATTTAAAAAATAATTATGACAATATACCTACGATTTCAATTACAGATAAAAAATTTCAAATCTTTTTAGATAATTTTTTTGAACTTTTTATTTTTTGGGTTGAGTATTTTAATAAAAATAAAGTAAAAGCAGTTGTTTCTAGTCACTCGTGTTATAGTTTGGCTATTCCGTTGAGAATAGCAAACTCTAAACAGATTGATGCATTTGTTCTATCTAAAGAATACCTGAGAAGAATAAAGAGAAATTTGTTATTTCAAAATAGCGAAGCAAAATACTACAAAAGCTTGTTTTCTAAAATTCCTAATAAAAAGAAAAAGCAAATAATTTTAGAGGCTAAAACAAGAATTAAAAAAAGAATAAGCGGTTCTTATTCAGGGGATTATATTTACATGACGAAAAGTCCATTTAAAAGCAATCTAAAAATACGAAAAAAAAAAGTCTCTACGCCAAAAGTGTTAATTGCCACTCATGACTATGTTGATGCCCCGCATGCTCTTGGATTTCATATATTCCCAGATTTTTATACATGGTTCAAATTTACTTGTGATATAGCTAGTAAAACTAATTTTGAATGGTATGTAAAAACACATCCACGTTTTCATGGAAAAGCTTTTAAATCATTAGATCACGAAAGGTTTGTAACTGAAAAAATTCTTGAAAAGTATCCAAACATAAAACTTTTACCCCAGAATGTTTCTCATAACGAAATATTGAATAAAGGGATCAATGCGGTGATAAGTGTGACTGGCACTATAAGCATGGATTACGCTTTATATGATGTACCAACTATATTGGCATCGACTAACAATCCATTTATAAATTACAACTTTAGCGTCCATTCAAAAAATGTTAATGATTATAAACAAAAAATTTTAAATCTTTCTCAAATCATAAAGAAAAAAAAAATTATAAAAAAAGAAATTTATGAATTTTATGCCATGAAAAATATTTATTTTTCAAAAGATTGGATTTTTAAAGATATGTATAATCTTGCTAAAAAAGTAGGAGGTTTTGACTCATTTTATAATAACAGTATATACGATTTTTGGATAAATAATTTTGACAAAAATTTTCACAAACAAAGTAAAAAAAATATAGAAAATTTTCTTAAATCAAAAAAGGCATTTTTTATCAATAATGGTCTTAGTTCTTTTTAGAAAATTGTTCAACTTTAAAACCACCAAAATTTTCAGGTAAAATTTTTTTTAAGTACCATTTGAATCTAGCAATATATTTATTTTTAGAATTATCCCCGAGATATAATTTATGAAATTTAATTTTCTTTTTTTTAAAAAATTTAGCAGCAGAAATAACATTTGTTTCAACATCTATGAGCCCATCGCACATAGATAAGATTAGTGTTTCTACTAAAATTTCTTCACCTAATAAAAAATCATGATTTTTTCTTTGCGAAAAGTAATATTCACGATTTGAATGGAACCTATAACTGTTATAAAAAAAACATTCCTTTTTGAAATTTTTTTTAAAGAATTCTTGATAATCAATTTCTTCCGTTACTAAAAAAATTTTATTATAATCATATTTATCTAAAATTTCTTTAGTAAATTTAAACATTATTTTTTTAGTAGGAGGAAAAGGATGACCTGCAGCTGTTTTATAATCTGTTCCTCTAAAGTGAATACCTAAAACTTTGTCATTTTTATTAAAATTTTTTTTATAAAATATTTTAGCTTTTTCGATAAATTTTAATTGCGGAATAATTATTTTCTTAAATTTTATAAAAGCTTTTCCTGTCAAATAAAGGTTATTTCTTGGGATACCTATATCATCAATTATTACTTTTTGACTTCTATAAATATCTTTAAGTTTAAATTTATTTATACTTTTAAAAAATTTTTCCCAAACATTATAATTTTTGTAATAATTATTATAAAGAGTTGGAAAATTTTTCATATCAACAATCGGAATGAATTTTTTTTCTTTACAAAATTTTAGTTTATTTAAAACAAATACTAAATTAGAGAAAAAACCTGCCCCAGGAGATCGATGAATTATGTAAAATATTTTTTTTTTGTACTTATTGCCAAATGAATAATAATTTTTTTTTTTATTTTTTTCTATTTTTTTAAGGAACTTAATTTTTTTAAATTTTGCATCTACAAATTTCATCTTTATAAATTTTTGTATTTATTTTCTAATAAATAAAACATCACAATGTTCAGATGTTGGTTTATCAATTAATTCAAAATCGCTTTTTTTCAAAAATTCCAATAACTCATTCCATTTTGTAGAATTATCTGCGTATATTTCATCAGTACTTATCTCTATATATAATGATTTGCAAAATTTAAAATTAAATTTTGCTCCTTTCAAAATTTGTAGTTCACTTCCCTGAGTATCAATAACCCAATGATCAAAATTAGATAAATCAAGTTTATTTTTTTCACACATAGTGTCTAACGTAATCATTTTCATTTTAATTTTTTCTATCATATGGATATTTCTTTCATTTTTTTTATTTTTAAATTTTTCGCTAAAATCGAATACAGATGATGATGCATAATCATTTGACGATAAAAAAAAATCAACCTCATCTAAATTCTTCTCTCCGAGTAAATCATTATAAGCTTCCTGACCATAATAATTTCTAATATTGTCTAGCAAATCTTGAAATATTTTAGGATTTGGCTCTACCCATAAAACTTTTTTGTTTAACCAGTTGTAAACACTTGACTCCGTACCTCGGTGTGCCCCTATATGCAAAATTCCATTACATTTTATCATTGAGGAAATTAAATTTAATGATGGTTTGTCATTAGTGAATGTATTAGGAGTTTTTCGGTTGGTTTTAATTATTTTAAGATTAAATTTTTTAAAAATTTTTTTTAAATATTCTTTAAAAATCATAATCAAGCAATTTTTTTAATTCATAATTTTTTTAATTTCAAAAAAATATTTTTTGCAATTAATATTAAAATCAAATCTATTAAGACTTTCAAAACCATTTATAATTTTTTTTTTATACTTATTTGGATGATAGTAGTAGTCCGAAATAATTTCTGATAATTTTAAGTAATCTTTCATTTTAAATAGCGAACCATATTTTCCGTTTTTTAATATTTCTTTTGGCCCTGTTGGACAATCACTCGAAATAACATAACGTTTTAATGTTAATGCCTCAAGTATTACATTTGGAAGTCCTTCGTAAAGTGATGATAGAACTAGAATATTGCTTTTAGCAATGTATTTGTATGGGTTTAATGTGTATTTAATAATTTTAACTTTTTTTCCAAGTTTATGATTATTTATAAATTTTTTTATTTCACTTTCCTTGTTTCCAAATCCTACCAATATCAATCTAGCATTAATCTTTGATGAAACAATTTTAAATGCTTTTAATAAAGTAATATGATCTTTTTGATCAGTAAATCTTGCAACACATATAATTTTAAAAGTTTTCTTATCAAGAAAAATTTTTTCATTACATCTAAATTTACTTTTATCTATAATTTCTTTTTTATTTAATGGATTATAAATCATTTTAGAATTTATATTAAATTTATTATCAATTTGTTTTTTAAAAGCATAACTGTTCACAATAATTCTATTTGATAATTTGAAAAATATACTGAATATTAAATTTTTGAGGAAATTTTTATTCCATCCTTCTGGAGAAGAATTTGATCTTGAAACAATTTTCACACCAAAAATTTTGCATAATATTATTGCATAAATATTAGCCTGAAAGGTAAATACAGAAACATTTGACTCTTTATGAATTATATTTAACAGCTTGACTAAACAAAAAAAATATTTTTTATATTTACTTGTATTGACATCATTTTTTTTTTTAATATTAATTATCTTAATTTTCCTATCAAAAAATTTATTAAATTTTTTATCATATGTTATTAGATAAATTTTTTTTACAATTTTGGATAGAAAGTTTGCTATAATTATTATATTTTTTTCAACCCCTCCACCATCCATTGACGGCATAAAAATGATCAATTTATTATTGTTTTTCATATTTAAAAACCCTGATATAGAACATATACATAATCAATAAAATTAAAATGAGAATTGCAGTCAATTTTGAAAACTTACCTCAGGATGGGGGAGCTTTCCATGAAAATATTTTATTGATAGAAGTTTTTAAGGAATTTGAAAAAAAAAATAATATTGAAATATTATATATAGTTTCTAACAAAAAAGTTGAGAAACTTCTCAAAGAAAAAAAATGTAAAACAATTTTTTTTGAAAAAAAAAGAGTTATTTTTAAAATTCAAAATTTTTTATATAAATTTATTTTTTTTAGATACATTTTAACAAAATTGAAAATATCAAATGTATTTGAGAAATTTATTAAACAAAAAAACATCAACTTAGTTTTTTTTAACAATCCAAGTGAATTATCAATTCTTTCATATAATTTGTTGTATGTAATTGTTTTTTATGAACTTCAACATTTACAACATAATTATTTACCAGAATATAAAAGTTATCACAGCTTTGATTTACGAGAAATCGTAATTAAAAATTTAACAAAAACAGCATTCAAAATAGTAACATGTGTTGAGAAGGATAAATATTTATTACAAAAATATTATAACGCAATAGCTGAAAAGATCGTAGTCCAGCCATTTGTTTCAAGGTTGCCTTTGATTTTTGAAGAAGATAATAAAAAAACTAATTTTAAGGATTTATTTAAAAAGATGGATCTAGATATTAATCAAAAATATTTATTTTATCCTGCACAATTTTGGCCTCATAAAAATCATAGATATATAATTGACAGTATGAATTATATTGTTAATGAAAAAAAGATAAATGATTTTAAAGTAATTTTTTGTGGTTTTGATAAATTTAAACAAAAAAATTTTTTAAAAAAAATAATTGAAAAAAATAATCTACAAGATTATTTTTTGTTTTTTGATTATCTCACTGATGATCAAATAATTTCATTATATCTACACTCCCACTGTTTAGTTATGCCAACTCTTGTAGGACATTATTCATTACCATTATTTGAGTCTTTTTATTTTAAGCTACCTGCTATTTTTACATCAAATCTTTTAGATAATTCTCTTCAAAAATATACCTGGGAGCTTGATTTAAATGATAATAAAGATTTATTAAAAAAAATAGAGGAAATTGATTCTGATCAAACCAAAAAAAAACAAATAATTGATGAAGCTCATATTTTTTATAATAATAACTTTAAATTACAAAACATTTATAAAAATTATGAGAATATTTTTTTAGAAGCTAAAAAAATTTTAAATATGTGGAGTCAAGATAAATAGTAAAATATTATTTTATTTTATTTAAACATTTGATAATGAAATCCAATTCTTTTTTTTTGATACCTTCAAAAGACGGTATATAAAAACCATACTTTGAGATAAAATCCGAATTACTAAATTTATCTTTATGATTTTTTATGAATATTTTAAGAGGCTTTTGTTTACTCATTGGCCAAAAAAAAGGCCTTGCTACTATTCCATTTTTTTTTAATTTTCTTATTATTGTTTGAGCATTTAATTTCTTTCTTAAAGAGACCAGTCCAACAACCCAGTAAGCATTAGTTAATTTTTTATTTTTTGGCGCTAACATAAAAAAATTTTTATTATTTTTAATTTTTGAATAATAGTATTTCCCTATTTTTACCTTTTCTTTAATAACTGTTTTAACTCTTTTAAGTTGGCTTAGTCCTATCGAAGCTTGCATGTTAGTCATTCTGTAATTCCAGCCAATATCCTTATGATTAAATCTATTTATGGAACCAAAACAAAGATTTCTTAGAGATATGCATTTTTCAAAAATCTTTTTATTATTCGTACAAATCATACCTCCTTCGCCAGTAGTCAAGTGCTTGTTTGCGTAAAAGCTAAATGTGCCTAAATCTCCATATGTACCACAAAATTTGTTCTTATATTTTACACCCAATAATTCAGCCGAGTCCTCAAGAATTAAAATATTTTTTTTTTTACAAATTTTGACAATTTCATCAATTTTACAAGGAAAAGAGTAGATATGAGTAACTATTATGGCTTTTGTTTTATTAGTTATTTTTTTTTTAATTTCATTAATGTTCATATTCCAGTCATCTCTATTACAATCAACTACTACAGGTGTTGCAAGCTGTCTTATTACAGCTAGTGCATTTGATATTATTGTAAAATTAGGAATTATCACCTCGTCTCCCTTCTTAACTCCGAGTGCTTTTATTCCTATTTCCAAAGCAGCAGTACCATTTGAAACTGAAACTGAATATTTTGAACCAATAAATTTAGAAAATTTTTTTTCAAACTTGAAAATGTCAGGGCCATTTGAGGATATCCATCCTCTTTCTAAAGATTTTTTAATCGCATCAATATCTTTTTTTATAATTTTTGGCTTACTTACGGGTATCATTAAGAGCTTATTTTATTTTAAGTTTTTTAATTTTTTCCATATGAAATTTTTCTTTATCTTTTGAAAACATGTATGGTCCTTGTTTTACTTCTATCATTTCACAATTTGAAAGTATTTTAAAACCATGACCTCCTTTAATTAATACTATGATATCAAAAGCCCTCAAAATCTTACTTAATAAATAATTTTTTTTTGTATTATAGAAATCTATTCGAATTCTACCTTTTAAAATAATTAAGGTTTCAGAAGTATAAAAAACTTTATTAGATCTTTTTTGATGCAGGTGGGGTTTTATAACATAATTTTTTTTATGTTTCATGAAGCCACATTGGAGACTCAACTTATCAGGTGTAAAAAAACTAATTCCTTTTTTTTTTCTATATTTCGATCGAATAATTATTGCATATAAATCTTTTTTATATTTAATTTTTTCAATCATTGTCTTTTTTTTTTAATTCGTGCTCTATCATAATCTTAATCATTTCTTTTAGACTAGTTTTTGGTTTAAAATTGAATATTCTTTTTGCTTTTGATGTATCAGCTATTAAATCAAAATTTTTACTTTTTCTTATAAATTTTTTATTGATTTTCAAATATTTTTTCAAATCTAAATTTAAATAATTAAAAACATTTCTTGCAAAAGTTTCAACTGAAACTGCTTTGCCCGAACCAATAGTAAAAAAATCTGGCTTTTTAAGTTGTGTAATTCTCCAAGCAGCATCAACGTAATCAGGTGCATAGCCCCAATCAATCTTTATTTTAATATCTCCTAATTCAATTTTATTTTTTTTGCCTTTATAAATGTCGCACGCTGTTCGGACAATTTTTTGAGATACATACTCTTTATTTCTTCTTGGAGATTCATGATTAAAATAAATTGCACCGCAGATATTCAAATCATAAATTTTATTATACATCTGCGCTGCTAGATATGCGCTAGCTTTAGATAAAGCATAAATACTTGAAGGTGAAATTAAACTATTTTCGTTTTGCTTTTTCTTTTTATCCCAAGCAAACATATTTGAAGTGAAAGGCTGAAAAAACTTTATTTTTCTTTTTTGTTTTCTTATAATCTCAAAAATGTTAATTAACGAGCTGGCCGTGACATTAAATGAATAGGATGGTATTTCGTTGCTCCATCCAACATTATCTTGATCTGCAAAATTATAAATTTCATTGGGTTTTGATATTGATATTGCATTATCAATTGAATTTGGATCAAGTAAATCACCCTTAATTAAAAAAAATTTTTTTTCAAATATTTTGTTATTTGAAATTAAGCTTTGAATATTTTTTTTATTATCAGTTGCTGATTTTCTAAAGAGACCAAAAACATGATAACCTTTTTTGATTAAATATTCGCACATATACGACCCGTCCTGACCTGTACAACCAAGTATGAGTGCAATTTTTTTTTTCATTTTGATATTATTTTAAATTTTGGATAAGGAAGTATAAATTTTCCTCCAGATTTAAGCCACTGTTT
This sequence comes from uncultured Pelagibacteraceae bacterium, assembly GCA_902592675.1. Taxonomy (GTDB): domain Bacteria; phylum Pseudomonadota; class Alphaproteobacteria; order Pelagibacterales; family Pelagibacteraceae; genus Pelagibacter. The sequence goes on from CACJFJ010000003.1 coordinate 35,678, forward strand.
TTCTCTTATTATAAATTCTTTTATAAACCCATAGGGCAGAACTATGAAAAAGTCAGGTTTATAGCTTCTCGCTTTATTTTCAGATATAATTTTAATACCCGATCCTATCGTATATTTTCCTATTTTTTCTGGACTCCTCTCAGCTGCATATGGCACAATTTTATTGTCAATTTTGTAATATTGAAGAAGGGTATTGCCCTTTGTCGATGCTCCATAAATAAAAACTTTTTTTTTATTCACTGATTGTTTTTTTATAAATTTTGTTAATTTCTGTTTATTGTCCTCAACTCTTTTAAGAAATTTTTTAACATATTTAATTGATGTGTTTTCCTTATAATTTATTGATTTAGTAATATTTTTTTTACAAAAAATTCTATAACTACCACCGTTTATATCGTTTTCTTCGACTTTGAAAATTTTCAATCCATTATTTTCAAATAAATATTTTAAAGATTTAAAAGTATAAAATTCTAAATGTTCGTGGCAAATATTTCCAAGATCATTTTGATTAAGCATTGACTTTAGACACATGAGTTGTGCTATAAAAACACCGTCTTGATCGAGCGAGTCAGATATATCTTTTATAAATTTCATTGGCTTTTCTAAGTCATAAAACATTCCAATAGCTGTAATAACTTTTGGTTTTCTTATTTTAAATTTCTTTGATATTTTTTCAAATTTTTTAAAATCCCAAAAATCATTTAAAACATAATTACAATTTTTTTTTAATTGTTTAATAAGGTTATTTGCAGGCTCACATCCAACTGTAATGATATTTTTTTTTTTAAAATTTTTTAATAATTCACCATCATTAGCTCCAATATCTAAAACAACGTCATTTTTCTTTAAAATTTTAAGTTTAGAAATACTTTTGTAAATATCTTTTAAGGCTAATCTCATTGTCTTTGTTACACCTGATCTATACCAATAAAATCTTCTATACATTATTTCTTGAGGAGCCGAATGTTCAAGTTGTAAAAGAGTGCATTTTTTACAATACATTAAATTTAATGGTGCCTTCACTCCCTTTTTAATTGACTTTTTTGTTACAAAATTGCTTACAAAAAAATTACCAAAGTTTTTTATTCTTGATAATTTTGAATTATTACAAAGCCTACATTTTTTTATTTTTATTGTTTTCATTTAGAAATTTTTTTGTATAGAAGTCTTACTATATTTTTTATCGATTTTGTTCTAGTAATAATTTTTTTTCTTTTATTTAGATTTTTATCTGTTTTTTTAAAAATTGTTGCAGTACCTGAAGACATATATGAAAAATTTAAATCAAAATTATCTGTATTATTTGAATAAATATCAAAAATTCTATCGTGAGTTTCTTTATTATTTATCTCACAATAAAAGTTATTTCTTTTTTCTTTTTTAATGTAAGGAAGATGATTTATGTCATCTATAAATATGTAACCGTTTTTATTTAGAATTTCGTAGTAATTATATATAAGCTTTTCAACATGATCAGCTTCGTGAAGGCTATCAATGTAAATAACATCAAGTTTATCTGCTATTTTTTTTTTTATAAACTCAAAATTATCATCTCTTGATTGAATAAATTTCCAATGAGGATCATTAGACACATTACTACAATCTTCAATATCTACCGAATACAAACTCCCATTATTTTTTTTACAAATTTCTAAAAAATTTTTAGTTGAAACTCCTTCTTTAACTCCAAGTTCTAAAATTTTAATCCCATTTATGTCAGAGATATTAATCATTATGTTTTTTTTAATTTTTTCCTCATATTCAGTCATAATCAGACTCTATCTATTTTGTTTTTTTTATACCAATCAAAAGTGTGCCAAAATTTTTCCTCAAAATTTGAAAATTTTGAAACTTTTAAACTTTTAATTATTTTTTTATTATCTCCATGAGTTTTAAATACGTCTGCCTTATGTTTTTTGACATATTTTACTTTTAGAAATTTCTTTTTTTTAAAATTTTTAACTAATTTTGAAATATTTACCGGGTTATTGGAGCAAATATTAAATATCTCGTGTTTTGGATAATTCTTTCGTAATAACTTTTTTAAAATCACTATTGCATCATCTATATAGGTAAAATCTCTATAATGATTACCCTTATTATTTATTTCTATATATTTGTTTTGTTCGAAACTTTTGAAAAGTTTAAATAATAACATATCAGGTCGCCCCCATGGTCCGTAAATTGTAAAAAATCTAATACCTATAAATTTTATATTTATTATTTTTGAAAAAAATTCTGCAGTTTGTTCATTGATCATTTTACTGACAGCGTAAATATTTTTTTGTCTCAAAATTTGTTTCTCATTAAGAGGAAATTTTTTTGAATCTCCATAAACAGAGCTGGATGATGCATATATTATTTTTTTTACCCCAATAATTTTAGAAATTTTGATTATATTAAAAAAACCTCTGATATTGTTATCAATATATTCATCAGGTTTCTCAAAGGAATATCTCACTCCTGCTTGTGCAGCTAAATGATAAATAATGTCTATTTTTTTTTTCTTAAGATAACGATTCAGTTTTTTATCTGAATTAATATCAATTTTTTTAAAATAAAAATTTTTTAATTTTTTGAGATTTTTCAATCTTTGAATTTTTAAATTAACTGAATAGTAATTATTAAGATTGTCAATTCCATAAACTTTATGGTCTTTTGCCATTTCTCTTGCTAGACAAGATCCAATAAAACCAGCAACACCTGTAATTAAAATATTCATTTAAAATTTATTAAAATTTTTAAGATATTTGTAAATAAATATTATCAATATTAGAAACTTATTTTGATTATTTTTAATTCGAATTTTTATTTCTTCAAAAAAATGATCAATAAAAGGAATGGAACTTGAATACCCACCTCTTCTAAAATTTCCCACAATCTCATCTTTTTTTGTTCCAATTCCTTTTAACTTTTGATTTACAATCATTCTATAAAAATAATCATAGTCTGATGAATATTTAAAATCTAAATTATAAAATCCTACTTTCTTTGCTGAATTTTTTTTGATTAAAAAACCTGTGGAATGGCTTGAATAGAACCCCCAGCTCCAAAAAATTTTATATGGTTTATAACCATACAAAACTCCCCAGTGTTTTCTTACTGATCCAAAAATAAAATCTTTTTCCGGATATCTCTTAATATATCTTAAATAAATTTGAAGAGCATTATCTGTGAAAGTATCATCTGAATTCAAAAAGCAAATATAGTCTCCATTTGCGAGCTGCATGCCTTTATTAAAAGCGTCATAAATACCTGCATCTTTTTGTGAGCACCAATAATCTATCTTATCCTCATTCCTTTTTAAGATATCAATAGTACTATCTGTTGAACCTCCATCTATAACCAAATGTTCATAATTTTCATAATTTTGTTTATATAAACTGGTTAGACACTCATTCAGATAATTTTCACTATTATATGTTGCAGTAATAATTGTAATTAGTGGATTATTTTCATTTGTTTTTTTAAGAATATTTTTTTTTCTTAAACCTCCATCATCACAATTTTTTAGGGTTAAGATACTCTCAAATTTCATTATTCAAAATCTTTATTTTTCTATTGAAGTTTAATTTTTCTTTTAAATAAAATTTTATATTCAGGTTAAACATTTTTTTATAAGATTCGATTATTTTAAAGTCTATAAAGTCAAAAAGTTGAGACATATTGTGAATCTTATTTTTCCTTTTATCATTATTATTTGATGAACAATAAATAAACCTTGTTTTACACTTTTTCGTTTTTAGTAGTTTTAATATCTCTTTTATCAGATCAAAATGAGTATTTAGAAAAAAATTATGATCATTTAATGTCATCGAAAAATTAATTTCATTATTAAACAACAAAATCTTATTAAATTTTCTACTTTTGAGGAATCTATGAAACTTATTTGCTACGAGCGTTTTTCTTTTAAAAAATTTAATATTAAGATTATTTTTTTTAAAGCTTTTTGGGAGTTTTTCGTCCCGAGTTATCACAAATAAATTAATTTGATCATTTTTTTTAAATTTATTTGAGACAATTTCCGTAAGATTAGTTCCAATTATAATGATATTTTTTTTCATATTTTTGGTATATTACATTGATTGATAAGGTATTTATTCTATAAATGCTATCTATATTAAATTATCTGGTTTTTCAAAAAATAAATTATTAGTTACGATAATATGAGTCAAAAAAAAATATTTTATTGGGCACCATTTTTGGTTCCAATAGCAACTTCAAAAGCTGTAATTAATTCTTGTCATTCCATTAGTAAATTTTCAAAAAAAAACAGCTGTTCAATAATAAATTTTTTTGGAGAATTTAATCATTTTAGTGTCGAAATTTTAAATAAAAAAATAAAACTATTAAATTTGTATAAAGAAAACGTCAAAACCTTTTTACCTAAATATGGTTTTTTAGGGAGCAGATTATCATTTTTATTAATTTTTGTTTTTTCTTTTTTTCCACTTACAAATTTATTAAAAAAAGAAAAGCCTGATTATTTAGTAATTCATTTAGTAACTTCTTTACCTTTGGTATTATTAATTCTATTTAATTATGAAACAAAATTTATTTTAAGAGTATCTGGTCTACCTAAATTAAATTTTTTCAGAAAAATTTTATGGAAATTAGCAGCCAAAAAACTTCATTGTATAACATGTCCAACAAAAAAAACTCTAGAAATAATGCAGAGTCATAAAATAATTGATAATGACAAATTAAAATTATTATATGATCCAGTTATTGGAGATTTTAATTTTTCAAAGGTTAAATCTTTAGAAATTGATGAAATTCAAAATGAAAAATTTTATTTTGCTGCAGGGAGACTCACAAAACAAAAAAATTTTTTATTTTTGTGTAGATGTTTTAAAAATATCTTAGAAAAATTTCCTAATGAGAAACTTCTAATTGCAGGTGATGGAGAAGAAAGAAAAAGAATAGAAAAGTTTATTAAAAACAACAATTTAGAAAAAAATATATACTTATTAGGTCATATAGATGATATTTTTCCTTTTTTTAAAAAGTGCAAAGGATTTATTTTGAGTTCTCTATGGGAAGATCCAGGATTTGTCTTAATTGAGTCTGCCATCATGAGGTCATTTATTTTTTCAAGTAATTGTATGAGTGGTCCAAATGAAATTATTAAAGATAATTTTAATGGAATTATATTTAATAATAATGATGAAAAAAGTTTTATTAATAAATTCAATATTTTTCACAATTTGGATAAAAAAAAAGATAAAAAAATACTATTAAATAACCTTAAGTTAGTAAGAAAGTTTAGTTTATTTAATCATTATAAAAATTTAAACAAAATTTTAAATTTATAAAAAAAATGGAAATCAGATTTTTTTTATTTTTTTTTTATTCTTTCTTAATTGTATTAAGCACAATAGGTTATGGTTTTATTTTTAAGAAAATATTTTTTAAAAATAATTTGTATCTAAATTTATCTTTAATAGGTTTTTTTGGATTATTGACATTATATATTATTTCGTCAATAACTCATATTTTTTTACCACATAATTTTTTTCACAATATCCTGTTACACCTTATCGGTATTTTAAGTATTTTTTATTTTAGAAATAAAATTTCAAAGAGTGATTTAAAGATTGTTCTTATAATTTTTACATCTTTATTTTTAGGTTACATAATTTCTAAAACTAATGAAGATTTTCCATATTATCATTTACCGATGTCTTTACAAATCGCCCAACAAAAACTCCAATTTGGCACAGGAAATATAAATATAGCATACAACCATTTCTCCTCATTATTTCATATTAATTCTCTTTTTTATCTTCCTGGTATAAAATTTTATCTTTTTAATTTAACAAATTATTTATTTCAAATTTTTTTCTTTTCAGGACTTATAATATTGTTAAAGGAAAAAAAAATTCCTGATTTAGTAATTATTTTAGTTGGACTAACTTTGATTGTTTTTTTATCAAAATTTAATCGACTTTCAGAGTATGGTGCTGATATAGCGGGACAACTATTAGCATTATACTCTTTTATATTTTGTTTGATTGCTTATTTTAGAAAAAAAATTTTACCTAAAGAAAACTTATTTCATCTTATTGAAATAAGTTTTTATTTTTCAATTTTTGCAGTTACTACAAAAATACTTTATGTAATATATTTCATTTTACCTTTAATAATAAGTTTAAGAATATTTAAATTTAAAGATTTATTGATTTATTTTCTTAATTTAAGATTTTTAACAGTCTCAATTTTTTGCGTTTTAAGTTTGATTTTTTATAATTTTTCATCTTCAGGATGTTTGCTGTATCCGATATCGATTACATGTTTTTATGATACAGTTAGCTGGTCTTTAAGTGAAGATACAATAAATCTAATGAGATCCCACTATAATGCATGGTCGAAAGGAGTTATAGGTGCAGGCTACGGTGTTAATGATTTAGGAAATTTTATTAATAATTTGACTTGGATAAAATATTGGATAGAAAAATATTTTTTTACCAAAGTAACAGACTTCATAGCTTTGCTAGTCTTCATTTCAATAGTTTTTTACATAATCTTTTTCAAAAATTTTAAAAAAAAATCTATTACTTCTCAAAAAAAAGACTTTTATCTTTATGTTTATATACCAATAATAATTGTTCTTCTTATTTGGTTCTTTAATTTTCCGACATTAAGATATGCAGGGTATACTATAGTGTTTTTGTTCTTTGGTATTCCTTTGTGTATATTTTTTAATGATAGAATAAAACTCAATGATATTAATTTGAAAAAAAAATTTACAGTTATACTTATTATATCAGTGATAATTTTTAACCTAAGAAACATACATAGAATTAATGACGAAATTTCTCTTAATAAAAATCAACATCATAATTTTGGTAATTTTCCGTACTATTGGATTAAGGATGTTCAATTTTCAGACTATAAAACCCAAAGTTTAAAATTGAATATTGTCGAGAAGGGAAACAAGTGTTGGGCTACTCCAGCAGTATGTATAACTGCTGAAGGTATTGACGCTAAAGAAGTGAATAATTATATAATTTATTATATCAAATGAAAAATCCACTAATCTCAATTATCCTTACTTATTATAAAAAGAGAAATTTTATTGAAAGAACAATTAGATCATTATCAAATCAATCATATAAGAAATATCAATTAATTATAGTTTATGATGATATTGATAAAACTGATTTAAGTTTTTTGAAAAAAAAATTATCAAAAATTAAAAATAAGAAAATAATAGTAAATAAAAAAAATTTTGGGGTTGCCGAATCAAGAAATATTGGATTAAAAAACGTCAAAGGAGCTTTTACAGCTTTTTTGGATGCAGACGATGTTTGGCATAGAGATAAACTAAAAAATCAAATTAAAATAATGTTAAATAAAAAAGCCGATTTAACATATTCCTCCTACAAAGTAATTGATGAGAAAGATAGAAAAATTAGTGAGAGAGAGGTATCAAAACATATAACCTATGATAGATTAATTAAAAGTTGTGAAATTGGGCTTAGCACAGTTATGGTAAGATCCAATATTTTAAAAAAGTTTAAATTTCCTCCAATTAAAACTCAAGAGGATTTTGGTTTATGGCTTAAACTATTAAGAAAAGGATATAAATTTATTCCTATAAAGAGAGTCTATTCCAGTTGGAGGATGAATTATAATTCTTTATCTTCAAATAAATTGCAAAAAATATTTGATGCATTTACTTTAATGTATGTTTATGAAAATAAAAATTTAATTTATTCATTTTATAGTGTAGTAGTTTTATCAATTAACAAAATTTTTAAAAAATAAATTTTTAATTTGAAAAAAAGAGCTTTAATTACTGGTATAACTGGACAGGATGGATCCTATTTAGCAGAATTTTTGCTTAAAAAGGGCTATGTTGTTCATGGAATCAAGAGGAAATCATCAACCTTCAACACTTCTAGAATTGATCACATTTACAAAGATTTTCACTCTGCTTCAAATTTTTTTTTACATTATGGTGATCTCACTGACTCTAACAGTATTGTCAATGTCATAAGTAAAATTAAACCTCATGAAATTTACAACTTAGGTGCACAGAGTCATGTTGGACACTCTTTTGAAATACCCGAATACACCTCAGAAGTTACTGGATTGGGAACATTAAGAGTTTTAGAAGCATTAAGGTTTTTAAATTTAAAGAAAACAAAATTTTATCAAGCTAGTACATCTGAACTTTTTGGAGAAAAACCGAGTAAATCTAATTCTTTTAATGAAAATTCACCCATGGTTCCAAGATCTCCCTATGGTGTATCAAAATTATATTCTTACTGGATTACTAAGATATATAGAGAGGCATATGGATTTTATACTTGTAATGGCATTTTGTTTAACCATGAAAGCCCGAGAAGAGGAGAAACTTTTGTAACTAGGAAAATAACAATGTACTTTGCAAAAAAAATCCTTGGTTCAAAAGAAGTTTTGTATCTAGGAAATCTTAATGCAAAAAGAGATTGGGGACATGCAAAAGATTATACTGAAATGCAATGGAAAATTTTACAACAAAAAAAACCAGATGATTATGTAATAGCGACAGGCAAAACAACAAGCGTAAGAGAGTTTGTAAATGAATGTTGTAGATATTTAAATTTGAAAATTAAGTGGATTGGAAAAGGTGTTAACGAAAAAGGATATTTAATAAAAAATAACAAAAAAGAATTAATTATAAAAGTAGATAAAAAATATTATAGACCTTTGGAGATTGATTATTTAAAAGGAGATCCCAGAAAGGCTTTAAAAAAATTAAACTATAAATTAAAACATAATTTAAAAGATTTAGTTAAAGATATGATTGTCTCAGATATTGAGCATTTTCAAAAAAATAGTTAATGAAAAAGACAGATAGAATATTTATAGCTGGACATAATGGTCTTGTTGGTAGCTCAATTTTAGAGCTATTAAAAAAAAGAGGATTTAAAAATTTAATTACTGTTAATAGAAAAAAACTTGATCTAAGAAAATTTAATGATGTTGTAAAATATTTTAAAAAAAGAAAAATTGATTATATGGTTATGGCTGCAGCTAGAGCCGGGGGAATTATCGCGAATAGTTCTAATCAAAAAGAATTTTTTCTTGATAATATTGAGATACAAAATTCACTTTTAAAACTTGCACATGAAAAAAAAATTAAAAGAACAATTTTTTTAGGTACTTCATGTATTTATCCTAAGTTTTCAAAAACTCCTATATCTGAGGAAAGTTTACTTACTGGTACTTTAGAGAAAACAAATCAATGTTATGCAATAGCAAAAATAGCAGGAATTAAACTTTGTGAAGCTCTTCATGATGACTATAAGCAAGATATAATTTGTTTGATGCCTACAAATGTTTATGGTGAAAGAGACAATTTCAGTAAAATTAATGGTCACGTTATACCTGCAATGATTTCGAAGTTTGAAGAAGCAAAAAAAAAAGGACTAGGCAATGTTAAACTCCTTGGAACAGGAAAGCCTTTAAGAGAATTTATACACTCAAGAGATTTGGCTATGGCAATTTTTACCTGTTTAAAAGTAAAAAAAGCCCTTTTAAATAAAAAATTTGATTTCAAGCTACCAATTTTGAATGTTGGGACTAAAGAAGAAATTTCAATTAAAAATTTGTCTCAATTAATAAAAAAATATATTGGATACAGGGGAAAAATAAAATTTGACAAAAGCTCTCCTGATGGCACTTATAGAAAAAATTTAAATTCAGATAAGATAATAAATCTAGGATGGTCACCTCAAATTTCATTTAAAGATGGCTTAAAAGAGGTTATTGATAATAGAAAAAAATAATATTTAAATGGACATCTTAAGTTTTTTTTTAATTTGTATAATTTTTTTATTTATCTACTTTTTTTTTAATCAATTTAATATTTTAAGAGAAAATATTTCATATTCAGAACACAAAAGTTTTGGAGCAGAAAAAAAAAAACCAATAATTTTAGGAGGAATTTTTATCTTAGTAGTTTTCCTAATCTTTGATTTGTATTCATCAATTTATTTTAAAATCTCAGCTGCGTTAATAATGCTTCTTGGTATAATGTCAGATAGAAATATTTTACCTAATCCAAAATTAAGGTTATTCATACAAATTTTTATTCTTTATGTTTTGGTTCATTTTGAAGGCTTACAGATAAATGACTTAAGACATGATATGTTTAATTCTTTACTATCAAATGATCATTTTAATAAAATTTTTACAGTCTTTTGTTTAGCGATTTTAATTAATGGCAGTAACTTTATTGATGGTCTAAATGGATTATTATCAGGATATTTTTTAATAGTTATAATTTCTTTATTCTTGCTAAGTAATTACAATTTAGATTTGATCGAAATAGATAAAAACTTTTTGAAGATAGTTTTCATAAGTTTGTCAATTTTTATAATTTTTAATTTATTAGGATTTGTTTATTTGGGTGATAGTGGTAGTTATTTAATTTCTTTTTTGCTTGGCGTATTTTTAATTAAATTTTATACTTCTAATAGCTATGTGTCTCCATATTATATTGCTTGTTTATTATGGTATCCAGCATTTGAAAACTTTTTTTCATTAATAAGAAGAATTTTAAAGAAAAAAAATGTTTCTGATGCAGATAACTTACATTTTCATCAACTTATTTTTTTAGCTTTAAAATCAAAAAAAATTATACAATCTAAGACAATTAATTCGTTAACTGGACTTTTAATAGTTTTTATAAATATTCCAAGTATGATAATTGGATCTTACTTTGCGTCAAAATCGAATATCTTATTATTATTAATTACAATAAATATTATTTTATATTTATTTTTTTACTATTTTCTTTTTCAGCAATTTATAAGAAATAAATAGTTTAATCATTTCAATTAAAATTAAGAAACCATCTTTGAAGGCATTGACTTTTTTATTACCAGCAATTCTTTTTTTTTCAAAAGATGGCAAACAAAAATATTTCATATTTGCTATTTCCATTTTGATTGGCATTTCAACACAAAACTTGAAATCTTTTGAGGTAATATTCAATATCTTGAAAGACTCCGTACTTCCCATAACGAAAGTATACAAAATATCAGAAATTTTAAGTGAAAAAAAAACATTACCTAATTTTGTGAATAATTTATTACCAATATAGGTAATTATTGTATCATCATCACTTCCACCAGGCTTTTCATATCTTGTAGTGAAAACAAATTCATGGGTTTGAATAAGTTTGTGCATTTTATGAAGATCGTTTTTTTCAAATGAACCGTCTGCATTAAAAATACAAAAATATTTTGTTTTGCAATTATTTATTGCCTCTGTCAGTGCATTTCCATAACCTATTTCAGATTGATAGAAAATTTTAACATTTTTGTCTGCTATAGCATTAATAGTTTTTTCATCATTTTTTTGAAGTGATATTAAAATTTCACAATTTAACTCTTTAAGTTGATCTATCACAACAGGAAGACTGTCCTTTTCGTTTTTGGCAGGTATTATTAAGGTTAAATCGTTCACTAAATTTTTATATTAAATTATTTGTTTTGTTTAAATTTTATTTACTTTAAAATACAATTTTTTTTGATCTAATGAAAATTATAATTAAAACCGTTCTAGATTTATTTGATTATTTTACCCAAAAAAAAATAATATTTATCCTTAAACGAGAATTTAAAAATAATAAACCACTAGTTATTTTCGACGTAGGATCTCATAAAGGGGAGTACATATCTAGTATAAAAAAAAATTTTACAATAAACAAAATTTTTTCTTTTGAGCCAAATAAAGAAATATTTGAAATACTTAAAAAAAAAGTTAAAAATAATGAAAATATATTTCTATTTAACTTTGGTATTTCTGACAAAGCAGGCAATTCATTCCTAAATAAAAATATTGAGTCATCATCATCATCAATAAATGATTTAAATGAGAATTCCAATTATTATAAAAAAAAATATTTCTTCTTAAATTTTCTTAATTTAAGAAAGGTAACAACAAAAATTCCAATCGATTTAAAAAGATTAGATGATTTCATTTTAAACAACAAAGTAGATAGTATTGATCTTTTAAAAATTGATACCGAAGGTTATGAATTACAAACTTTAAAAAGTCTTGGTAATAAATTAAATCAAATAAAATTTATTCATTTTGAACACCATTTTGACGATATGATTTTAAAAAATTATAAATTTAATGAAATTCATAAATTATTAATTAAAAATGGATTTTATAAATTATTTAAAATCAAAATGAAATTTAGAAAGTCTTTTGAATATATATATAAAAATAAATCCTTTATTAATTAAATGTCAAAAAAAAAAATTTCAATTTTAATAACAAGTTTTAATAAATCAAAATTTATAAAAAAAACTGTGGAGTCATGTTTAAAACAAAATTTTAATCAAAAAGAAATTTTAGTTTATGACGACTGTTCCACAGACGGATCCATTGAAATTCTTAAAAAATTCAAAAAAATAAGATTAATTAAAAATAAGAAAAAAAAATTTTTAAGTAGTCCTTTAAATCAAATTTATGGAATCATGGAATTATTTAAAAAATCTAAAGGTGAAATTATTTTTTTATTAGATGGCGATGATCTTTTTAAAAAGAATAAATTAAAATCTATATTTAGAATATTCGAAAAAAATAAAAATGTAAATTTTATTCAGGACAAACCATTTCTTGGTGACAAAAAAAAATATATGCTTTTAAAAAAAAAAAATCATTTTTTTTCAATATGGCCAAGTTTTTATCCAACTAGTTGTATGGCGATAAAAAGATCATTCTTTAAAAGATTTTTAAAATTTATTGAAAAAAATGAACATCCAAATTTGGAAATAGATGCTAGATTGTCTATGTTTGCTTACTCACAAAAAGAATTTTTTATTTTGAATAAAAGTTTTACCGTTTATAATTACGATGAGTTTGGGATTACTTCTAATTATAAAAAATACTCTAAAAATTGGTGGAAGAAAAGAAATGAGGCATTTAATTATTTAATTTCATTAACAAAAAAACTTAAATCAAGATTTTTTATAGGTCCAGATTTCTATATTACTCGATTTATTAATTTCTTTATTTAATTAAAATATAATATATCTATTTGTTTTAAAAAAAAATAATTGAAAAATATAATTGTAGTCACTGGTGGTTCAGGATTTGTTGGATCAAATCTAATTAATTTTTTTGTAAAAAAAACTAAATACAAAATCATAAGTATTGACGATTATTCCTCGGGAACTAAAAAAAATCACATAAAAAATAAAAGAGTAAAATATTTAAAAGCGCATACAAAAGATATTGCATCCTCCCTAAAGAGATACGAGAAAAAGATTAAAACAATATTTCATTTTGGTGAGTTTTCTAGAATTTATCAAAGCTTCGAAAATATGAATGATTGTATCCAATCAAATACCATTGGAACTAATGCAGTATTTGATTTTTGTTTAAAAAATAAGATTAAGCTTATATATTCTGCCACGTCTGCATCATTAGGAAATAAGGGTGAGGACAAAAATCTTTCTCCATATGCTTTTACAAAATCAAAAAATTTAGAATTATTAGAAAATTTAAAAAATTGGTTTCAATTTAAATATGAGGTAATTTTCTTTTATAATGTGTATGGACCTAATCAAATTTCACAAGGCAAAATGGCGACTGTTATTGGAATTTTTGAAAACCATTATCTCAAAAAAAAACCATTGCCAGTTGTAAAACCTGGAACACAATCGAGAAGATTTACTCATATCGAGGATACCATTCAAGTCTGCTTTAAAGCCTGGAAAAATAATAGATGTAAGTATTATAGCATTGCGAGTAAAAAAAGTTATTCAATTAAACAAGTTGCAAAAATGTTTAATTTTAAAATCAAATATTTGCCTCCAAGAAAAGGTGAAAGGTATGCTTCTGCGTTATCCGACATGAGTTTAAATAATAAAGTAATCAAAAGTTTTGGTAAGAAACAGCTAAAAGATTACATTAAAAACTTCGTCAAAAAGCATAAGAAATAGGTCAAATTACTTTATAAATCATTGTTTACAATATTTTTATTTTGACTATAACTCTCATGCCGGTGATTATTGCGGAAGTGTTATACCCGATCCCATTCCGAACTCGGAAGTCAAGCCTTCCTGCGCTGATGGTACTATGTCTTAAGGCATGGAAGAGTAAGTCGTTGCCGGCATTAAAATGTATATTATGAAAATAAAAAGTTCATTAAAATCAATAAAAAAAAGAGACCTTAATTCGAAATTAGTTAGAAGAAGAGGAAGAGTATACATTATCAATAAAACTAATCCCAAATTCAAAGCTAGACAAAAATAACTTTTATGGACAATGATAACCATAAAAATACTTGGAATAATTTTACAAAATTTGTCTTGTGGGGAACTGTCGCGGTTATATTAGTTTTAGTGCTAATGGCAATATTCTTATTATAAGTTTAAATTATGATAATCAGCTCAGTTTCAGAAGATAAAAAAATTGAAAAAAGAATTTCAATAACACCAGAAATTGCAAAAAAATATATCTCAAGTGGCTTTGAGGTATTACTTTCCAAAAATTATGGAGATCATTTAGGTTTTTTAGATAAAGAATATGAAGCATTAGGTGTAAATTTTTCATCAGATCAAAAGGAAATTTTAAACAAAGGTGATATTATAGTTCAATTAGGATTACTGTCTGAGGAAAATCTTTCAGTTTTAAGAGAAAAACAATCTTTAATCGGTGTGTTAGATCCTTACTTAAATAAAAGTAAAATTGAAAATTATATAAAAAAAAATATAAATTTTTTCTCACTTGAGTTGCTACCAAGAATTACTAGAGCTCAATCAATGGATATACTTTCTTCTCAAGCAAATTTGGCAGGATATAAGGCTGTAGTGGAGTCCTTTGCTCACTTTGAAAAGGCTATTCCGATGATGATGACAGCTGCTGGAACGATACCTGCAGCAAAGGTTTTAGTTATAGGGGCAGGAGTTGCAGGTTTACAAGCAATAGCGACAGCGAAAAGAATGGGAGCGATTGTTTTTGCCACAGACGTGAGAATGGCTTCAAAAGAACAAGTGGAAAGCTTAGGTGGAAAATTTTTAACAGTAGAGGGGTCTGAAAATATGGAAACAGAAGGGGGCTATGCAAAAGAAACATCAGTGGAATTTAAAAAAAAACAAGAGGAATTACTTTCAGAAACTTTAAAGAAAATTGACATCGTTATTTGCACAGCTTTAATCCCAGGAAAAAAAGCGCCAATTATTGTAAAAGATTTTATGATTGAAAATATGCAGCCAGGTTCTGTAATTTATGATCTTGCGGCCACACAAGGAGGAAATACTGCTTATACCAAAGTAGATGAGACTATTAATAAAAATGGTGTAAAAATTATGGGAGAGACAAATATTTTGAACAAATTACCAACTTCTGCGTCAAATCTTTATGCAAAAAATATGTTTAATTTTATAATAAATCTTTATGATAAAGAGAAAAAAGAAATTAATATTAACTTAGAAGATGAAATTATAGCAAAAACATTACTCAAATAATTATGGAAATAGACCCTTTTATATTTAGACTAAGCATATTTATATTATCTATATTTGTAGGATATTATGTTGTTTGGAGTGTTACACCATCATTACATACCCCATTAATGTCTGTTACCAATGCGATTTCTTCCGTAATTATAGTAGGTGCGATTATTGCAGCACTAGCTAATAATGATGAAAATATTTTTACATCATCCAGTTTGTTTGGATATATGGCAATAACTTTGGCTGCAGTAAATATATTTGGTGGTTTTTTGGTTACTCAAAGAATGCTAGCAATGTACAAAAAAAAGAAAAAGGATAAATAACGATGTCTGCAAATTTATCAGCGATATTTTATCTTATTTCAGGTGTATTGTTTATACTAGCTTTAAGAGGTCTTTCATCTCCAGAAACTTCAAGACAGGGAAATTTTTTTGGTATAGCTGGAATGATTATAGCAATAACCGTAACTTTTGTCTCGGTTGGTAATTTTTCATCTGGATTTACATATGTAATAATTTTTTTATTAGTTGGTGGTGCGATAGGGGCATTTATTGCATTTAAAATTCCAATGACGGCCATGCCAGAACTTGTTGCAGGCTTCCACAGTTTAGTGGGTTTGGCAGCAGTTTTTGTAGCTATAGCAGCCTTCATAAATCCTCAAGCATTTAATCTTGGATCACCAGGTACAATAAAACTTGCTAGCTTAATTGAAATGTCTATTGGTGCTGCTGTCGGAGCAATTACTTTTTCAGGATCAATAATTGCTTTTTTAAAATTACAGGGAATTATGTCTGGATCTCCAATAACATTTAAAGGACAACATTTGTTAAATGCTTTAATATTATTGTCAATTATTGTTCTAACTTATTTTCTGTGTGTTTCTCAGTCATCTAAATTATTCTGGATACTCATAGCTATTTCATTTTTAATAGGGTTTTTATTAATAATACCTATAGGCGGTGCAGATATGCCTGTTGTGATTTCGATGCTAAATTCGTATTCGGGATGGGCAGCAGCAGGAATAGGTTTCACTTTAGAAAATACGGCTTTGATTATAACAGGTGCATTAGTAGGTTCATCTGGCGCTATACTTTCTTATATAATGTGTAAAGGCATGAACAGATCTTTCTTTAATGTAATACTTGGAGGATTTGGAGCAACTGAACAATCATCAAAAAATCAAAATAAAGAACAAAGACCAGTTAAAAGTGGAAATGCAGATGATGCGGCTTTTTTGATGAAGAACGCTTCATCAGTAATAATTGTTCCGGGATATGGAATGGCTGTAGCCCAAGCACAGCATGCACTTAAGGAAATGGTCGATACCCTAAAAAAAAATGATATTAAAGTTTCTTATGCAATTCATCCAGTTGCTGGAAGAATGCCAGGTCATATGAATGTTTTGTTAGCTGAGGCAAATGTTCCTTATGATGAGGTTTTTGAGCTTGAAGAAATAAATAATGATTTTGCAAATGCAGATGTAGCATTTGTGATTGGAGCTAATGATGTAACTAATCCTGTGGCAAAAACTGATCCACAGAGCCCAATATATGGGATGCCAGTATTAGATGTAGAAAAATGTAAATCAGTGTTATTCGTTAAACGAAGTCTTTCCCCAGGTTATGCAGGAATTGATAATGACCTCTTTTACAGAGAAAACACTTTAATGTTATTTGCTGATGCAAAAAAAATGACAGAAGATATAAGCAAAAATTTATAGGCTATCACATTGAAAACAAAAATATTTTGCGATATCGCTGAACTAGATCTTATTAAAAAATTTAATAGAAAGAAAATAGTTAAAGGATTTACAACGAATCCAAGTTTAATGAGAAAAGCAGGTGCAAAAGACTATAAGTCCTATGCAAAAAAAATATTGAAGATATGTAAAAAAAAACCAATTTCATTTGAGGTCTTCAGTGATCAAATAAAAACAATGGAAAAACAGGGACTTATAATAAATAAATGGGGTAAAAATATTTTTATAAAAATACCTGTAGTAAATTCAAAAGGTGTTTTTACAGGCAAAGTAATAAAAAATTTAAATAGTAGTGGTATAAAATTGAATATAACTGCAGTATATACTTCTAAACAAACTCAAAAAATTTTAAAAGTTATTAATAAAAAAACCAAGGTAATTATCTCAATTTTTGCTGGAAGAGCAGCGGATGTTGGAAAAGACCCAATCCCAGAGTTTATTAAAAGCATCAAGATTGCCAAAAAATTTAAAAATGTAGAAATTTTATGGGCAAGTGTCAGAGAGCCATACAATTATTTACAAGCTAAACAACTCGGTTGTCATATTATTACTGTACCACCCTCAATTATAGAAAAAATTGAAAAATTTGGAAAAAGTTTTGAAAGTTTAACCAAAGAAACTGTTAAAAATTTTCTTATAGATAGCAGAAAATCAAAGTTTAAGATTTAAATTTCCTTTTATTAATAAAACCAATCATGATAGAAAAGTTTAACCAAAAAATTCCACTTGTAAAAGTAGATAAAAAACTTCCAGAGGGTAAAATTGGAATTAGAGTTGATATAATAAATATTATTGCAGAAAGTTGATAAGGATTTCTTGATTGCATATAACCTTTTACTGCGATTAGTAAAGACCAAAAAATAAATATGATGAATGACAAGTATCCTATTAATCCGGTTTCTGATAAAAATTCTAAATGTGTTTGGTGTGGGTGTGTGCTGTTCTTGGCTTTTGTAGCCTCGTAATCTTTATTTTCATATTTTTCTTGCCTGCTTTCGAATCTAAAATTTTTGACACCAACACCAAAAAATGGATATTCAGAAAAAATTTTTATCGCCACATTTTGATGAGCCCCATATTCAGATACTTTCAAAAATTTTGAAACACCATTTTTTGTGTAAAGTGTTTTTATTTGATCAAAGTATCTGTATTTATATTCTTCATTGAAATTAATAAAAGTAATTAAAGACGTGATTATTAATCCAATTAAAAGAATTTTTTTTAAAAAATTAATTTTAATTAATAATCCTCCAAATAAAATGATAGAAAAAAATAATTTTAAAAAATTCGATCTTTCACCAATTAAAAAACTAATCCCTATTATGCTGACTATCGCCAAAATTATAAAATAATTTTTTGTATTTTTCTCAATTAAGTAACTTAAAAAAAATAAGGTAATTCCATGAACAAAAGCTCCTGCAACTAATTCGTCTCCAAAAAAACTTGCTATCCTTCCATCTATATTTGCAGATATACCAAAAATATTTTTTCCAAAAATTATTTCCACACTTATGTCTGCAAGAAGAACCAAAAAAATTAGCGACCAAGTTTTAAATATAAAATTAATTATCTGTTTTTTATAAATTAAGATAATTCTTCTAATTTCAAGTATAAAAAAAATTACAAAAGCAAATTTTAGCACTCTTGGAAAAGAGTTAATTAAATTTGTGCTGAAAAAAAGATTTATAATTAAAGAACATAAAAAAAAAAGAAGTAAAAAAAATATTTTATCTCTTAAAAAAATCTTATTTTTTTTCAACTCTGAAATAAAATTGATTGAAATTAATATTATGAATATATTAATTATTAAATTACCCAAAATAAGACTCAATGGAAACAAACTTATAAGTATAAG
The DNA here is from genome assembly GCA_902592675.1 of uncultured Pelagibacteraceae bacterium. Lineage (GTDB taxonomy): Bacteria > Pseudomonadota > Alphaproteobacteria > Pelagibacterales > Pelagibacteraceae > Pelagibacter. Next base: position 54,762 of record CACJFJ010000003.1, read on the forward strand.
AGATGACCTGTCTTTATTTTCAATTTTAGAAAAAATATTTTTTAAATCGTCTATCATTAATTTGGTTGCGGGGGACGGATTTGAACCGCCGACCTTCAGGTTATGAGCCTGACGAGCTACCAGACTGCTCCACCCCGCGATAAATTTAAATTCTATTTTTCAATTTGTTGAGCTTTTTTACTCTTTTAATGTTTTCTTGAAGAATTCTTTTTTTTTTCTCAGAGGGTTTTTCATAAGTATTTTTTAGTTTTATAACTTTAAAAAAACCATCTCTTTGAAGTTTTCTTTTTAAAACTCTCAAAGCTTGCTCAACATTATTATCTTTAACTTCTATTTTAATAACTACCTCCAAAAAAGTGAGTAACTAACACTTTTACAATTTTATGTCTATTAATTTCACACATTATTTTTTTGAGCTTTTTCTTTTTCCTTTTTTTCTCTTTTTATTCTTCTTTCAGCTTTTTCAACAGCTTCAATTAAATTTTTTTGAGTAATCAAATTCAATGCTACAGGATCCTTAGGGTTTAAATTATTGAAATTCCAATAACTCTTATTTCTGATAGATGTCACAGAATTTTTTGTTACTCCTACTAGCTTAGCTATTTGAGAATCTTTTAAGATACTGTGGTTTTTAATTAACCAAAGAGCTGAGTCTGGTTTATCTTGTCTCTTTGATAAAGGTACATATTTTTTAATTTTTTTTTCGTCATTTGAGATTTCAATGTCATTACTAATTATTTGTAGTGGTCTTGTTTGATCCTTAGATGATAATTCTATTTCGTCTCTTGATAACTGACCAGAAATAATAGGATTGTAAGCTTTAATTCCCTTTGCAACTTCTCCGTCAGCAATTCCTTGAACTTCAACTTCGTGTAATTTACAGAAGTCAGCAATTTGTTTAAAAGTTAAAGTTGTGTTTTCTACTAGCCATACAGCAGTTGCCATTGGCATCAAAGGAGCATTTGACATTTAATTACTCTTATTGGATTTAAAATTTTGGAATTTCTTATTAAACTTACTGATCCTACCTTTATCCATAAGTTTTTGTTTACCACCAGTCCATGCAGAATGTGATTTTGGATCAATCTCTAGTTTAAGAATATCACCTTCTTCCCCCCATGTAGACTTAGTTTCAAACTGAGTCCCATCGGTCATCTCAACTTTTATTTTATGATAATTTGGATGAATTTTTTTTTTCATTTTGAGGACTTATAACAAAAGTTTTTATTAAAACAATTAAAAGTTACTTAAATTTTGCTTAAATTTTGAGACTATATTAGGGTTTGATGCTATAACTTTTATTTTATCTGTGCCGTTTAAGTCTATATCATTAATTACACCTCCGGCCTCCTTAATAAGTATTATTCCAGCAGCAATGTCCCATATGTTTAAATTATTTTGAAAATATCCATCATATCGTCCTGAAGCTACGTAAGCTAAATCTAAAGCTGCACAACCAGATTTTCTAGTAGTAAATATTGGATCATCTTTAAGTTTACCACCTATTGCAAATAAACAATCATTCATTTCATTTTTATTAGAAACTCTTATTCTGTGATTATTAAAAAAAGCACCATTATTTTTTTCTGCAAAAAATATTTCATCTTTAATTGGATCAAATATTATACCAGATACTATCTCATTTTTTGATTTGAGGGCTATAGAAATTGCAAAATGAGGTATTCCATGTAGAAAATTGATTGTACCATCTATTGGATCTATAATCCAAGTGTTGTCATTGTCATCATTTTCCTCCTTACCCTTCTCCTCACTAATTATAGAGTAATAAGGTCTTGCCTTCTTTAATTCATCTATAATAATCTTCTCAACTTTTAAATCAGAATTAGTTACGAAGTCTCTTGGACCTTTTTTAGAAACTTGTAAATTTTCAATTTCCCCAAAATCTCTTATTAATATTTTTGATGCTTTTTCACTTGCCTTTATCATTACATTAAGGTTGGCTGAAATTGATTTCATTTTTTTAAACTTTTTTTATATATTGCAAATTTCTGGTATCAATGACAATATTATCTCCTGACTCAATAAATGGTGGGACCTGAATATTAAAACCATTCTCTAATTTGGCTGGCTTGTAAGATGAGGAGACCGTCTGACCCTTTAGAGCTACATCGGTAGTTTGGATTTTGCAAGTTACTTGATTTGGTAAATCGATTGATATTGGATTGTCATTATAAAAACTTACTATAACATTGAGATTTTCAGTTAATAATTTTCCTTTTTCTCCAACAATTTCTTTCTTAATTTCTATTTGCTCAAAAGTTTTAGGATTCATAAAAAAATAGTTGTTTTCATCATCATAAAGAAAGTTAAAGTTAGTTTCTTCTAATGAGGCCTTTTCCACAGTTTCATTTGAACGGAATCTTTCATTCAATTTTGTATTTTTGTTTACACTTTTCATTTCAACTTGAGCAAATGCACCACCCTTTCCAGGTTTTACATGTTGAGTTTTAAGAACTTGCCATAGATCATTCTTGTGCTCTAGTAACATGCCTACTCTTATTTCACCTGCATTAATTTTCATTTTAATTTTTTTATTGCTTCTAATGGTTTAAGTTTTTTATTATTCCAAATGTAGCCTGAAATAGCTAAAAAGTTAGCTTTATTCAATAAAAGTTTTTTATAATTTTTTGAGTTGATACCACCAATAGCAACTATTGGAGATTTGGTCATCTTTCTAACTTTTTTGAGTAAATTAATTGTTGCTCTATATTTAACTTTCTTAGTCTTTGAGGAATTAAAAGCTCCAAAACCTATGTAATCAGCTCTATTTTTTATAGCAGTTTTCGCAAGTTTAATTGAATTGTGACAGGTAATTCCGATGATCTTGCCTTTAATTATTTTTCTCGCTTTAATAATATTCATATCTTTTTGACCCAGGTGGCAACCATCAGCATCTAATTTCTTTGCAAGATATACATTATCATTTATTAAAAATTTTACTTTGAATTTTTTACATATTTTTTTTATTTTTCTACCGATTATTATTTTCCTCTCAATAGTCTCTTTTTTGAGTCTTAGTTGGAAAAAACTCACTTTGTTTTCCTTAAAGATAATTGCTAAATGAGAATAAAAATTTTTATTTATTTTTGAGGGCGAAATAAGATAAACAAATTTTTTTTTATTAAACTTCAAGATCTTTTGACCATTTTCCCTGAGCTGCCAGGGTATTCATTTTTGCCCTGTGGTTAAAAATCTTTTGTGTGCCATCCAAATTTTGTATATTCTGACCCCAGAATTTTAATGCACTCTGTTGTAGAGCTCGCCCATAAGAATAACTCATTATGAATTTAGTATTGTTATATTTATTTATTAAATTTAGATTTTCAGTCGCTTCAATTTCTGACTGACCCCCAGATAAAAATGCAACTCCGGGAACTTCTGAAGGAACTGAACTTTCTAGACATTTTAGTGTAAGTTTTGCGACTTCTTCATTTGAAATTTTATCTTTCGATTTATTTCCAGGTAATATCATATTGGGCTTAAGTATTATCCCACTTAAATCGATTTTATGCAGGATTAATTCTTCAAAACATTTTTTAATCACTTCTGAAGTTTTTTGATAACATTCATTTGCGGAATGCTCACCATCCATTAAGACTTCTGGCTCAACAATTGGAACCATATTACATTCTTGAACTAAAGCTGAATACCTTGCTAATGCATGAGCATTAGCTTGAATTGAAAGCTTACTTGGATACTCTTTGGATATGCTGTAGACACCTCTCCATTTGGTAAATTTAGCTCCGAGCTTGTAATACTCACTTAATCTTTCTCTTAATCCATCTAACCCTTCTGTAATTTTTTCATCTGGAGAACTGGCAAGAACTTTTGCACCAGTATCAACTTTTATTCCTGGAATTGATCCCATCTTTGAAATTAGTTCTGGAATTTTATTTTTTTTTGATGATATTTGTTTAATGGTTTCATCAAATAAAATAACACCCCCAATGCAATCGGTCATACTTGAAGCACTAAAAAGAGTTTCTCTAAACAATAATCTATTTTGTGGAGTTGATTGAACATTTACAGAGTCCAACCTCTTTGTCATTGTAGCAGTACTTTCATCAGCTGCCAAAACTCCCTTACCTTTTTCTAAAATTTTAAGCGCTATGTTATTTAATTCTGACATATTAATTTAGAGCTTTTATACCAGGAAGTTCTTTTCCTTCAAGATATTCCAAAAATGCACCACCAGCAGTTGAAACAAAGTTGAAGCTGTCAAATGAATTAATTTTATTTATTAGGGCTATCGTATCACCACCCCCTACAACTGAGTAAATTGATCTACTTTTATTTTTTTTTATTATTGCTTTTGCAATTTCAAAACTACCATTAGCAAAATTAGGGTTTTCAAAATACCCAGCAGGGCCATTCCATAAAACCGTATTACTTTTATCTATTATATTTTGAATTTTCATGATTGTTTTCGGTCCAATATCCAATATCATGTCATTTTTTTTAATATCATTAATTTCTTTTTTTTGTGATTTGCTTTGCATATCTTTTCCCACCAAAACATCCAATGGATAAATTATTTCACAAGAATATTTTTTTGAACTCTCGAAAATTTCATTGATAATCTTTTCACAATTATCCTCTTTAATTGAATTGCCTATTTGTTTTCCCTTATAACTTAAAATATTATTGGCCATTCCTCCCACAATTACGATATAATTGAATTTTGGGATTAAATTTTTGATTACTCTTATTTTTGTTGAAATTTTTGAACCCCCAATTATGCATGCTATTGGTTTCTTAATTTCACTTGTAACTTTTTTTAAGGCGTTGATTTCTGTATCTAATTGTATTCCGGCGTAAGATGGCAAAAATTCAGTTATTTTAGATATTGAAGCGTGAGCTCTGTGAGAGCAAGAAAAAGCGTCATTAACAAATAAATCAGCGAGCTCAGCTAATTTTTTTGCAAAAGAAGAGTCGTTCTTCTCTTCTTCTTTATAAAATCTTATATTTTCTAAAAAAATTATTTGAGACTCTGAACCTTGGAATACTTGATTTTTTGTTAACTTAAAAATGTTATCATCAATTAACTTAACCTTTCTATTAATTTTTTTTTCTAAATTCTCACAAATTGGTTTAAGTGACAAATCTTTATTTATTTTTCCTTTAGGGCGTCCAATGTGAGAAATTATTATTATTTGTGAATTTTTACTAAGTAAAAATTTAATTACTGGAAGGATTTTGTTAATCCGAGTTTCATCTTTAATCAACCCATTCTCTAAGGGAACATTTAAATCTAATCTCAATAAAACTTTTTTATTACTTAGATTTTCATGGTCTATAATTTTTTTCATCAAGATATCTTGTGAAGATATTCTACTATGTCACACATTCTGTTCGAAAAACCCCACTCATTATCATACCATGCAGAAATTTTACCCATATTTTTTCCTACGACCTTTGTCAAACTCATATCAACAATTGAGGAAGCAGGATTGTGATTGAAGTCAACAGATACAAGTTTCTCCTCAGTAACTTGAACAACTTTATTTTTTTTACTAAAATTTTTAAATACAGAATTTATTTTTTCGATGCTCAAATCTTTTTCAGTACAGAAAATTAGTTCAATCAAAGAAACATTAGGAGTAGGCACTCTCATTGCCACACCTTCAAGTTTACCCTTGAGTGAGGGTATGATCTCGCCAATTGTTTTAGATGCACCAGTTGAGGTTGGCACAATAGATTGGGACGCAGATCGGGCTCTTCGAGGATCTTTATGAGAATTGTCTAAAATTCTTTGATCAGTTGTAAAGGAATGAATTGTTGTCATAAAACCTTTCTCAATTTTGAAATTCTTATTGAGAGCATAAGCTATAGGCGCAAGACAATTTGTAGTACATGACGCAGCAGAAATTATTCTGTCATTTTTTTTTAAATCTGATTCGTTCACACCATAAACAATAGTTTTGTCGGCATTAGTACACGGGGCTGAAACAATTATTTTTTTTGCTCCATTCATTAAATGAGGTTTTAATTTATCCTTCGAATTGAATTTTCCTGTACATTCAAAAACATAATCAACATCGTACTTTTTCCAGTTAATATTATCTAAATTTGTTTCTTGGCTAAAAGTAATTTTTTTTTTGTTAATAATTAAATTTTTATTCCCAAAATTTAATTCAGCATTAAATTTCCCATGAATTGAGTCATATTTAAGAAGTGACGAACAAATTTCTGGGCTCGTTCTATTATTGATATGTTTAATATCTATGTTTTTATTTTTGCTTTCAATGATGGATCTTACAATCATTCTTCCTATTCTTCCCATTCCATTGATACCAACTTTTATTTTCATAATTTCTCTTTTATTTTTTTTATAATACTTTTAGAATTTAATTCGAAATGATTATATATTTCATTATATGGTGCACTTTTTCCAAAATCGTCAATTCCAAAATTTAATCCATTTTTACTCGTATATTTTTTCCAAAAACTCGACTCAGAAGCCTCTATAGAAATGACAAGATTAGTTTCATTTAAAATTTTATTTTTGTAGCTTTCGTTTTGTTGATCAAATATTTTATGACAAGGCATTGATATTACTTTTGAGTAGATATTTTCTGTGGCTAATTTATGACTTACGTCGATTGCTAAACTAGTTTCTGATCCTGTTGCTAAAATAGTTAAACTTATATTATCTCCTGTTCTTAATATTTCGTATGCACCAAAAGACGACTCATTTTTTGTGGAGTTGATGACCCTCACAGGACTTATTCCTTGTCTAGACAAAGCTATAACACTAGGAGTGTCTTTACTTTCAAGGGCTAACTGCCAGCATTCAAAAGTTTCAATTGTATCTGAGGGTCTGAAGACATTTAAATTAGGAATAGATCTTAAACTTGTTAATTGTTCAATAGGTTGGTGAGTAGGGCCGTCCTCGCCCAATCCAATCGAGTCATGAGTAAATACGTAAATTACTTTTTGTTTCATCATTGCTGCTAATCTGATTGAGGGCTTACAATAGTCACTAAATATTAAAAATGTTCCGCCATATGGAATTAAATTACTATGTAACGCTATACCATTCATTATCCCACACATCGCATGCTCTCTAACTCCATAGTGAATATAGTTTCCAGAAAAATTACCTGGTTTAATAATTTTGTGATCTTTAGTTTTAGTATTATTTGATCCAGCTAAGTCGGCTGAACCACCAATTAAATTTGGTAAATTTGCAAAAATATTTAAGAACATTTCAGATGATTTTCTTGTTGCAATTGGTTTTAAGTTTTTTAAATAGTCTTTTTTTGTTTTTTCAGCTAATTTTTTAAGTGAATTTAAAACTTTTAAATTTAAAAAAATTTTATCGTCATGGGGATAATTTTTTTGTGCTTTTTTTGAGGCAGTTTTGCCTATTTTTCTCCATTCACTTAACAATTCAGATGGTATTTTGAAGGGTTCATAATTCCATTTTAGTTTTTTTCTTACTAACTTTATTTCATCTTCGCCTAATGGACTTCCATGTGATGAGGCTTTACCTCCCTTATTAGGAGAACCATAGCCAATAGTTGTTTTACAAGAAATCGCAATAGGTTTCTTTGATTTTTGCGCTTTTTTCAGAGCATTTGATATTTCTCTAAAGTTGTGTCCATTAATTTTCAAATAATCCCACCCATAGCTTTTAAATCTTTTTTCATGATCATCAGAAACCGCTAAGTTTGTAGGACCATCTATTGAAATTGAATTATCATCAAAAAGTAAAATTAGATTTTTAAGTCTAAGGTGACCTGCTAAACTTAAAGCTTCATGACTAATTCCCTCCATTAAACATCCATCACCAGCAAGGACATAAGTCTTATGATTAACTTTTTTTTTTCCAAATTTTTTTTTTAAAATTTCTTCAGACAAAGCAAATCCTACTGCGTTTGAAATTCCTTGTCCTAAAGGTCCGGTAGTAGTTTCTATACCAGAATTTGGATGATATTCTGGATGACCAGCACAAATAGAATTTAGTTGCCTAAAATTTTTAATATCTTTTAGAGAAATACTTTTGTAACCTGTAAGAAATAGAAGAGAGTAAAGCAACATAGATCCATGTCCTGCGGATAAAACAAACCTGTCCCTATTTAGCCAGCTTGGATTTTTTGGATCAAAATTTAAAAAATCTTTAAAAAGAACAGTCGCTACATCAGCCATTCCCATTGGCATTCCTGGATGGCCAGAATTAGCATTTTGCACGGCATCAATTGACAAAAATCTAATACAATTGGCTAATTCTTTATAATATTTATTCAAAAATAATCCTGTTAGACTAAGAAGATTCTATTTAATAATATAATTATATATATATGAATTCTGTGTTCGAAAAAGAAAAAAAATTAAATTTAGCGTTAACAAAATTAAGAAATTTAAATCTCAACGACCCAGATTTAAAAAACAATATTGAAAACTTAAATAAACAAAAAAATCAATTAGAAATTGAAAAACAAGAACTTGAACAAAAATATAAAAGTTTATTGAATGAGTTTAACAATTTAAGTGAAAAATTGAATAATTTTCAAAATAAAGAGAAAATCGAAAAAAAAAAGCAAATTGAATTTTCTGAAAAAATTGATGAATTAAATCAAGAAACAGATAATTTATTAGATGAAATTGATAAATGGCAAACGTAAGTATTAAATTTAATGGAAAAGAGTTCCTGTTATCCTGTCAAGATGGACAAGAGGAACATCTCGAGGAATTATTAATTCAAATTAATCAAAAATTTAATAATTTAAAAAATGAGCTTGGTAATCTTGGTGAAAATAAACTCTTACTAATAACTGCTGTTAAAGTAATGGATGAATATTACGAAACAAAAAAAAAGGTAGACCAAAAAAAAATTGAGATAAAAGACCTTTCTAATAAATTTAGAGAATTAAAATCATTAGTTTACTCTTATAAAGAGAGAAAAGAACAGGAAATAGAAGAATTAAACAAAAATCATATAAATTTAAAAAATGAAATTGTGTCAAATCAAAAAAATTATGAGAAATTAATTGATGAAGCTGCTAATGAAATTTCAAGTTTTGTTGAAAAGATAAATCCAGACAACTTATCATAAAATTTTGTGAAAAAATCTCAAATAAGGAAAAAAATTTTTAAACTAAGGAAAAAATTTTATAATAAAAATTATTCTATCAATTTTAGAACTATATTAGATGTTTTGAGAAAAAAAAGAATTAAAGGAAATATTTTAGGAGGCTATTACCCCTTTAACAATGAGATAGATGTGATAAAAATTTTAGAAAAATTTGAAAAAAAAAATTACGTAATTTCTCTCCCTAAAACAAAAAAAAATTCACAAATGGATTTTCTTATCTGGTCAACTAAAAGCCCCTTGTTGATTAATAAATATGGAATTCCAGAACCAATTGAAAAAAAAATTACTTATCCTGATATTTTGTTAGTTCCCTTAATCGCTTATGATAGTAAATACAATAGATTAGGGTATGGAGGAGGTTTTTATGATAGATATATAAAAAAAATCAAAAAAAGAAAAAAAATTTTTACAATTGGTTTAGCTTGTTCGTTTCAGAAAGTTCAAAAAATTCCAATCGATAAACATGATATTAAACTAGATTTAATAATAAATGAAAAAAATAAATGATCAGAATATTATTTTTAGGAGATGTAGTAGGTAAGTCTGGCTGTGCTAAACTTAAGTCAGATCTAATTAAACAAAAAGAAATTAAAAAAATTGATTTTGTAATTGTCAATGGTGAAAATGCTGATAATTCAGGTGTTGGTTTAACTAAAGAAATTTGTGAAGAATTGTTTAATAGTGGTGTTGATGTAATAACCACAGGCAATCATGTTTGGGATCAAAAAAATTTAATGGAGTTTATTGATAAAGAAAAAAGGTTATTACGTCCAAAAAACTTATTTGAACCTGCTCCTGGAAAAGGATTTGAAATTTTTGAGGTGGATAAAAATTTTAAAATAGGTGTTTTAAACTTAATGGGTAATGTATTTATGAAAAAATGTGAGAATGTGTTTGAAACATCAAAAAAATTTATAGATCAACATGAATTAAAAAAACATTACGATTTTTTAATTGTTGACTTTCATGGTGAAATTACGAGTGAAAAAAATGCTATGGGACATTATTTTGACGGCAAAGCAACTTTAGTAGTGGGGACACACACACACATCCCAACCAACGACACTAGAATTTTAGAGAATGGAACTGCTTATCAAACAGATGCTGGAATGTGTGGTGATTATGACTCAGTTATAGGCATGAATAAAAAAAATTCTTTGAATAGATTTATGAAAAAAAACTCAAATAAACATTTTCCTGCTACAGGGGATGCTACATTGTGTGGTGTTATAGTTGATTGTAATATAGAAACTGGATTAGCATTAAAAGTTGAAAATTATATATTTGGAAAACATTTAAAAAATACTTAAATTAATATGGCAGGACATTCCCATTGGGCAGGCATTAAACATAAAAAAGGTAAAGCTGATAAACTTAGATCTAAAATTTTTTCTAAATTATCAAAAGAGATTACTGTTGCCGCAAAATTAGGAGATAAAGATCCATCCATGAATCCTAGATTAAGGTCAGCAATACAAGCTGCAAGATATGCAAATATGCCTAAGGACAATATAGAGAGAGCGATCGATAGGTCTTCAGCAAATAATCAGCTTAATTTTGAAAATTTGAGATATGAAGGATTTGGACCAGAAAAAGTTGCTGTAATTGTGGAGACTTTAACAGAAAATAAAAATAGAACTGCATCAAATATTAGAACCATTTTTCAAAAAGGAGGTGGCAATCTTGGAACAAAAGGCTCCGCTTCACATAATTTCAAACAAATGGGTGTTATCAAGATTGATAAAAATGAAATTTCAGAGGAGGAAATTTTTATATTATCTATAGATGCTGGAGCTGAAGAATGTAAATTATCTGAGGATTTTCATGAAATTCATTGTGAAATTAGTGAGATATATAATGTAAAAAAAAAATTAGAGACGAAAATTAATAATTTTATCTCAACAGAAATTGAGTGGATACCACTTAATAATGTTGAAATCTCTGAGGAAAAGAGTCAGGATTTGATACATTTTTTCGAGAATTTAGAAGAAGATGATGATGTACAAAATGTTTTTTCAAATGCGAAATTTATAAGGTAAAAAATGTTAATTATAGGAATAGACCCAGGTATATCAGGCTCAATTTGTTTTTTTGAAAATGGAAAAATTCTTGAAGTAATTGAAATGCCAACTATGGCAGAAGGAAAAAAAAATAAGAGACAAATAAACGGCTCTCAGATTTTTAATGAAATTTCATTAAGATTGGAAAAAAATGTGTCAAAAGACGTAAGAGTTGTAATTGAACAAGTTTCTGCGATGCCAGGCCAAGGAGTAACTAGCATGTTTAATTTTGGTCAATCATTTGGAATTTTAAAAGGGATTTGTTCTGCAATGCAATTACCTATGTATTTTGTAAGACCAGCAAAATGGAAAAAATATTTTAATTTATTAAATTCAGAAAAAGATGCTAGTAGAGCTAGAGTAATAGAGATATTCCCCTATTTTTCATCACAATTAACAAAAAAAAAAGATACTAACAAAGCAGATGCTATTTTAATCGCAAGTTTTTATCACGAAACATATAAAAATGAGCCTTGATAATAACAATTAAAGACAAATTCATGACACATTTAAGTGTGAGAAAACATCAATGGAAGCTGATATTTCAACTCAAGCAGTAGGTTTAGCATCTAACGCTGACTTTTCTTTGATGAATTTATTTCTAAGAGCAGATATAATAGTAAAGTCGGTTATCTTACTTTTAATTGCATGTTCAATTTATTCGTGGGCCGTAATAATTGAAAAGTTTCGTTTATTTAAAAAAATAAACCAGACTACTGAGGAGTTTGAAGCAAAGTTTTGGAATTCAAAATCTGCTGAGTCATTTTATAATAATCTTCCCTCTAATGTTGATGATCCAATGGCTTTAATCTTTAAAGAGGCAATGCAAAGTCTTTTAAAAAGAAGATCTAAATCAGATTTAAACAATAGAATTACAACGATGTTAGAAACAGGTATAGAAAAACAGATGAACAAAATTAGCAAAGGCTTCACTTTTTTAGCTACAGTGGGATCAACGGCGCCATTCATTGGTTTGTTCGGAACAGTTTGGGGAATTATGAACTCTTTTCAATCAATTGCAATTTCAAGAAACACAAGTTTAGCTATTGTAGCTCCTGGAATAGCTGAAGCATTATTTGCAACAGCTTTAGGTTTGCTAGCTGCTATTCCAGCTGTGATTGCTTATAATAAGTTTAATAATGACTCATTGAAGTATTCACAGAAATTAGAAAATTTTTCAAGAAGATTCCTAACTATAATTTAAAATGGCTTTTAAATTTAATCGTTCTTCAAAAGAACCAATGAGTGAAATAAATGTTACCCCTTTTGTTGACGTAATGTTAGTATTACTTATAATTTTTATGGTTACAGCACCTTTGTTAACTGTAGGTGTTCAAGTTGATTTACCTGAGAGTTCTGCGGACTCACTTCCAGAGGAGTCTGAGCCACTTACTTTGACTATCAACTCAAAGGGTGAGATTTTCATTCAAGAGTCAAAAGTTGAATACGATAAAATAATTGCTAAGGTTTTAGCTGTGTCTAAAAATAGAACTGATACAAGAATTTATGTAAGGGGTGATAAAACTATCAATTATGGAAGAGTTTTGGAGATAATGGGTCTTCTATCTGGGTCTGGCTTTACAAAGGTCGCGCTTATATCTGAACCTTATAAAGAAAGGTAAAAAATAATGAATAGAAATATCATTATTTCTTCAGCTCTTCATGTTGCTCTGATTATGATTACAGCGGTAAGTTTACCCTTTTTAGCAAAAAAACCAATTGATCTACCGCCAATTGTTTCTATTGAACTCATACAGATTACAGATAAAACAAATATACCATTTGCACCAAAAGCAAAAAAAACAATTGAAAAAATAAAAGAAAAAGAAAAAAAATTAGTATCTGAACAAGCTCCACCCAAAAAAGTTAAAAAGATCAAACCAGATGCAGTTCCAATGCCAAAAGATGATGTCAAAAAAGTTGAGAAGATAAAAGAAGATAAGCAGAATCCAGAAAAAATTGATGATGAGGTAAAACAAGTATCAGAGTTTGAAAAAGATGAATTATTTGATCCAAACAATATTGCTGCCCTAATTGATAAATCTAAAGAAGAAACCGCAGATACTGTTAAAAAAACAGATAAAGTAACTCAAGATCAGCAAAAGAGTGTCAGCACTACAGGTTTATCATTAAGTGAGGAAGATGCATTAAAAGCACAAATATTTGGATGCTGGAGCATACCTTTGGGATTGCCATACAATGAGAACTTGTTAGTTAGGATCAAACTACAATTAAAACCAGATGGCACAGTTGTGCAATCTGAAATTTTAGATCACGCAAGAATGAATAAACCTGGACAGGGTTTTTATAAAGTATTGGCAGAAAGTGCTCTGCGAGCCATAAAACTCTGCCAACCATTAAGAGTACCCACTACAGGCTATGAAAGATGGAAAGAATTACAGTTAAATTTTGATGCAAGAGAGATGTTAGAAGGATAATATATTTTTATGAATAGATTATTAATTTTTATTTTTTTTACCTTTTTTTCATTTAAGGCATTTGCACTAATAGAAGTAGATATTACTAGGGGTAATTTGAACCCTTTACCTATTGCTGTATCCCCTTTATCTATTGATGAAAATTCTAGAAAACAATTTGAAAAAAAACTAAAAAAAAAAAATATAGGATCAGAAATTTCAATAGTTGTAGAAAAAAATTTAAAAACTTCAGGACTTTTTAATCCTTTAAATAAAGACGCATTCTTACAGGCACCAGATATTGCAAACTTAAAACCTCGATTTGAAGATTGGAATTTGATAAAAGCGCAAGCTTTAATTACAGGTAAAGTAAGTTATGTAGATGATAAACTAAGAGTTGAATTCAGATTATGGGACGTTCTTGCTGGCAAAGAAATGATGGCATTAGCTTTTACGACTGTCCCAAATAATTGGAGAAGAGTGGGGCATATAATTACTGATAAAGTCTATGAGAGACTAACAGGTGAAAAAGGTTACTTTGATACAAGAATTATATACGTTGCAGAAGAAGGACCAAAAACAAGACGTATAAAAAAATTAGCAATTATGGATCAAGATGGTGAAAATAATAAATTTTTAACTTTAGGTAACGAACTTGTTTTAACGCCAAGATTTAATCCCACAAGTCAAATGGTAACTTATTTATCTTATTTCAGAAATCTTCCAAGAGTTTATTTATTAGATATTGAGACAGGCATGCAAGAAGTTGTTGGGGATTTTCCAGGTATGACTTTTGCACCTAGATTTTCTCCGAATGGAAAAAAAATTATTATGAGTTTTGCTAAGGATGGAAATTCAGATATTTATACTATGGATTTAGAAAATAGAATTGTTGAAAAAATTACTAATCATCCATCGATAGATACATCACCCTCATATTCACCTGATGGAAAATATATTTGTTTTAATTCTGATAGAAGTGGATACCAGCAAATATACATAATGAAGAGTGATGGAAGTAATGTGAAAAGAATTTCTTTTGGAAAAGGATTATATGGAACGCCTGTCTGGTCGCCAAGAGGAGATTTGATTGCTTTCACAAAATTACATAAAGGAAAATTTTATATAGGTGTAATGAGAACTGATGGAAGTGGCGAAAGATTGTTAACTGAAAATTTTTATCAAGAAGCTCCATCATGGTCTCCAAACGGAAGAGTTTTAATTTTTTACAGAGAAACAAAAACAGATAGTAAAGGTGAAGGCTTTTCAGCTAAATTGTGGTCTATAGATCTAACCGGCTATAATGAGCGCCTAGTAAGTACTCCAACTGATGCCTCAGACCCATCATGGTCATCTTTATTAAGTAATTAATCAATATTATCTTGATTTTTTAACTTGAAACATCTAATTAGTTGTGAAAAAGTAAGACTAAGAAATATTGATCAAGGAGCAATAATGAAATTAAACAAAATTCTAAAAAACGCTTTTTTAATTATCTTTGCGTGCATAGCTTTATCAGCTTGTGCAACCTCAAAGAAATCTACAGGCCAAATGCAAGGCGACGTTTATACTGGTACTGACACTGTTGAATATTTAGCATCGGGTGTACCTGACAGAGTTTTCTTTGCAACAAATGAGTCAGTACTTACAACTGCTTCAAGGGAGACTTTAAGAAAACAAGCCGCATGGTTAAGAAAAAATTCTAAAATTACAATTGTTCTTGAAGGACATGCTGACGAAAGAGGAACTAGAGAATATAACTTAGCTCTTGGAGAAAGAAGAGCAAATGCAGCTAAAGATTATCTTATGACGTATGGAATTTCATCAGATAGAATTTCTGTATTAAGTTATGGTAAAGAGAGACCAGTTGACTCTGGCTCTAACCCACTAGCTTGGTCAAAAAACAGAAGATCAGTAACTGTAAAAGCAAACTAATTTTTTTAAAATCAAAGACCCTTAAACAATAAAAGTTTAAGGGTCTTTTTTTTGCCATTATTTTAATCATAAAATAAAGAATGAAGTTAATAACAAAAATTTTAATTTTAAATTTTTTCGTAATTACAAATTTTTTCTATTTCAAAAATTCATTCGCAGATAACCATAATTTTTATGAAATTTTAGAACAACTGCAAAATGATATTAAAACTTTAGAAAAAGCAGTGTACTCAGGTTCAATTCAAATAGACAATAATAATTATAATTCAGGATCTAGTAGCAATTCTGAAGATGTTTTAACTAGACATTTATTGAAGCTTTCTGAAATTGAAAATCAATTTCAACAACTTACTAATAAATTTGAGGAAATAAATTTTAAACTTGATAAATTGTCTAATCGAATGTCAAAGGTTCAAGCCGATAATCAAATGCGATTTCAAAATCTTGAAAGTGGCTTGCCGATCGATGAAACAAAAAAATTAACTAAAAAAAAAAAATCTAAGGATGATGTTTTACCAGGGAGTTCTCAGCCTCAAGATTTAGGCTCAATATCTTATAAAGATTCTAATACAAACGAAACTAACCAACAAACTCAATCAATTGATACTACAGCTACAATAGTTACAGAAACTTTTCAGGCAGAAGAAAAAATTCTCCCAGACGCAACACCTAATAAGCAATATGAATTTGCAACAAGTTTTTTAAAAGTTGGTGATTATAGTACAGCCGAAAGAGCGTTTAGAGAGTTCGTGCAAACAAATCCAGATCATGATCTTGCTGGTAATGCTCAATATTGGTACGCAGAAACTTTTAGAATTAGACAACTTTACACAGATGCAGCATCAGCATATTTAGAGGGGTATCAAAAATACCCTAAGGGAGAAAAAGCCCCTATTAATTTATTGAAGCTTGGAGTTTCTATGGTTCAGATTGGAGAAAAAGATCAGGGTTGTAAAATGATCAATGGTGTGCAAAAACAATATCCAGAGGCAAATCAATCAGTGATCCAAAAAGCTAAATATGAGTCTCAAAAATTTGAGTGTAAAAATCAAAATTCCTAAACTTTTAGAAAATAAGTTAAAAAATAAAAGAATTAGACAAGTTTATAAAAAATTCAAAAAATCTTTAGATCTTAATGAAAAATTTGCAGTCGCAGTTTCTGGTGGTCCAGATAGTATGGCTTTAGCATTTTTGTCAAAAATTTATGCTTTAGAAAGAGAATTGGATATTAAATTTTTTATTATCGATCACAAGTTAAGAGATGAGTCAACTATTGAGGCAGCAAAAGTTAGACAGGTTCTAAAAAAAAACAATATTAATGTAGAAATTTTATCTTGGTCTGGAAGAAGACCTGTCTCAAATATTCAGTCAAAAGCAAGATTTTATCGATATAAATTATTAATTGAAAGATGTAATAAATTAGGTATCAGAAACATTTTATTAGGTCATCATCAAGATGATCTATATGAAAATTTTTTTATAAGAATGTTAAGAGGAAGTGGATTAAAAGGCTTGATATCATTGGACGAAAAAACAAAAGATGGATCAATTAACTTACTAAGACCGTTGTTAAGTCAAAAAAAAAATGATCTAATTTTTATATCGGATTATGTGTTCAATTTTTATGTTAAAGATCCCTCAAATTATAATGACAAATTTAAAAGAATAACTATACGAAATTTGATTAAAGAACTTCAGAATAATGGTTTAAATAAAAAAAAATTTATGAAGACATTAAAAAATCTTAAATCTTCAAACAAAGTTGTTGAATTTTATGTAAAAGAAAATTTAAAAAAAAATAGTTTTTTTTCGAAAAAAAATAAAGACTTAATTTTAAATAAAAATTTTTTTAATCAACCTAACGAAATAGTTTTTAGATCATTATCAGAATCAATTAAAAAAATTGGAGAAAATTACTATTTTGTGAGAGGAAAAAAATTAGATAGAATAATTAGTGAGATTGGAAATAATCGGGATTTTAAAGTGACTTTGGGGAGCTGTATAATAAAAAAGGTTAATGAAACAGTAATTTTAAGCAAAGAATATTGAATAAATCTTAGATTGTTCAAAATTGTCACTTGTTTAATTAAGAATAATTCTTATTTTATACGTATGAATATGAAAAATATAGCAATGTGGGCTGTGATAGTTTTCTTAACTATAGGTCTTTACAATATGTTTAAAAACCCACAGTCAAATATACGAGGGGGAAATAAAGTTATATTTTCAGAATTTCTTACTTCAGTTGACAACGGTGAAGTTTTAAAAGTAGAGATACAGGGAAACAATATTAAGGGCGTCTATTCTAACGGAAATAGTTTTACCACTTATTCACCGAACGATCCAAATTTAATTGAAAAACTTTCAGAGAAAGGCGTGAGTATTTCAGCGGCTCCAATAGAAGAAAAAATGCCATCTCTTTTTGGTGTATTATTGTCTTGGTTCCCTATGCTTTTACTAATCGCGGTTTGGATCTTCTTTATGAGACAAATGCAAGGTGGTAAAGGTGGAGCAATGGGCTTTGGAAGATCAAAAGCAAAAATGATGAATGAGTTAAAAGGTAAAGTAACCTTTAACGATGTAGCTGGGGTTGAAGAGGCAAAAGAGGAAGTAGAAGAAATTGTTGAATTTTTAAAAGATCCAAAAAAATTTAGTAGGCTTGGAGGAAAAATACCAAGAGGAGCTCTTTTAGTCGGACCTCCAGGTACAGGGAAAACTTTACTTGCTAGAGCAATAGCTGG
This sequence comes from uncultured Pelagibacteraceae bacterium, assembly GCA_902592675.1. GTDB lineage: Bacteria > Pseudomonadota > Alphaproteobacteria > Pelagibacterales > Pelagibacteraceae > Pelagibacter. Next base: position 73,033 of record CACJFJ010000003.1, read on the forward strand.
AGAGGCCGGTGTGCCTTTTTTTACAATTTCAGGATCAGATTTTGTTGAAATGTTTGTTGGTGTTGGAGCGTCTAGAGTCAGAGATATGTTTGAACAAGGTAAAAAAAATTCACCATGTATAATTTTTATAGATGAAATCGATGCAGTAGGAAGAAGCAGAGGTGCTGGCCTAGGTGGAGGAAATGATGAAAGAGAGCAAACACTCAATCAGCTTCTTGTTGAAATGGATGGTTTTGATACCAACGAAGGTGTAATCATAATTGCAGCAACAAATAGACCTGATGTTTTAGACCCAGCATTACTAAGACCAGGAAGATTTGACAGACAAGTGGTAGTATCAAATCCAGATATAATTGGCAGGGAAAAGATTTTGAAAGTTCACGTTAAAAAAATTAAGATGGCTCCTGATGTTAATTTAAGAACTATAGCAAGAGGTACTCCTGGCTTTTCTGGAGCGGATTTAGCAAACTTAGTTAATGAGGCCGCTTTGTTGGCAGCAAGAAAAAATAAAAGAATTGTGACCTTAAGTGAATTTGAGGAAGCCAAAGATAAAGTAATGATGGGTGCTGAAAGAAGGTCTATGGTTATGACTGAAGATGAAAAAAAATTGACTGCTTATCATGAGGGTGGACATGCTTTGGTATCATTTAATATGCCAAGTTATGACCCCATTCATAAAGCAACAATCATTCCAAGAGGAAGGGCTTTGGGTATGGTTATGAATTTACCTGAGAGAGATAAACATGGTTACTCTATTAAATATCTTAAAGCAAGACTAGCAGTTTGTTTTGGAGGCAGAGTTGCAGAAGAACTTATATTTGGAAAGGACGATATAACAACTGGTGCTGGAGGAGGCACTGGTTCCGATATTAACCAAGCTACTCAACTTGCAAGGGCGATGGTTACAAAATATGGAATGAGTGAGGAAATGGGTCCAGTAGAATATGGAGAAAATCAAGAAGAGGTATTTTTAGGTAGATCAGTAACTCAAACCCAATCTGTATCCGAGGCTGTTGCACAAAAAATTGATAAAGAAATAAGAAAATTAGTCGATGAGGGGTATAACCAAGCAAAAAAAATATTAACAGAAAAAATTGACGATCTTCATAAGATTGCCAAGGCTTTAATAACATATGAAACTTTATCAGGTGAAGAAATTGAAAATATTATTAATAAAAATATATATCCAAAAGATAAAATTCTAGAGAAACCAGAAGATAAGGATGATCAAAGTTCAGCTTTAGGTGCAATGGGCTTAAAACCTAAAATAGTTCACTAAAATTAATGACAAGATATTACACAAGAGTGTGTAATTTCTATTATGGGAATAAATCTAAAACATTAGTTAAAGAAAAAAAAACAAAACCTTTAAATGGTAATGATAGAATATCTTTTGATAATGTAGAAATAATAACTAGAAATTCAAAAAGAGTTATACCTCTTAAAAATATTAATCTCCTATCACCAAATTTAAAAAAAAAAATTAAAAAAGATATAAAGATAGTTTCAAAGAAGTGTATCTTTAAGAATCTAACTTTCAATTCTATACCAAATATAATGGGAGTACTTAATGTGACACCAGACAGTTTTTCAGATGGTGGTAAATATTTTAAAAATAATTTGGCAAAAAAACATTTAAATTATCTTTTTAGATGTGGAGCAAACTTAGTTGACATTGGTGGAGAATCTACAAGACCAGGTTCAAAGTCTATAAATTCTGATGTTGAATGGAATAGAATTAAAAAAGTATTAAAAAATATTGATAATAAAAAATTCATATCATTAGATACTAGAAAATCAGAAGTTATGGAAAAGGGGATCAAGTATGGTATTAAATTGATTAATGATGTTTCAGGATTGAATTATGATAGATCCTCAATTGCTATTTTAAAAAGATACAGAATACCATTTGTACTTCAACATTCACTTGGGAATCCAGATGTAATGCAAAACAATCCTAAATATAAAAATGTTCTGCTTGATATATATGATTTCTTTGAAAAAAAAATTTCTTACCTTAGAAAGCAAGGAATTCAACATAATAATATAATTTTAGATCCAGGAATAGGTTTTGGAAAAAATTTGAAACATAATATTACATTAATCAAAGATATATCAATTTTCCATTCTCTTGGATTTCCTATACTACTGGGGATATCAAGAAAAAAATATATTAAGGAATTATCTGGTGCAAATGACAGTCCCTATAGAATTGGAGGCACAGTAAGCGCAGCCTTATATTCAATGATGCAGGGTGTACAAATATTAAGAGTGCATGATGTAAATGAAATTAATCAAAGCATAAAAGTATTTAAAGAATTAATCAAAATTTGATGAAATATTTTGGAACAGATGGAATCAGAGGACTAGTTAATAGTAAAAACATTAATGGGGATATGTTTTTTAAGTTTGGATTAGCTGCTGGAAAATATTTTACGAATTTAAAAAAAAAAAAACAAACTGCAATAATTGCTAAAGATACTCGGCTTTCAGGATATACTCTTGAACCAGCTTTGGTATCAGGTTTGGCATCAGCAGGTATGCATGTATACACTTTAGGTCCACTTCCAACTAACGGCTTAGCGATGTTAACAAAATCTATGAATGCAAATCTCGGTATAATGATAACCGCTTCACATAATTTATTCCATGATAATGGTTTAAAATTATTTGGCCCTGATGGTTTAAAATTATCTGATAAAATCCAAAAAAAAATAGAGAATCTAATTGATAAAAATATTAGGAAACATTTATCTGAACCGAAGTTTTTAGGTAGAGTTAAAAGACTTGAGTCTGGAACGGATGATTACATTAAAATTTTAAAAAAAAGAATTCCAAGAAATTTAAGATTAAATAAAATGAAAATAGTTTTGGATTGTGCTAATGGAGCTGGTTATAAAGCTGCTCCAAAAATGATACAATCTTTAGGTCCAAAATTAATTGTGATTGGAAATAAACCTGATGGTTTCAATATAAATAAAAATTGTGGATCTACTTTCCCTTCAAGACTTCAAAGAAGTGTTAAAAAACATAAAGCTGATTTAGGTATTTCACTAGATGGAGATGCAGATAGAATAATTATGTGTGATGAAAATGGAGTTATAATCGATGGTGATCAAATTATAGCTGCTTTAGCACTTCAGTGGAGAAGAAAGAATATTTTAAAAGGTGGTGTTGTTGGAACATTAATGTCTAATTACGGACTAGAAAAATTTTTTAAAGCAAAAAAAATTAAATTTATAAGGGCTAATGTGGGAGACAGATACGTTAAAGAAATAATGCAGAAAAAAAAATTCAATTTAGGCGGAGAACAGTCTGGTCATATTATATTAGGCAAATTTGCTACTACTGGTGATGGCTTGTTAGTTGCTCTCGAGGTAATTCAAGCTTTAAACAAAAATATAAAAGCAAGTGACTTTTTTAATGTTTTTAAAAAAACTCCACAAGTGTTAAAAAATATCAATTTTAAAAATAAAGATATACTTAAAAACCAGTCTGTATTGAGATCTATTAAATGTGCAAAAAAATTGATTAAAGGAGAAGGTAGAATTTTAGTAAGAAAATCTGGAACGGAAAAAAAAATAAGAGTCATGGCTGAAAGTAAAAATAAAGCTTTGATGAGAGAATGTATTAAGATGATTACAAAAAATATATATTAATTTGAAAATTAAATCCAAAATTCTAATTATTGCAGGCTCTGATTCATCTGGAGGGGCAGGAATACAAGCTGATATAAAAACAGTTACTAGCTTAGGGTCTTATGCAATGACAGCTATAACTGCAGTCACCGTACAAAATACTAAAGGAGTAATTTCAGTAGTTCCTATTCCCCCTAAAGAAATTAGGAAACAAATAATTTTCACTGTTAAAGATATTCGACCTGATGTGATAAAAATTGGAATGCTTCATTCATCTAGCGTAGTAGAAGAGGTTTTAAACGCAATTAAAAAGACTAAAATTGATAAAGTTATTTTAGATCCAGTAATGGTTTCAAAAGGAGGAGTTAAGTTAATAAGTGATAAAGCAATTCGAATTTTAAAAAAGAAATTTTTAAATCAAATAACAATGGTCACGCCTAATATACCTGAAGCAGAAGTTTTGACGGGTATGAAAATAAGAAATAAAACTGACATGTTATTAGCAGGGAATAAATTACTTGATCTAGGCGCAAAAAATGTTTTGATAAAAGGTGGTCATTTTAGAACAAAAAAAGTTTACGATATGTTTTTGAATAAATCAGGATCAAAGATTTTCACAAGTATTCGATATAAAACTAGAAATACTCATGGAACTGGATGCACTCTCTCTAGTGCTATTGCTACTTTTTATTCTTGTGGAAAAAGTCTTAAGAAAGCTTGTGAGCTAGGAATTAAATATGTAAATTTAGCAATATTAACAAACCCAAAGTATGGAAAAGGTCATGGACCAATTAATCATTTAAACTCAATTAAATTGAAAAATATTTTTGAATAATGAAAAATGTAGTTGTCGTTGGGTCTCAATGGGGAGATGAAGGAAAAGGTAAAATTGTTGACTGGCTCTCTGAACAAGCAGACATTATCGTAAGATTTCAAGGAGGACACAATGCAGGTCACACTCTAGTAATTGATGGAGTTACATATAAATTAAGATTACTCCCATCAGGCATTGTTAGAAAAGATAAAGTTTCAATTATTGGGAATGGTGTAGTTGTAGATCCATGGGCATTACTAGATGAGATTCAAGAAATCAAGGCCAAAGGAATTCAAATTGATGAAGAAAAATTAATAATTTCTGAGTCTGCCAATTTAATTTTGCCTTTTCATAGAGAAATGGATGAGATAAGAGAGGACACTGCTGGAAAAAGTAAAATAGGCACTACCAGAAGAGGAATCGGGCCAGCTTACGAAGATAAAGTTGGCAGAAGATCAATAAGAGTAATGGATTTAAGATCTGAAAAAAATTTAGATCAAAGATTAGAAACAGTTTTATTGCATCATAATGCAATTAGAAAAGGATTAGGAAAAAAGATATTTGAAAAAAATCAATTAAAAGAAGATTTGCTTAAAATTGCACCAGAAATTTTGAGATTTTCTCAACCAGTATGGTCTAAAATCGATCAATTCAAAAAGCAAAAAAAGCGAATTCTTTTTGAAGGTGCTCAAGGAATTTTGCTTGATGTTGATCATGGAACTTATCCATTTGTTACATCATCAAACACTGTAGCATCTAGTGCAGCAACAGGTAGCGGTTGTGGCCCAAATTCTATAAATTATGTTTTAGGGATCACAAAAGCTTATACCACTAGAGTAGGAGAAGGTCCTTTTCCAACAGAATTGAAAAACGAAATAGGAGAATTGTTAGGTAATCGAGGGAAAGAATTTGGGACAGTTACAAGTCGTAAAAGAAGATGTGGCTGGTTTGATGGTGTACTTGTAAGACAAACTATAAAAATTTCGGGAATAGATGGAATTGCATTAACTAAACTTGATGTTTTAGATGAACTTGATGAAATCAAAATTTGTATTCAGTATGATCTTGATGGAAAAAAAATTGATTATTTGCCTGCAGCCGTTGAAGATCAATTAAAGATTAAACCGATTTTTAAAACATTTCCTGGATGGAAAAGCTCAACAAAAGGCATTAAAAACATAAATGATCTTCCAGATAACGCAAAAAAATATATATTTGCCCTAGAAGATTTTGTTGGCACCAAGGTATCAAGCGTTTCAACTAGTCCAGAAAGAGAAGATACTATATTGATTGAAAATCCATTTGATGCTTAATTAACCGGTAATAGGTTTTTAGATTTTGCTAAAAGCAGCATATGTTTCTGTAATTTTTCAAAAGCTTTATTTTCAATTTGCCTAACACGTTCTCTGCTAATTTTATATTTTTGGCTTAAATCTTCAAGGGTGGTCGGGTTATCATTTAATCTTCTTGAGTATAATATCTCTTTCTCTCTCTCGTTAAGAACTTTGATCGAATTTTTTAACAAATCTTTTCTCTGTTCCATTTCTTCTTGATGTGCAAATTTTAAATCATGATCTAATTCTTTATCAACTAACCAGTCTTGCCACTCATCTCCATCTTCACCAACTTGTGTATTTAATGAAAATTCTTTACCAGACAATCTTCGGTTCATCGAAACAACTTCTTCTTCACTTACGTCTAATTTAGAAGCTATTTCATCAACATGTTCTTTCTTTAAGTCACCTTCTGTTTGTGGAGCAATCTGATTTTTTAATTTTTTTAGATTAAAAAAAAGTTTTTTCTGAGCAGTAGTAGTTCCAATCTTTACTAAACTCCATGATCTGAGTATATATTCTTGTATTGAGGCTTTAATCCACCACATTGCATAGGTTGCTAATCTGAAGCCCTTTTCGGGTTCAAATTTTTTTACAGCTTGCATAAGACCCACATTTCCTTCAGAAATCATTTCATTAACAGGCAGGCCATATCCTTTGTAACCCATCGCAATTTTTGCAACTAACCTTAGATGGCTAGTTACTAATTTTTCAGCAGACTTAATATTTCCTGTAGTCCTCCAATTTTTTGCTAACATGTATTCTTCCTCAGCATCTAACATCGGGAACTTTTTTATTTGATCTAAATATGCAGATAACCCACCCTCATTGGCTATAGTTGGAAGTTTGTTATTTATGTTAGTATTCATAATCATTTTATCTAATTAATATTTAAATTTTTTCAATATTTTATTTATTCGTATTTCTTAGTGTTTTTAAAATAATTTCAAGATCTTTGGGTAAATTTGAATTAAAAAGCATTTTCTCATTTTTTTTTGGATGAACAAAACCCAGAACTTTTGCATGTAAAAACTGTCTATTAAGACCTAAAAGTTGCCTTTCTAAGAATGGATCAATATTTTTTATCCTTTTAAATTTTTTTTTATAAGTACTATCTCCTAAAATACTATTGCCCATGTAATCCATATGAACTCTTATTTGATGTGTTCTGCCTGTCTCTAATTTACACTCTAAAAAACTTAAGGTTGGTGTTTTTTTATTCTCAAAAACCTCGAGAGTTTTATAATTTGTAATCGCAAACTTCCCTTTAGTTTTACTAACTTCCATTATTTGTCTATTTCTCGAACTTCTAGTAATTAGAGTTTGTATTTTACCTTGAGAAGGTCTTAGTTTACCCCAAATTAATAATTGATAGACTCTTGATATTGAGTGGTCATTAAATTGTTTTGACAGATGCTCATGGGTCTGATTATTTTTTGCGATAATAACTAATCCAGATGTATTTTTATCGATTCTGTGGACAATCCCTGGCCTCAGTTCGTCTCCAATATTGGATAATGAATTATTTTCACGGTTAATTAAAGCATTAACAATCGTATTATCATAATTACCTGCTCCTGGATGCATAACAATGCCAGCAGGTTTATTTAAAATGATTAAATCTTCATCCTCATAAATAATATTCAATTTAAAATTATAGGGTTTTAGAGATGTTTTCTTGGGTTCGGGAATTATTAAACTAATTTTGTCTCCTTCAGATGTTTTTTTAGAGGGGTCAACTATGATTTTATTATTTATCTTTAATTTTTCATCTAAAATTAAATTTTTAATTCTGGTTCTACTTAAATCACTGGTGTTAGCGTTAATAAACACATCAAGCCTAACATTTTTGTCATTCTCTTTTACAATCAAACTTATTTTTTTTTTCATAAAATGATATATTAATATAATATGCGCTTGTAGCTCAACTGGATAGAGCGCCTGACTTCGGATCAGGAGGTTCTGGGTTCGACTCCTAGCAGGCGCACCAATTATTCTCCCATATTAATTAAAGTTCCCTTTATGCGTGCTTTTATAAATGAGTAACAAAATAAACCAATACCAAAAATAAAATAGATAAAGCTAATTAAGTAAGCATCTTTTAAATTTTCATAATTAATTGACCCATTTAAAAGAATATTTCTTGTTTCATCAAAAATATAAACAAGTGGAAGCCCTTTTGCAATTGTCTGAAAAAAATCTGGTAGTATCTCGATTGGGTAATATATACATCCTAATGGTGCTAATAAAAATAGCGAAGACCAGGCAATATTTTCAAAAGAGGGGCCGAATCTCATTAAGCCAGCACTTACAAATAAGCCAAGTGTTATTCCGAACATGTATAAACACAAGAATAAAAAAAATAATGGGAACCCAAGCTTTAAAATTGAGACACCAAATAAGGGCGATGTTAGTATAATTGCCGGCACTAAACCTATCAAAGTTCTGATCAAAGCAGTAAAAATAAGCGAAACAACTATTTCTTTAATTTTTAGTGGCGCAATAAACAAATTAGTAAAATTTCTGCTCCAAATTTCTTCTAAAAAAAGCATATTGAAACTTATGCTTGTTCTAAAAAGAATATCGTAAAGAATTGCGCATGTTAGAATTATTCCTAAGGTGTTACTGTAGTAATCACTATAAATTGAAAAAAATTTAGAGATAAAACCCCAAAGTATAATTTGTATGGTAGGCCAATAAATTAAATCTAAAATTCTAGGAAATGACCCCTTGATAAGATAAAAATGTCTTAAAAAAAGACCATACATTTTATTAAGGTTCATTCAGACTCCCTTGTAAGTTTTAAAAAAACTTCTTCCATATTTTTTCGACCGTGTTTTTTAATTAAATCAGCAGGATGGCCTTGATCTATTATTGATCCTTTTTTCATCATAAGAATTGAAGAACATAACCTCTCAACTTCGTCCATATTATGTGAGGCAAGTAAAATTGAGGCTTTTTTTTCTTTTTGGTAGTTCTCTAAAAAACTTCTTACAAAATCTCCAGTTTCAGGATCTAAAGAAGCTGTTGGCTCATCTAATAATAAAACTGTTGGATCGTTTATGATTGACTTTGCCAAACTTACTCTATTCTTTTGACCCGAAGATAATTCACCTGTAATTTTAGAAATTATTCCTTTCAATCTAAGTTTTTCGCTAAGATAATAAATTTTTTCATCTAAATCTTTAACATCGTAAAGTCTGCCATAGACCTCTAAGTTTTGTTTAACAGTTAATTTTTTTGGTAATTCAATATAAGGCGAAATAAAATTCAATTTATCTAATAAATTTACTCTATTTTTTTCTATATCAGTTCCATTTATTAAAACTTTTCCATTTGACGGTTTTAGCAACCCTAATATCATACCAATAGTTGTTGTTTTTCCACAACCATTTGGACCAAGAATACCCACAATCTGATCTTTTTTTATTTTAAAAGAAATTTTTTTGACTGCTTCTTTTTTATTATAAAGTTTAGTTATTTCAATTATTTCGAGAGGGTAATTCATTTATATTTTGAAGCTCTTTTAAGTCTATCATTAATTGCTTTTCCTATACCACTATTTGGAATTTTTTCTACTGCAATTGAGCTAAATTTTTTTCTCTTAATTTCTCTTAATGTGCTGTATAGATTTTTTGCTACTTGGTTTAAATCACCTTTTTTAGAGAGAAAAAATTGATTTGAGGAACTATCTTTTACTTTTCTAATTAAAAGGTGAGCCTCTTTTTTTTTAATTTTTTTAGCATTTAACCTTACAGGAATACCAGGAGAATAATGTAGTTTAAATTGACCTGGCGAGGAAATTTTTGTGGGTTTTTTAATTATTTTAATTTTTTTTTTTAATTCTTTTTGAATTAATGATGTTTCCAAGCCACCCAATCTCAGGATTTTAGGTTTTCCTCTTAAATCAATTATTGTAGACTCAATTCCAATAGATGAACTTCCACCATCTAAAATATATTTAATCTTATTACCAAAATCTTCTTTCACATCTTTAGCGTTTACAGCGCTAACTTTTGAAGACAAATTTGCACTGGGTGCTGCTAAAGGAAAATTGAGAATTTTTAACAACTTTCTTGTTATGGGGTGTTTGGGAAATCTAACTGCTAAGTTTTTATTATTATTATTTACAATGTTTGATATTTTTGAACCACTTTTTAAATTAAGAATAAAAGTTATAGGACCGGGGCAAAACCTTCGATAAAGCTTTAAAAAAGTATTATTTGTTTTACAATCTTTTTTTAACTGCTTTAAATTGAAATAATGAACAATTAGAGGATTATTTTTTGGCCTATTTTTTAATTTAAATATTTTCTTACAAGCTAAATCTGAATAAGCATTTGCAGCTAAGCCATAAACAGTTTCAGTAGGTATAACAATACATTCCCTTTTATTGAGTATTTTTTTTGCTTTTTTAATATTTGCAAGATTAATTTTCATGTATTATCTGAGAGTATTATATGAAAGATAAAAATTTACCAAACGATTATAATCTATTATCACTCGAGGAACTCATATTTAAGACGAATAAGATGATAGAAGATTTAGAGAATGAAAAAGATCTCGAAAAATCGATTGAAAATTATCAAACTTTATTGAAATTAAACAATATAATAGAAAAAAAATTTCAAAAACAAGCTAAAATAATAAGTGAAGAAACAAAAGAAAAGATTAAAAAAATTACTTTAAAGATTAATGAAAAATAAGCTGAATAAAATAGCAAGAGATACAAATAAATTCTTAAAAAATTTCATTAAAAAACAAAAAAAATCCCATTTGATTGTACCTATGCAATATGGTCTATTCTCAGGTGGAAAAAAAATTAGGTCAAAAATTCTCTCTGATATCGGATCGTTGTTTAAAGTTAATTATAAAAATTTAATAATAGTAGGAGCTGCAGTTGAATGCATACATTCTTACTCATTAATTCACGATGATCTCCCTTGCATGGATAATGATACTATTCGAAGAGGGAAACCATCCACGCACATAAAATTTGGAGAGTCTACCGCTGTTTTAGCTGGAAATTCTCTTTTAACAATGGCTTTCGAAATTTTAAGCTCAAAAGATTTTAAAATTACGGAAAAAATAAAAATAAATTTAATCAATAAGATCTCTGAGACTTCTGGACATCTTGGTATTGCTGGTGGACAGTTTTTGGATTTAAATTTTGAGCACAAAAGAGTTTCAAAAAAAAGAATTTTAGACATGGAAATTAAAAAAACAGGTAAACTTTTTAGTTTTTGTTGTGTTGCACCATTAATTTTAAAAAATAGAAATAAAACAGAAATAAAAAAATTTGAAAATATAGGATTAGATATAGGGCTATTATTTCAAGTTGCAGATGATTTAATTGATCATAAAGGAAAAAGTTCAATTGCAGGTAAAAAAACTGGAAAAGATAAATTTAAAGGAAAAGCTACTCTTATTAGTTTACTAGGATATGAAAATACTATTAAATATGCAGAAAAATTAATTATAAAAATTAATAATAAGTTAAAAAAATATGAGCCTAGGTCTAAAAATCTTTCTAAGACTCTGGAATATATTTTAAAAAGAGAAAAATGAAAAAAAAGATTGAATTTTTAGATAAAATAAACTTCCCATCAGATTTAAAAAAAATTTCAGAGTCAGATTTACAAAAAGTAGCGAATGAATTGAGGGAGGAAATGATAGATGCTGTATCTGTTACAGGAGGACATTTAGGTGCAAGTCTTGGAGTAGTTGAGCTTACTGTTGCTCTTCACTATATTTTTAATACTCCTAATGATAAGTTGATTTGGGATGTTGGTCACCAATGCTATCCTCACAAAATTTTAACAGGAAGAAAAGATAGAATTAGAACTTTGAGACAAGGAGGAGGGCTATCAGGATTTACGAAAAGATCAGAAAGTGAATATGATCCGTTTGGTGCTGCACATAGTTCTACCTCAATATCTTCCGCACTTGGGATAGCTGAGGCAAATAAACTCTCAAATAAATCTGACAATGTAATAGCGGTAATTGGAGATGGGGCAGTTAGTGCTGGTATGGCTTATGAGGCGATGAATAATGCTGGAGCCTCAAAAACTAAAATGATTGTGATTTTAAATGATAACGATATGTCAATTGATAGACCAGTTGGTGCTATGGGAACTTATTTAGCAAAAATATTTTCAGGAAAAATTTATTTTAGTTTAAGGGAAACAATAAAATTAATTACGTCTGCATTTTCAAAAAGATTTAGCGCGAAAGCTGGAAAAGCTGAGGATTTATTAAGATCAGCAGTATCTGGAGGAACTTTGTTTAGTTCTTTAGGATTTTATTATATTGGCCCAATTGATGGACATGACTTAAACTCTTTAATACCTATATTAAAAAATGCGAGAGACTCCAAGCATGATGGTCCAATACTAATTCACATTAAGACAAAAAAAGGTAAAGGCTATTCATTTGCTGAAGAAGCAAAGGATAACTATCATGGAGTTTCAAAGTTTGACGTTAAAACAGGTAAACAATTTAAAAGTGCTAATAAAATTCCTACATATACCAAGGTTTTTGCAAACACATTAATCCAACATGCTAAAAAGGATAGTAAAATAGTAGCAATAACTGCAGCAATGCCAGATGGAACAGGTTTGGATATTTTTAGAAAAGAATTTCCAGAAAGAACTTTCGATGTTGGAATAGCAGAACAACATGCTGTAACATTTGCAGCCGGATTAGCTACAGAAAACTATAAGCCTTATGCAGCTATTTATTCTACATTTTTACAAAGAGCATACGACCAAGTAGTTCACGATGTGGCAATTCAAAGTTTACCCGTCAGGTTTGCTATAGACCGAGCAGGATTAGTTGGTGCAGATGGAGCGACTCATGCTGGAAGTTTTGATATTACTTATCTTTCAACATTACCTAACTTTGTTGTTATGGCAGCTAGTGATGAGGCTGAATTAGTAAGAATGATCAATACATCAACTGAAATCAACGATAGGCCATGTGCTTTTAGGTATCCAAGAGGTAATGGATTTGGAGTTTCTCTACCACTAATAAATGAAAAAATTGAGATTGGAAAATCAAGAGTAATAAAGGAAGGAAAAAGCCTTGCAGTTCTAAACTTTGGAGCAAGATTAAATGAAACAATGATTGCTTATGAAAATTTAAAAAAAAAGGGAATAAATATTACCGTAGTAGATGCAAGATTTGCAAAACCATTAGATGAAAATTTGATCTGGCAATTAGCAACAACTCATGAAGCATTCATAACAATTGAAGAGGGTTCAATAGGAGGCTTTGGCTCACATGTTTTAAATTTTTTAACCCAAAAAGGTTTAATGGATGGTGATACCAAATTTAGATCAATGTTACTCCCTGATATTTTTTTGGATCAGGATACGCCTCAAAATATGTACAAGGCTGCAAATTTAGATTATCTCTCAATTGAGGAAAAAATTTTAGATTTACTAAATTCTAATATAGTATTACAAAAAAAAAAGTAAGGCGATCTAACCACATTGAGCCTTATTCATTAAGTAGTGGTCTAGCAAAACACATGCCAACATCGCTTCTCCAACGGGTACAGCTCTTATACCAACACATGGATCATGCCTACCTTTAACGGAGATTGTAGTATTTTTACCAAATTTATTAATTGTTTTTCTTGGTTTTAAAATTGAAGATGTTGGCTTCACTGCAAAAGATACAATTATTTCTTGTCCTGAGGAGATACCTCCTAGAATACCTCCTGCATTATTTGATTTAAAATTAAGTTTTTTTTTGCCCTGAAAAATTTCGTCAGAATTTTCTTCTCCCGAAAGTTGAGCTGAATTCATTCCTGAACCTACATTAACTCCTTTTACAGCATTAATACTCATCATTGCAGAAGCAATATCGGAGTCTAGCTTTGAGTAAATTGGAGCACCTAATCCAGCTGGGACTCCGTTGGCCCTTACCTCAATCACAGCTCCACATGAAGAACCAGCTTTCCTTATGCTTAATAAATATTTTTCCCAAATTTTTAACATAGACTTATCAGGGCAGAAAAAAGGATTTTTATAAATAATTTTATCATTCCACTTTGAAGTGTCACAACCTAAAATTCCCAGTTGTGTTACAGCAGCTGAAATCTTAAATTTTTTACCTAATTTTTTTTCTAATACTTTCTTTGCAATAGCTCCAGCAGCAACTCTTGAAGCTGTTTCTCTAGCTGAGGATCTTCCCCCGCCTCGATAGTCGCGGATACCATATTTTTTAAAATATGTTAAATCTGCATGACCAGGTCTAAATTTATCTTTAATATTTTGGTAATCTTTTGTTCTAACATCTTCGTTATTAATTAATAAAGATATTGGTGTACCAGTAGATTTCCCCTCGAAGACCCCGGAAAGTATTCTCACTGTATCTTTTTCTTTTCTCTGAGTTGTAAATTTTGATTGTCCTGGTTTTCTCTTATCAAGCTCTTTTTGAATATCTTTCTCATTTATTGGAATTAAAGGTGGGCAGCCATCCACTATACAACCAATAGCTGGTCCATGAGATTCACCCCAGGTTGTGAAACGAAAAAACTTTCCAAAAGTATTAAAAGACATTATTTATATTATATAGGATATTTTGTTAAAATTATGAATCAAAAAAACTCTCTTGGCTTAAATAAATGCTTTTTAGATCTTGATGATCCATTTGAATTATTTGATAAATGGTTTAGTGAGGCAAAAAAGAAAGAGATTAACGATCCAAATGCTTTAGCACTTGGTACAGCAAGTAAATTAGGCATCCCCTCCGTGAGAATGGTTCTTCTTAAGGATTTTAATAGAAGTGGATTTGTTTTCTATACCAATCTTTCTAGTCAGAAAGGAGATGAAATAAAGGAAAATCCAAATGCCTCAATGTGTTTCCATTGGAAAAGTTTACTTAGACAAATAAGAATTGTTGGAACTTTAAAAAAAGTAGAGGATAAAGTAGCTGACGATTATTATAACACTAGAGCTTATGAGAGCAGGATAGGAGCTTGGGCATCAAAACAAAGCCGAATTCTTAAAAGTAGAGAAGAACTTTTAAATGAAATAGAAAATTTCAAAAAAAAATATAAAGACGAAAATAAAGTTCCAAGACCAGGTCATTGGTCAGGGTTTAATTTAAAGCCATCAAGTATTGAGTTTTGGTTAGATGGAGACAATAGAATTCATGAGAGATTGAAATATACATTAAACAATGAAAATACTTGGACCAAAAATCTCTTAAATCCTTAAAAATTTCTTGCTAAACTAAAAGAAGTCAATTTTTGAAGAATATTTTTTTGCTCAGAGTCGTCAAAAATAGATAAAGAGTTTGAGGATAAGTTTATGAAGTGTTCCGCTTTTTGATAACAAGCCTTAATAACATCATATTTTTTAATGAGGGAAAAAGTATAACTTAAATCATTTTCATCACGATTATTTTTAGAAAATATTTCTCTAAGCATTTCTTTTTCGACATTATTTGCTTTTTGAAATAATATAATTATCGGTATTGTAATTTTTCCTTCAAAAAAATCTTTACCAATTTTTTTCCCAAATAATTTTAATTCTGAATTGTAATCCAATGTATCATCTGCTATTTGAAATGTTAAACCAAGATTTCTTCCATAAAATTCTAAAGCCTCTTTTTCTTTAGATTTCATATCTGCTAAAATAGCTCCTACTTTTGTTGCAGCTGCAAATAGTTCTGCTGTTTTAGCTGATATAATTTTGAAGTAAGTTTCTTCCAACATATCAACTTCTCCCTTGTGTTGGAGTTGAAGTATTTCTCCTTGAGCAATCTTAGAGGAAGTTGAGGACAGTAGTTTTAAAACTTCCAAATTTTCATCTTCAACCATCATCTCAAAACATCTACTGAGTAAATAGTCTCCTGCTAATACTGATGCATGGTTGTCCCAAATTTTATTTAGCGTTTTTTTACCTCTTCTCACTGAACCGTTATCTATAACATCATCATGCATAAGTGTTGCTGCATGAATTAGTTCAACACATGCCGCTAAATTAATATCTCTTGTTCCTTTTGAATAACCGCATAATTTAGCCGACCCAAGAGTTAATAACGCCCTTAATCTTTTTCCACCAGTATCAAGATGATAACCAGTCATTTTTTGAGCTAGTTCCACATCACTAGCGAGTTTCACCCTAATTTTTTCTTCAACTAATAATAATTTATCCTCAACTGAGTTTTTAAGTTGAAAATATGAATTGTTAATTTGGTTTTTTAGTTGAACTACGGTACCCATTTAATAGATAAATTAGTATAATAAGATTATTTTTATTACTTATCAATTGACGCACCTAAAACTTCAATTATAAGGTGTCTTTATATTCACTAAAAATTCTGTAAGGATTAAAAATGTTCTCTATTTTTAAAAAGAAAAAAATCGTCCCGCATATTAAATTAAGTGGCATAATTGGGAATGTCGGCAAGTTTAAGCAAGGCATTGATTTTGCTGGTCAAGAGTCGATAATATCTAAAGCTTTTTCAGTTAAAAAAGCAACTCACGTTGCAATCACCATCAATTCTCCTGGAGGATCTCCGGTTCAATCACATCTAATTTATAACTATATAAGACAACAGGCAGAAAAAAATAAAAAAAAAGTGATAGTTTTTGCTGAGGATGTTGCGGCATCAGGTGGTTATTTAATTGCGTGTTCAGGCGACGAAATCTTCGCAAACTCAAGTTCAATTATCGGTTCAATTGGAGTGATTTATTCATCTTTTGGTTTTACTGAGTTAATAAAAAAAATCGGTGTAGAGAGAAGAGTACATACCGCTGGTAAAAACAAAAGTACATTAGACCCTTTTTTGGAGGAAAAAAAAGAAGATATTGAAAGATTAAAGAATATACAGTTGGATTTGCATAAAAATTTTATTGATGTTGTGGAAGAGAGCAGAGGTTCGAAATTAAAAAAATCAGAAATAGAATTGTTTTCAGGAGAGTTTTGGTCAGGAAATAAAGCTAAAGAATTAGGATTAATTGATGAGATTGGAGATGCTGATAAAATATTAAAAGAAAAATTTGGAGAAGATGTTATCATCAAGAAATTTGAAAAATCAAAAAGCTGGTTAAGTAAAAAACTGTCCTCTTCAAATGATCATCTGGACCAATTATCAAATTTATTAGAAGAAAAATCTGTATGGCAAAGATATGGTCTCTAAAAAAAATAAAAAAATTTTTACTTTCCAAGATACAATTTTAAATTTGCAAAAATTTTGGATTAAACATGGCTGCATTGTTTTACAACCTTATGATATGGAAGTTGGAGCTGGAACATTTCATCCAGCAACGACATTAAGATCACTTGGCTCGAAACCTTGGAAAGCAGCATACGTGCAGCCCTCTAGAAGACCAACAGATGGAAGATATGGAGAAAATCCAAATAGACTTCAACATTATTATCAGTTTCAAGTAATTATAAAACCTTCTCCATTAAATATTAAAAAACTTTATTTAAATAGTCTTTCTGAAATAGGTATTGATCATAAAAATCATGATATTAGATTTGTAGAGGACGATTGGGAAAGCCCAACTTTAGGAGCAGCAGGACTTGGTTGGGAAGTTTGGTGTGATGGAATGGAGATCAGCCAATTTACCTATTTTCAACAAATGGCAGGTTTCGAGTGTAAACCTGTTTCAGTGGAAATAACTTACGGATTAGAAAGAATTTGTATGTTTACTCAACAAAAAAATAATGTTTATGACTTAATTTGGAATAGTGAAAATGTTATGTATAAGGAGGTTTTTTATCAATCTGAAAAAGAATTTTCTGCTTATAATTTTGAGTATGCTAATACAGAAAATCTTTTTAAAATGTTTGACATGTTTGAGAAAGAAGCCAAGTTTTTAGTAGATAAGAGAATATCTTTACCAGCTTATGATCAGTGTTTAAAAGCTAGTCATACATTTAATATACTTGATGCCAGAGGTGTAATCAGCGTTGCACAAAGAGCAGAGTATATTGGAAGAATAAGAGAAATTACTAAGTTAGTAGCTGCAATTTGGATAGAGACTCAGTTATAAAATGGCAGAATTTTTTTTAGAGTTATTTAGTGAGGAAATTCCAGCTGGACTTCAAAAAAACTTACGTGAAAAACTTTTAGAGGAATTTAAAAAATTTTTTTTAGAAAAATCAATTAAATCAAAAAGTAGTTACTCTTTTTCTACGCCAAATAGATTAGTTATTGTATTTGAGGGGCTGGAGAAAGAAATTAAAACAATTTCTAAAGAGATTAAAGGTCCAAAAATTGATGCACCAGAACAGGCTTTAGAGGGCTTTTTAAGATCTAATGAAATTGATAGAAAAAGTTTATTTACAAAAAAAATTGATAAAGGTGAGTTTTATTTTTATAAAAAAACTTCAAAAAAAATCAAAACTCACGACTTATTAATTAAATTTATTCCGAAAATACTAGAAAACCATCAATGGAAAAAGTCAATGAAGTGGGGTGAGTTTGACCTTAATTGGGGAAGACCTTTAAAGTCAATTTTATCAGTATTAGACAAAAAAACCTTAAATTTTAAGCTTCATCATATTAATTCATCCAACAGTACCTTTACAGATAAAGAGTTTGAGAATAAAAAAAAATTTTTCAAAGATTTTAAGTCATATGAAACTTTTTTTGGAAGATATGGAATAATAATTGATCATAATAAAAGAAAAAATTATATCCAAAGAGAATTTTCGAAAATTTTAGATAAAAAGAAATTAACAATCGAAAAAAATAACAGGTTATTTGAGGAAATAGTAAATTTAGTTGATAATCCGAATATTTTGGTGGGAAGCTTTAACAAAAAGTTCTTATCTATACCTAAAGAGATACTTATTTTAACAATGCAATCTCATCAAAGATATTTTCCGACTTTTAATAGTAGAAATGAAATAACAAACGAGTTTTTAATTGTTTCTAACAATAAAGACCATAAAGGATTAATTAAAATTGGTAATCAAAGAGTAATTGAGGCCAGATTAAGTGATGCTCAATTTTTTTGGGATAAAAACAAAAATCAAAACTTAGTAAAAAAAATATCAGAATTAAAATCAATTAATTTTTTTAAAGGCCTTGGTAATTATTTCGATAAAGTTCAACGTATGAGAAAACTAGGTGGAATAATTTCTGATGAATTTTTGATAAGTAAAGAAAAAGTAGAACTTTCTGCCTCAATCTGCAAAGCAGATTTAACATCAGATTTAGTAAAAGAATTTCCTGAATTACAAGGTGTAATGGGTGGTTATTTTTCAACTTATCAAGGATTTGATAAAGACGTTTGTTTAGCAATTTCAGAGCAATACTTGCCTGTAGGTTTAGAATCAAAAATTCCCAAAAAACCTTACAGTGTTACCTTATCAATCACTGATAAAATTGATACCTTGGTCGGTTTTTTTGGTGTTAACGAAAAACCAACTAGTTCGAAGGATCCTTTTGCGCTTAGAAGAATGTCACTTGGTATCATTAGAACAATCATAGAGAACAAAAAAGATTTAAAATTGGACGATTTATTAAATTATTCATCCAATTTATTTTCTAGTCAAGGATTCAATCTACCAAATGAAAATTTAAAAGATGATTTAAAAAATTTTTTAAGAGATAGATTTAAATATTATCTTAGAGAAAAACAAATTCGATCTGATATTATCGACGCTTCAATTTCATCTTTCTCGCTAAATAAATTAAATTCGTTATTTCAAAAAGCAAAAACTTTAAATAAAATTATTAATAATCAAATAGGATTAGATATAACTTCAAGTTTTAAAAGAGCATCGAATATTTTAGATAGTGAAATGAAGAATCATGATTTAGATATAACTAATACAACTGACCCTGGTATTTTCAAAAATGATTTCGAAAAAAATTTATACAAAAAGATTAATGAAATTAAAAAATATTACTCAGGTATTAACAATGATGAAAACTTTGAAAAGACACTATCAATTTTAGCAGGAGCCAAAAAAGAAATCTTTGAATTTTTTGACAATGTTAAGGTTAATGAAGAAAATGAAACTTTAAGAAAAAACAGATTGGAACTTATCAATATGTTATGTAAAACATTTCAAAATTTTATAAATTTTCAACTTCTAAAGGCAAACAATGAGTAAACTAATACTAAACTTTAAATCAAAGGACTCAAAAAAGATTAAAGAACCCCAAAATTTGTTGGGTGGCAAAGGAGCTAATTTATCTGAAATGGGCAGGATGGGTCTCCCTGTTCCTCCCGGATTTACAATATCTACTAAAGCCTGTGAAATATTTTATAAGGACAAAAAAAAACTTAATTCAAAAATTATCAGTGAAATTAAAAAAGAACTTAAAATAGTTGAGAAAGATGTATCTAAAAAATTTGGAGATCTAAAAAATCCTCTTTTACTTTCAGTCAGATCAGGAGCAAGAGTTTCAATGCCAGGTATGATGGATACAATTTTAAATCTTGGATTAAACGATAAAACCGTAAATGCTTTAGCAAATAAAACTTCAAATGGCAGGTTTGCTAAAGATAGCTATAGAAGATTTATTCAAATGTATAGCAGTGTTGTGCTTGGAATAGGAAGTTATCATTTTGAAGAATTAATTGAGAATTACAAATTAACAAAGGGTGTTCTACTAGATACAGATTTAGATGAGAGTGATTGGGATGGATTGATTAAAGATTTTAAGAATGTCGTAAAAGATAAAACAAAAAAAGATTTTCCTCAAAATGTCTACCAACAACTTTTTGGTGCAATTAGTGCTGTATTTTTATCATGGGAAAGTAACAGGGCAAAAGTTTATAGAAAGTTAAATCAAATACCATCAGATTGGGGTACAGCTGTAAATGTCCAATCAATGGTTTTTGGAAATATGGGAAACGATTGTGCTACGGGAGTTGTTTTTACTCGAAATCCTTCAGATGGAACTAAAGATATATACGGTGAATACCTTATTAATGCACAAGGAGAAGATGTTGTAGCTGGAACAAGAACTCCTCAATATATAACTAAAAAAGCAAAAAACCAGGCTAAGGTAAAAGGTTTGTCTATGGAGGAGTCTATGCCAAAAGTTTATTCTGAATTATACAAAATTCTTCACAAATTAGAAAAGCATTATAAAGATATGCAAGATGTAGAATTTACAGTTGAAAAGAAAAAACTTTGGATATTGCAAACTCGATCTGGAAAAAGAACATCGAAATCAGCTGTAAAAATTGCAGTTGAAATGGTTAAGGAAAAATTGATCACAAAAAAAGAAGCTGTATTGAGAATAAACCCTAATTCCTTGGACACTTTATTACATCCTACTTTGGATGAAAGAAGCCCTATAAAAACAATTGCTCATGGTTTACCAGCATCACCAGGGGCAGCAAGTGGAAAGGTTGTGTTTTCCTCAGAGGAAGCTGAGAGGCTAAATGATATGATGCAAGATACAATTTTAGTAAGGGTCGAAACATCTCCGGAGGATATTCAAGGAATGCATGCAGCAAAAGGAATTCTTACAGCAAGGGGAGGAATGACAAGCCATGCTGCGGTAGTTGCTAGAGGAATGGGAAGACCTTGTGTTTCAGGGTCCAGTGAAATTGACATTATTTACGATCAAAAAATATTCAAAACATCCTCATGCGATATAAAGGAAGGAGATGTAATTACGATAGATGGTTCTACAGGAAGAATTATTCTAGGAAATGTGCCAACTGTGAAACCTGAAATTTCTGGCGATTTTTCAAAGCTTATGAGTTGGGCAGATGATATAAGAAAATTAAAAGTTAGAACAAATTCTGAAACGTCATTAGATACAAAAATTGCAAGAGATTTTGGAGCAGAGGGAATAGGGCTTTGTAGAACTGAGCATATGTTTTTTGATGAAGAAAGAATTTTATCAGTAAGAGAAATGATACTATCGAAAACTCAAAAAGACAGAGCCAAAGCTTTAGAAAAACTTTTGCCTCATCAAAAAAAAGACTTTGTTAAAATATTTCAGATAATGTCTGACCTTCCAGTGACTGTCAGATTGCTCGATCCTCCATTGCATGAATTCTTACCTCAATCTGAAAGAGAAATATCTGAGATAGCAAAAGTAGTGGGTACCGATATCAAAGAGGTTAAGTCAAGAATCGATGAACTTCATGAACAAAATCCAATGCTTGGTCATAGAGGCTGTAGGTTGGGAATATCTTTTCCAGAAATTTATGAGATGCAATGCCGTGCAATCTTTGAGGCATTATCTGACCTTAAAAAAAGAAAACAAAAATTTGCTTTCCCAGAAATAATGATACCACTTGTTTCAACAGAGACGGAGATAAAAATAATGAAGGAACTAGTAATTAGGGTTGCTAGACAAGTAGAAAAAGAAAACAAAATTAAAGTTGAATATTTGGTTGGAACTATGATTGAACTTCCAAGAGCTGCAATTAAAGCAAAAGATATTGCAAAACATGCAGAATTTTTTAGTTTTGGAACAAACGACCTAACTCAAACAACTTTTGGAATAAGTCGTGATGATAGTGGGAAATTTTTAAATGATTACATTGAAAATAAGATATTTTCTATAGATCCATTTATATCTATTGATGAAGGAGTTGAAGATTTAGTAAAGATAGCTGTGACAGAGGGAAAAAAACAAAACAAAAAAATTAAATTAGGGATTTGTGGAGAACATGGTGGAGATCCAAAAAGTATACATTTTTGCTCAAATATTGGTTTAGATTATGTTTCTTGTTCACCATATAGAGTTCCAATTGCTCGATTAGCTGCAGCCCAAGCTGAACTTAAAAAAAGATAATAATATATTATAAAATAGATTCATGAGAAGGGGCGTTCTGTTGCCAGGTGCCCCAAACCCCGTTTACCTAATTAACATAGTTAATTAAGCAGCAAGTGCGTAACTTTCGTTAGCAATTATAAATTAGCCCTTTACGGAGGAACAATTCCGAACGAAAGAATAGCCTTTAGTCACCCGTCGAATCTAGTTCACCCCCATAAGTTGTAAATGGTGGAGGTGGTGGGTACTGCCCCCACGTCCGCAATGGTTATTTCGAAATTCCTTTATCGTCATAGTTGGAAAACCAACTTTATTAATATAAAAGGAATTACTAGAGATTCAATAACAATCATGAAATTAACTAAAGAACATCAAGAAGAGATAGAAAATCAACAATCTCAGAACAATAATACTAAAAGAGTTATCTCACCTGAATTAGAAAAAATTTTATTTGAGGCAATTCCAGCTTTAGATCATGGATTTGTAAGAGTAATCGATTATATGGGAGATGATACTTCAATAGTACAAGCAGCTAGAGTTTCATATGGTAAAGGAACCAAACAAGTTTCTACTGATTCTGGATTAATTAAATATTTGATGCGTCATTGGCATAGTACACCCTTCGAGATGTGTGAGATTAAGTATCACATTAAGTTACCGATTTTTATTGCACGTCAATGGATTAGACATAGGACAGCTAATGTAAATGAATATTCAGCAAGATACTCAATTTTAGATAAAGAATTTTATCTTCCTACTTCTGAAAATTTAGCTACACAATCAACGAGTAATAGACAAGGTAGAGGAAGTGTTTTAGAGGGCAAACAAGCAGAGGATGTACTAAAACTTTTAAAAAATGATGCAGAAAGAACTTATGCAAATTATGAAACAATGCTTAATGAAAGATATGATGGTTCAATCATCGATGAAAACAAAAAAGGATTAGCAAGAGAACTTGCAAGAATGAATCTAACTTTAAATACTTATACCCAATGGTATTGGAAAACAGATCTTTTAAATTTAATGAATTTTTTAAGACTGAGAGCAGATCATCATGCTCAATACGAAATAAGAGTTTATGCAGATATAATGTTAGATACATTAAAAAAATGGGTGCCAATTACTTTTGATGCTTTTATGGATTATAGAGTTGGAGGCACTGAAATTTCATCTAAAGGAAAGCTAATTCTTCAAAAATTAATTAAAGGAGAAGCTATATCCATTGAAAAATCTGGTTTATCAAAAAGAGAATGGAATGAACTAATGGAAGCTTTTGAACTTAAAGATAAAATAGTTTAATTTTTTGAACCCCTGATATATTAATAGATGTTTTTAGATTTTATAAATAGTAGAAAAAAAGAAATATTTTTTTTTACAATCTTAATAATTTTTTTTTATAGAAGTCCTTTTATATTTCTTAACGGAAGATTTATGGCAGAAGAAGGCTCATTATATTTTGCAAATGCCTACAGGTTTGATTTTATTTATTCACTTTTTTTCGTAGACTTTAGATCTGGTTATATGAATTTATGGGCAAATATTTCAGGAATTATTTCTAATCTTTTTAGTTTGAGAATTGCGCCATTAATAAGCAATTACCTGTCTTTAGTTCCAAAAGTTTTGATAATTTATTTTATTCTTTATGGTAAATCTTTACTTTTTCAAAATTTAAATTACAGAATTTTATTCTGTTGTTTGATATTTCTAACACCATTTAATGTCCCAGAAATTTGGATGAATTCGATTAATTCACAAATTTTTTTTTGTATTCTCTCATTGCAATTGGTTTTTTTAGAATATGATAAGAAAAAAATAGATTATTTTAATTTATCAATAGTTTTAATATCTGGATTAAGTGGAATTTATTCTTGTATACTTACGCCTGTTTTTTTCTTTAAATATTTAATATTTAAATCTTTTCAGGATAAGTTTAATTTAATTATTATAACCATAAGTTCAATTATTCAGTTTTCATTAATTTTATATTCAAAATTAAACAATTTAGTGCATTCAACTAAAATACATTCTATTGATTTAGAGCTTATATATAATTTTACTTATAACGTTTTAATAAAATCATTCTTAGGAATAAATTTAACAAAATACATTTTTTATAAATTAGAAATAGAATTATATTATTTAGTGATACTAATTTTTATAATCTTAATAACTTTGTTTTTTCTTATAAAGAAAATACTTAAAGATAAACAAATTAATAACGTAGATAATTTTATAATCAAATCTTTTATCTTTATTTTTGTTATGACGTCACTAACTGTGATGGTTGGAGCTACAGA
The DNA here is from genome assembly GCA_902592675.1 of uncultured Pelagibacteraceae bacterium. GTDB lineage: Bacteria > Pseudomonadota > Alphaproteobacteria > Pelagibacterales > Pelagibacteraceae > Pelagibacter. The sequence continues at coordinate 97,841 of CACJFJ010000003.1, forward strand.
AAAATATGTTGGCGGAAGATATGCGGCACTACCAAGCTTTTATTTGTTAGCATTTATTTTATTTTTGATAAGGTTAATTAATAAAAACAAAATGATATATGTCTTAATGCCCTTAATCGTAATATCCATATTTACAGGAATTTATGAATTTAGACCTAAAATAAAAGTTGGTGAAAGAAATTATCTTAAGTTACTAGATTGTATTAATTGTCCAGATTGGAAACAAGAGGTTGAGATTTTTAAAAATGATAATAATTATAATTTAAAAATTTGGCCTTATCCTAACAAAACAATGAAGCTTAATTAATTTTTTGATGAAAATAAGATTCTATAAAATTCTGTTACGATTTTAAAATTTTTGATTGAAAAAAACTTAATACTAGATTTATTAGATATACTATATTCTACAGGAATTAGTTTAATTTTCTTTTTCTTTTTTTTAAAAAAACTAATTAATTCAATATCAAAAAAATAATACTTAGAAAAAAATTTTTTTCTTTTTAATTCTTTAATATATTTGAAACCTTTTAGACCTGCTTGCGTATCTCCGTAAACATTTAAGTTTAAAAAAATTTCTACTAAAAAACCTAAAAAATTACTAATATAATGTCTAGAAATTTGATAAAAATTTTTTTTTTTATCAATATTTTTACTTCCGGGTATTTTTCTGTTCACTATCACTAAATCATAAAAATTTAAGTTATTGATAACTTTTTTTAAAGAGGAAAAATATGGAAGATCGCAATCTATTAAAATTACGTTTTTTGTTTCTATTTTCTCTAACGCTTTAATTATTGAATAAGATTTACCAAGATTCTTTTTATTATTTATAATTTTAATTTTTTTATTTTTTATTTTTTGAAGCTCATTAATTGTAGTATCACCACTACCATCATTAATATAAATAATTTTACTATCTATTTTATTTTCTTTAACAAAGTTACACAATTTTAGAAAATTTTTTAATATTATGTTTTTAGAGTTAAAACAGGGAATAATAAAAGTTACAGACATTTTCTATTTTAATTGATTGATGATAAATTTATGGAGATACAATTTTAATTATCCAAATATTGAGTTTTAATTTTTTTTGCCAAATCGAAATAAATTTTTGAAATCAAGTGATTTTGATTACTTTCTACAATTGGTTTTCCAATATCGCTACATCTTCCAATTTCTGAATCAATTGGAATTTCTCCTAAAAAATTTGTATTAAATTTTTCGGCAGTTTTTTTAACACCACCCTCACCAAAAATCGTATATTTTTTTTTATCCTCACCAATCAAATAACTCATATTATCTACTAGACCAATAATATTAACTTTTAATTTTTCAAACATTTTTATACCCCTCACAACATCCATTAAAGCAATTTCTTGAGGTGTAGAAACTATAATTGCTCCATCTAATTTAATATCTTGAGAAAAAGTTAACTGTGTATCTCCTGTCCCTGGAGGCATATCAATAATTATAAAATCTAAATTTTTCCAATTAACTTTTTGAGTAAATGTTTTAATTGCACTTGTAACCATTGGTCCCCTCCAAATCATTGGAGTTTCCTGATCAGTAAGAAATCCTATTGACATGCATTGGATATTATATTTTTTTATAGGTTCTAATTTTTGTCCATCACTTTTAGGTTTATCTTTGATACCAAACATTTTTGGTATAGAGGGACCATATATATCAGCATCAAGTAAGCCAACTTCACATCCTATTTTACTGAGTGCTAGAGCTAAATTTGTTGCAAAAGTGGATTTTCCAACACCACCTTTGGCACTGGATATAGCCAAGGTAAATTTAGTTCCAAGTATTGGATTTTTTTTAAAAACCTTTGGTTCTAGCTTACTTTTCATTGCGGCACTTAGTTCTGGCTTTTTATCACTCATAAACTGATCTTAACTTGTTTTTAGAGAATTAGACACTATATAGATAATGTATGTCTGACGATTTTCAACAAAGAGGCGGAAGTCCCTGGGGAACACCACCAGGAGGTGGAGGTAGTGGAAATGGATCTGGTAGAGGTCCGACACCACCTGATATCGATAAAATTATAAAAGAATTTCAAGAAAAGATTAAAAGATTTTTACCTGGTGGAAGTTCATCAGGTGGTAAACAAGCGATTTTAGTGTTGATCATTTTAGGCTTTGTGTGGTTAGCAAGTGGTCTTTATAGAGTTTTACCAGATGAACAAGGTGTAGTATTGAGATTTGGAAAATTTGTTAAAACTACTCAACCAGGATTAAATTACCACATCCCATTTCCCGTTGAAAACGTGTTAACTCCAAAAGTAACCAAAGTAAACAGGATTGATATTGGTTTTAGATCAGAGAGAGATAGTGGTTTTTCATCTTCTGGCGGTGTGGCTGATGTTCCACAAGAAAGCTTAATGTTAACTGGAGATGAAAATATTGTAAATATAGATTTCTCAGTGTTCTGGGTAATTAAAGATGCTGGAAATTTTTTATTTAAAATTCAAGATCCAGAGGGAACTGTAAAAGCTGCAGCAGAAACCGCAATGAGGGAAGTGATAGCAAGATCAAATATTCAACCAATTTTGACTGAGGGTAGATCAGTAATAGAGACAGACACTCAGGAAATTATTCAAAAAATTTTAGATGAATACACTAGTGGTATACAGATTACACAAGTTCAAACACAAAAAGCTGACCCACCCGATCAAGTAATTGATGCATTTAGAGATGTCCAAGCAGCTAGGGCTGATATGGAAAGATCGAAAAACGAAGCTGAGGCTTATGCAAATGATGTAATTCCCAGAGCAAGGGGTGAAGCTGCCAAAATTTTACAAGCAGCCGAAGCTTATAAAAAAGAAGTTGTTGCTAAAGCAGAGGGTGAAGCTAGTAGATTTCTAGCAATATATAATGAATATAAAAATGCTAAATCAGTTACTCAAGAAAGAATGTACCTAGAAACAATGGAAAAAGTTTTAGCTGATATAGATAAAGTAATTATTGAAAAAAATGCTGGTTCAGGAGTAGTTCCATATTTACCTCTTCCTGAGTTACAAAAAAAGAAAGTGATAAATTAAAATGAAAGCCACAAAAATTATAGCTGGTTTATTAGTTGCGATAGCTGCAACAGCTTTTTTCTCAATATTTATTGTTAAAGAAGTTAATCAAGCAATTGTGCTTCAATTTGGTGATCCAAAAAGAATAATTTTAAAACCTGGATTAAATTTTAAAATTCCTTTTATTCAAAACGTAGTATTTTTAGATAAAAGGATTTTAAATTTAGACACTCCACCAGAGGAGGTGATTGCTTCTGACCAAAAAAGATTAATTGTTGATGCTTTTGCACGATTTCAAATTATAGATCCACTTAAATTTTATATTTCTGTTGGAAATGAGAGAGTAGCAAGATCTAGATTAGCAACAATTATTAATTCAAGAATTAGAAATGTTCTAGGACAACAAGAACTGCAAACATTACTCTCTGAGGATAGAACTAAGCAGATGGCTTTAATTCAAGAGGGTGTAAATACCGAGGCTGAAAATTTTGGTATTAAGATTGTTGATGTAAGAATTAAAAGAGCTGATCTTCCACAAGCAAACAGTGATGCTATTTTTAGACGAATGCAGACAGAAAGAGAGAGAGAAGCAAAAGAATTTAGAGCAAGAGGTGCTGAGATGGCAGTTACAATAACTTCCACTGCAGATAAAGAAGTAACAGTGATACTTGCAGATGCTCAAAAAAAATCAGAGATTATGAAAGGTGAAGGTGACGGCCAGAGAAATAAAATTTTCGCAAATGCGTTTGGTCAAGATCCTGAATTTTTTGCCTTCTATAGAGCCATGCAGGCTTATGAGAAGGCTTTAATAGGTGGAGAAACATCTCTGATATTATCACCAGATAGCGAATTTTTTAAATTTTTTGGAAATATAAAGCCTAAAACAGAATAACATTCAAATGAAAGAATTGATCGTTGCCTTTGGTCTATTCTTATTTATTGAGGGTATTCTATATGCCTTATTTCCATCAAAAATGAGAAATATGCTTAAAAAGCTTGAGCTGGTTAAAGAAAGTCAATTAAGAATTGGAGGTTTAATTTTTGTTATAATTGGTTTTATAATTATTTATTACGCAAAAATTTGAAATGAAAAAAATAAAGATTATATCAGTCGCAATTATACTTATTTTAGGTGCCTCAATAAACTCCAATTCATCAACTGTTCCAAGCTCTTTTGCAGATTTGGCAGAAAAATTGATGCCATCAGTTGTAAACATCTCAACAACACAAACAGTAGTTACAAGAAGTAACCCATTTCCAAATTTCCAATTTCCACCAGGTTCACCTTTTGAAGATATGTTTAAGGAATTTGGAACTCCTCAAGAAAGACAATCCTCAGCACTTGGTTCAGGATTTATAATTGATGCTGAAGGAATAGTGGTAACTAATAATCATGTTATACAAGATGCAGATGATATAATTGTAAGGGTAGATGGTGACAAAGAGTATAAAGCAAAAGTTTTAGGCGCTGATCCTTTATCAGACATCGCAGTATTAAAGCTAGAAACTAAGGAAAAATTTTTGCCAGTGAAATTTGGTGACTCCGATAAAGCGAGAATTGGAGACTGGGTTATTGCAATCGGAAATCCTTTTGGTTTAGGTGGTACAGTAACCTCGGGTATTATTTCAGCGAGAAATAGATCGATAGGTTTAACTAGGTATGAAGATTATATTCAAACAGATGCATCAATAAATTCTGGAAATTCAGGTGGTCCGCTTTTTGATATGAACGGAGATGTAATAGGTATCAATACAGCTATCCTAGGAAGAAACGGATCAATAGGAATTGGATTTTCAATTCCCTCAAATAGCGCAAAAATTGTAATCGATCAGCTTATAAAGTTTGGAGAAACAAAAAGGGGTTGGTTGGGAGTAAGAATTCAAGATGTTACTAAAGAAATAGCAGAGGTAGAAAACTTAGATAAACCAAGAGGAGCGTTAGTTGCAAGTGTCGCTCAAAATAGCCCATCAGATAAAGCCGGAGTAAAAGCAGGAGATATTATATTAGAATTTGATGGGGAAAAAATAAAAGAGATGAAAGAACTACCATTGATTGTTGCAAGAACAGAAGTTGGAAAAAAAGTAAAAGTTAAAATTTGGAGAAATAAAAAAGAAATTGAAAAAATAATTATTTTAGGAAGATTAGAAACTTCAGAAGAATTTAAAGTAAGTGAAAAAAAATCTGTTCCAGAACAATCTAAAGTCGAAAAATTAAGAATTACTGTAAGAGAACTTACTAAAGAAGATATCAAATCAAGAAATTTACCAAATCAAACAACAGGGGTAATTATTACAAACATAGAGAACAATAGCCCTCTTATGAATTCTATTGAGCTGAACAGTATTATTATAGAAGCTCAAAAAAAGAAAATAAGAAATGTGAATGACTTAAATCAAGTTGTAAATCAGGTTTTAAACACAAATCAAAAAACAATCTTGTTGGTTGTTTATAATAGCCAGAATCAAAGAAGATATATTGGAATTAAATTAAATTAAGATATGCAGGATTTAAGATCCAAGATTATTCTAATTTATGGACCTACTGCATCTGGAAAATCCTTATTTGCAATAAAATTAGCAAAAAAAATTAATGGAGAAATTGTTAATGCAGATAGTATGCAAGTTTATAAAGAACTAAAGATTATTTCAGCTAGACCTCTTCCAAAAAATTATAAAGGAATTAAACATCATTTATATGGATTCAAAAGTGTTAAAAAAAATTTTTCAACAGGAGATTGGTTATATTTAGTAAAAAAAAAAATTTTAGAAATAAAAAAAAGAAAAAAAACTCCAATACTTGTTGGTGGGACAGGTTTATATTTTAAAGCAATTACAGAAGGTTTAGTCAAAATACCAAATATTCCTGAAAGATTTAGAAAAAATGTACGCTCATTACACAAAAAAGTTGGCAATAAAAAATTTTTTTTAAAATTGGCTAAGTTGGATCATCTTGCTAAAACTTATATTAACCCTTCAGACACCCAAAGAATAATAAGAGCATACGAAGTCAAATTATATACTAAAAAATCTATATATGATTGGTTTAAAAAAACTAAGTCAGATTTTGAAAATAGAGATTTTTACAAAATTCTTATTGATTATCCTAGAGATGAATTGATCAAACGTATAAATTATCGAACTAAGAATATGATTAAAGATGGAGCGATTTCAGAGGTTAAGAGATTAATTAAACTCAAACTTCCAAAAAATAAGACTTCCATTAAAGCTATTGGGATTGAGGAAATTAGTAGCTTCCTCAATAAAAAAATACAAATACCTGAGGTAATTGAAAAAATATCAATAAAGACAAGACAATACGCCAAAAGACAGACCACTTGGGGAAGAGGCAATATGATTTCATGGAACAAATTAAAGTCAGACAGCCTAGAAAAATTTTTAAAAAAAATTTAGATATCACGTAGTTAGCCTTGACCAATTAGCACAACTTCAGCTAGATTGGACGAATGCCAAAATTATATTCAGGAGCCGAGATTGTATTTAAATGTCTTAAGGATCAAGATGTCGAATTTATCTTTGGATATCCTGGTGGAGCAGTCTTACCGATTTATGATGAATTAAAAAATCATTCAACAATAAAACATATTCTGGTTAGACATGAGCAAGGAGCAGGTCATGCTGCTGAGGGTTATGCTAGATCATCTGGAAAACCGGGAGTTGTGTTGGTTACATCAGGACCTGGTGCAACAAATGTTGTAACAGCTTTAACAGATGCTTATATGGACTCTGTACCTTTAGTATGTATTTCAGGACAAGTCCCAACTCATTTAATTGGAACTGATGCTTTTCAAGAATGCGATACCACTGGAATAACAAGACCATGTACGAAACATAATTGGTTAGTCAAAGATATCAAAGATTTATCAAAAACTGTTCACGAAGCTTTTAAAGTTGCTACAACTGGAAGACCAGGACCAGTTTTAGTTGATATTCCCAAAGATATTCAATTTGCAAAAACTAGTTACTCAAAACCTAATAATGAAAAAAAACTTAATGGAAAATCATTAAATTACTTTTCTCAAAAAAATATTGATGAGTTAATTGATTTAATGAATAATTCAAAAAAACCTATTATTTACTCTGGTGGTGGTGTGATTAATTCTGGTCCAGAAGCAAGTGAGGTTTTAAGAGAACTTGTGAACCTAACTGGTTTTCCAATTACATCAACTCTTCAAGGTTTAGGTGCATATCCTGGAGATGATAATCAATTTTTAGGAATGCTAGGTATGCACGGAACTTATGAGGCAAACAACGCAATGCATGATTGTGACTTATTAATAAATATTGGAGCAAGATTTGATGATAGGATAACAGGTAAGATAGATGAGTTTTCACCTAAATCGAAGAAAATTCATATTGACATCGATCCTTCATCTATCAATAAAATAATCAAAGTTGATTTAGCGTTGGTTGGTGATGTCAAAGATGTTCTTAAAGGAATTAATAAAACTTTAAAGAAAAAAAATATTGATCTAAAAAAATCAAATAAACAAAAAATATCTAAGTGGTGGGAACAAATACAAAAATGGAGAAGCAAAAATTCCTTAAATTTTAATAATAGTGATGAAACTATTAAGCCTCAACATGCTGTACAAAGACTTTATGAACTAACAAAAAATAAAGATGTATTCATTACTACTGAGGTTGGACAACATCAGATGTGGGCTGCTCAACATTATAAGTTTAATAAACCCAATCGATGGATGACCTCTGGTGGTTTAGGCACAATGGGTTATGGCCTACCAGCGGCAGTTGGTGTACAAATTGCTCATCCAAAAAAATTAGTTATTGATATTGCTGGTGAGGCTTCCGTTTTAATGACTATGCAAGAAATGTCTACAGCAGTTCAATATAATTTACCAATAAAAATTTTTATTTTAAACAATCAATACATGGGAATGGTCAGACAATGGCAAGAATTACTGCATGAAAAAAATTATTCTGAAAGTTACTCTGAGGCTCTACCAGATTTTATTAAATTGGCAGAAGCTTATGGGTGTAAAGGTATAATTGCTGAAAAACCTGATGAACTTGACGAAAAAATAAAAGAGATGGTGCAATTTGATGGTCCTGTAATTTTTGATTGCAGAGTTGATCCTAATGAGAATTGTTTTCCAATGATACCCTCAGGAAAACCTCATAATCAAATGATTTTAGGTCCATCAGAGAAAGAGGAAAATAAAATTACAGGTAAAGGTAAAGCTTTAGTTTAATTATGGTAAATCCAAAATCAGCGTACAGTGTTTCTACAAAAAAAGAAAAGTCAGACACACACATTATTGTTGTATGGGTTGACAATGAGTCTGGTGTTTTAGCAAGAGTTGTTGGTTTATTTTCAGGAAGAGGATACAACATTGAGTCACTGGCCGTCGCAGAAGTTGATGCTAAGAGAAATATATCGAGAATTACAATTGTCACAACTGGTACACCTCAAGTAATTGATCAGATAAAACTTCAATTAAGAAAATTAGTCCCAGTTCACAAAGTTGCTGATTTTAAAAGAAATGATAAGAGTGTAATTTTTAAGGAAATGGCGTTATTCAAAATTGTTGGCAATACTAGTAAGATTAAAAAAGCTATAAATGCTTGTAAAAAATATGATTTAGTAATATTGGATAAGACAAAAAAGTCTAATGTTATTCAAATTACAGCATTGAGAAGAGAAATTGATAAAATGTCAAAAAATTTAAAAAAACTTGGACTAGTAAGTGTATCTAGAACAGGAGCTGTTGCGATGACTAGAGGGGATAAAATATTTAATTAATAAGGAGAAAACTATGAAAATGTTTTATGAAAAGGATACAGATGTTAATCTTATTAAAGACAAAAAAATTGCTATATTTGGCTATGGAAGTCAAGGTCACGCTCATGCTTTAAATTTAAGAGATAGTGGAGTTAAAGAAGTTGTAGTAGCCTTAAGAGAAGGGTCTTCAAGTATAGAGAAAGCTCAGTCAAAAGGTTTAAAAGTAATGAATTTATCTGATGCTGCAGAATGGGCAGATGTTGTAATGATTTTGACACCAGATGAATTGCAAGCATCCATATATAAAAATCATATTGAGCAAAGAGCAAGAAAGGGAACATCTTTAGCTTTTGCTCATGGATTAAACGTTCACTATGATTTAATCAAAGCAAGAGAAGACTTAGATGTTTTCATGGTGGCTCCAAAGGGTCCAGGGCATTTAGTGAGGAGCGAATACGAAAAAGGTGGAGGTGTCCCTTGTTTATTTGCTGTTCATCAAAATGGTTCAGGTAAAGCTAGAGATCTAGCTATGTCATATGCATCAGCAGTAGGTGGTGGAAGATCTGGAATTATAGAGACAACATTCAAAGATGAAGTTGAAACTGATTTATTTGGTGAGCAGACTGTTCTTTGTGGAGGATTAGTAGAATTAATCAAAAATGGATACGAAACATTAGTTGAAGCAGGTTATGAGCCAGAGATGGCATATTTTGAAACTGTGCATGAAGTAAAATTGATAGTAGATTTAATTTATGAAGGTGGAATAGCTAACATGAATTATTCGATTTCAAACACAGCTGAATATGGAGAGTACGAGTCTGGACCGAGGGTGGTAAATAAAGCGGAAACTAAAAAAAGAATGAAGGAAGTTTTAGCTGATATTCAATCTGGTAAATTTACAAAACAATGGATGGAAGAGTGTAAAAATGGACAAAAGAATTTTCTTTTAACTCGAGCAAAATTAGCAGAACATCCAGTTGAAAAAGTAGGTGCTAATTTAAGAGCAATGATGCCCTGGATAGGTAAGAAGAAGTTAGTGGATAGCGATAAGAAGTGAATTTAACATCCATATTGGGCCAAAATTACTAAATTATTTTGCAATCTACACTAGAGGTTGTATATTTCTAAAAAAATTTTTATGTCAAAAAAAGAGAAAGTATTTATTTTCGATACAACAATGAGAGACGGAGAACAATCTCCAGGTGCCTCAATGAGTGTTGAAGAAAAAATTCAAATCTCGAGAGTTTTTGATGAGATGGGGATTGATATCATTGAAGCTGGTTTTCCAATATCATCACCAGGAGATTTTGAGGCTGTAAGTGCAATAAGCAAAAGTGTTAAAAACTCTATCCCATGTGGACTAGCCAGGGCAACAAAAAAAGATATCGATGCTTGCTATGAATCTTTAAAATATGCAAAAAGATTTCGTATCCATACTTTTATTTCAACGAGTCCAGTTCACATGAAACATAAGCTAAATATGACAGATGAACAGGTGCTTGGGGCAATTAAAGAGAGTGTGACTTATGCAAAAAAATTTACAGAAGATGTCGAGTGGTCATGTGAGGATGGAACAAGAACAAATTTAGATTTTATGTATAAAACAATTGAATTAGCAATAAAATGTGGAGCAACAACTATTAATATTCCTGATACAGTTGGTTATTCTATTCCAGAAGAGTTTGCAAAAACTATCACATCAATCAAAAATAATGTTCCAAATATAGATAAAGCTATTATTTCAGCACATTGCCATAATGATCTTGGACTAGCAGTTGCTAATGCTCTATCAGGATTATCCGCAGGTGTAAGACAAATTGAATGTACAATCAATGGAATTGGAGAACGCGCAGGAAACGCAGCTTTAGAGGAAATTGTAATGGCGATCAAAACTAGAGATGACTTACTTCCATATGAGACTGGAATTAAAACTGAGTTAATAAGCAAGGCATCAAAAATAGTTTCAAATGCTACAGGTTTTCCTGTTCAATTTAATAAAGCGATAGTTGGAAAAAATGCTTTTGCTCATGAGTCTGGAATCCATCAAGATGGTATGCTTAAAAATAGGGAGACCTATGAAATAATGACACCTGAAAGCGTTGGAGTAAAAAAAACATCTTTAGTGATGGGAAAACACTCTGGTAGGCATGCTTTTAAAGATAAATTAAGTGATTTGGGTTATACAGATGTTACTGATGATGTGGTTCAAGCAGCCTTTGGTAAATTTAAAATTTTAGCAGATAAAAAAAAACATATATATGATGAAGATATTGTAGCTTTAGTTGATGATAGTTTGATTATTGATAATAAAATAAATGCTATCAACTTAAAAAGCCTAAAAGTATTTGCAGGGACCGGTGAACCACAAAGAGCTGATATGACTTTAGATGTGTTTGGTGATATAAAAACGACTACACAGACAGGCGATGGACCAGTAGATGCAATATTTAAATGTATCAAAGACCTATATCCTCATGATGTCAAATTATCATTATATCAAGTTCATGCTGTAACTGAAGGTACAGACGCTCAAGCAACTGTAAGTGTAAAAATCGAGGAAAATGATAGAACAACCGTAGGTCAATCAGCAGATACAGATACTTTAGTTGCATCGGCTAATGCGTATTTAAATGCATTAAATAAGATGCTGATTAAAAGAGAAAAGAAATCTTTATATAAGAATATTGAACATAAAAAGATAAAAGGAGGAGTTTAAATGGGCATTTTTGATAACATCAAAAAAGTTTGGAGCCAAGATATGGCAATCGACTTAGGTACAGCAAATACATTGGTTGTAGTAAAAGGACAAGGGGTTGTTCTTAATGAGCCATCAGTAGTAGCAATTGTTGAACAAGCTGGTAAAAAACAAGTTTTAGCTGTTGGTGATGAAGCAAAAACAATGTTAGGTAGAACTCCTGGAAATATAGAAGCTATTAGACCTTTGAGAGATGGAGTAATTGCTGATTTTATAGTTACAGAGGAAATGATCAAGCATTTTATTAAAAAGGTCCATAAAGGAAGGTCTTTTGCTAACCCGAGAATATTAATATGTGTGCCAACTGGTTCAACTCCTGTAGAAAGAAAAGCAATCCAAGATAGTGCTCTTGCAGCTGGGGCTAGAAGAGTTCAGCTAATTGAGGAACCTATTGCAGCCGCAATAGGGGCAAACTTACCAATATCTGAAGCTACTGGTTCAATGGTTGTTGATATTGGAGGTGGAACAAGTGAAATTGCTGTAATGTCATTAGGTGGATTAGTCTACTCAAAATCTTTAAGAGTAGCTGGTGATGCAATGGATGGCGCGATGGCTAATTACATGCGAAAAGAATACAATTTAATGATTGGGGATAGTACTGCAGAAAAAATTAAAAAAGAAATTGGGACTGCAATTCCAACTAATAACAATACTTATGCTGTTAAAGGAAGAGATCTAAGATCAGGAACTCCTAAGGAAGTAAATATTACTGAAGAAGATACCGCTGAAGCATTAAACGATATATTAAAGGAAATGGTTAATGGAATTAAAGATGCTTTAGAGAGCACACCACCAGAACTGTCAGCAGATTTAGTCGATATGGGATTGACTTTAACTGGAGGAGGAGCGTTGTTAAAAAATATTGATAAAAGATTTTCTAAAGAAACTGGATTGCCGGTTCATATCGCAGATGACCCATTATCTTGTGTTGCTATAGGAACAGGAAAAGCTTTAGATCAAGAACAAACTTTCTCTACTATGTTGACTGAATATTAAGAGCAATGGCATCAAGCAGAGATGATTTCATAATAGCAATTAGATCTGCTTTTTTAAAAAAAAGTACCCAACAAAAATTTTCATTGCTTACTTTGGTATTTTTATCTATTTTTATAATTATATTATCCAGTTTAGATTTAAAAGTTATAAGGTTTTTAAAAATAGGAATAAGCGAGGTTGTTTATAGATCCTCTTTTGTAGTATCTATTCCTGAAAATTTACTAAAAAGTACAGTTTATGAAATAAGCGAGTATAGCACTTTCTTTAAAGATTATAAAAAAACAAAAGAAGAGTTAGATGAATTAAAATCTAATTCAGTATCAAGTGAAATTATTCAATTTGAAAATAAAGAGTTAAAAGAATTAATTAATGATTACGTTTCAAGTTCAAATAAGATTCTTGCTAAAATTATTGTTGATCACGACAGCCCTTTTCTAAAAAGTATTATAATTAACAAAGGTAGTAAGGATAATATAAAAATAGGTACAAACATATATGACCAGGCTTATTTAGTTGGAAGAGTAATTGAAGTAAATTATAAAACCTCAAGAGTCTTACTTCTATCAGATCTAAATTCTAACGTTCCAGTTACAATTGCTCCTCAAAATATACAAGCTATAATTACTGGAGCAGGAGATAATTTTGGATCAATAAGATATATTAAGGATAGTTTTCCTGAAAATTTTAGAGATGAAAGCATAGCATACACATCTGGAACAGGGGCAATTTTCAAAAGCGGTATACCGATTGGAAAAATAATATTAGATGACGAAGTAACTGACGGAAAATTGAAAGTAAGATTTTATAGTGACTTTTCTCAACTCAAGTATGTTTTTGCTGAGGTTATTGTTAAAGAAGAAATAGATAGCATAAAAAAGACATCAAATAATAATGAAAATAATGAAATAAAACCAATCGACGCAAAAATAAAAATACTAGAGGATGAGTTAAATATTTTCGAACAAACAAATACTAAATTTAGAGAAGAAAATGAAAATTTAAAAACTCAAATCAATAGTCTAAATGAACAGATTTCAACTTTTGAAGAAAAAATAACTTCTCAAAAAAAAGAAATTAATCAATTTGACATTGATAAAAAAGAGCTCAAATTTTTGAGACTTAACTTAGAGCATGGTCATAAATGTAGAAAATCCTTTTTTAATAGCAAAGGTTTTTCTGTTGGATCCAAAGAATACAAAGAATGTGTATTAACTAAAGGTAGAGAAAATGGCTAAATTAACCACCAAAGGCACATTCTCAAAATTATATTCTTGGTTTCCCATAATATTATTATTTATTTCTGTATTAAATGAGTTTGATTTTAATTATTTAAATTTAGATTTTTTTTCATTTAATTTTCCTTTTATTTTAATTTTTTTCTTTACTTTAAAAGATTTTAAACATTTTGATTTTTTTCTGGTATTTTTAGCGGGACTTATAAATGATACAGTTGTTGGTTTGCCATTGGGCATCAGCAGTTTATCCTATACATTGATATGTATAGCCACATCTTACTTTAGAAATATTACTATAAGACCAAATTTAATCAAAGATTGGTTTTATTTTTTATTAGTTGTTTGTTTATTAAATTCGATTAATTTTACAATTCTAAATCTATTTTTTTCATACAATCTCGTTTTAATGAGCTATTTAGTAAATACCTTTTTTACATTTATATTTTATATAATTTTTGTTTACTTTTTTAAATATTATTTGAAGGGTGCAAATGATTAATTCCTCTAGTGACAATGTAAAAAAACTTAATTTAATTAATCGAAGAATGTTTTTGACTGGTTCACTAAAATTTTTAGTAATGATTGGACTTGTAAGTAGGCTATTTTTTTTACAAGTAAAAGAAAATAAAAAGTATTTAACTCTATCAGATAAAAATAGAATTAGAGAATGGAAATTAGCTCCTGTTAGAGGAGAGTTTGAAGATTATTTTGGAAACGTTATTGCAGGAAATTTTGAAGCTTATCAACTCCATATTATACCTGAAGAAGTTGAAGATTTCAGATACGTTATTTTTAGATTAAAAGATCTTCTAGAACTATCTGATAAAGAATTTAAGAAGATTTTAAAAAGAAAGAATGAAATTAAACCTTGGGAGACATTAATTGTCTCTGATAATTTAAGTTGGAAGAAATTTTCAAAAATAAATAATCATCTTTATGATTTAAATGGTGTAAAACCTGTAATCTCAATATCAAGGAATTATCCATTTGGTGAAAATTTTACCCATGTATTGGGATATGTTAGTCAAGCTAATGAAAATGACGTAGAGTCAAACGAGAGAATAAAGAAAAATTTTGTCCCTGGTCTTAAAATTGGAAAAGTTGGACTAGAAAAGTCTTTTGAAAATGAATTAATAGGAACAAACGATATTGAAAGATATGAAGTTAATGCCTATGGAAGAAGAATAAGTCAATTAGAATTTCAAAAAGGTGAAAAAGGTCAAACAGTAAGATTAACTTTAGACACCAAAGTACAACAACAGTGTAATGAACTTTTAAAAGATCAGGCAGGGTCTATTTGTGTAATGGATATTTATACTGGAGAAATAATAGCAATGCATTCATCTCCATCATTTGATCCAAACTTATTTGTGTTTGGTATAAGTAAAGATGATTGGCAAATTATTCGAAATGATCCCATGAAACCATTAGTAAATAAAACTCTACAAGGGAATTATTCTCCAGGATCGACAATTAAACCCATCGTTGCCCTTTCAGCTTTAGAAAATGGAGTCATAAATACTAATTTTACTGTAAATTGTAGAGGGCACAAGTACCCATTAGAATTGTATGGTCAAACTTATCATTGTTGGAAAAAAGAAGGGCATGGATTTATGAACCTTAGAAATGCAATGAAGCAATCTTGTGACACATATTTTTATGAAGTTGCTAGAAAACTTGGTGTGGATAAACTTAGCGAAACAGCCAAAAAATTTGGTTTAGGAGAAAAAGTTTTTGGAGGTCTTTTCGATATTGAAAAAAGTGGCTTAGTGCCTAACACTCAATGGAAAAAAAATGCTCTAGGCAAAGGGTGGTTGCTTGGTGAAACAATTATCACAGGAATAGGACAAGGATATATTCAAACAACACCTGTGCAATTATGTTTAATGACAGCACAAATTGCTAATGGAGGATATAAAATTTACCCAAAAATCGTAGATGGAGATAAGAAGATAGCTCCAATTGACAAATTTATGCCTCTATATACAAATTCTAAGAATATCAAAATTGTTCAAGATGCAATGTTTGCTTCTACTAATGAAGTAAGAGGTACTTCTTATAAATCTAGAATTAATGATTTAAAGTATCAATTTGCTGGAAAAACTGGAACAGCTCAAGTAAAAAAGATTACTGAAAAAGATCGTGAATTAGATTTAAAAACTTTTGAAATTCCCTATGATGAAAGAGACCATGCTCTTTATATAGCATACGGTCCATATAAAAATCCAAGATATGCTCTTAGCATAATTGTTGAACATGGAGGTAGTGGAAGTGCTACGGCTGCACCGATGGCAAAGAAATTATTTAAAACTGTAATTGACCGTCATTTATTAAGAAGCAATACTAATGATAAAAAATATTTAGATGTATAAAATGTATCAACATACTCGTTTGACAAATAATACTTTTGGTTTTTTTCAAAAATTTAGAAATTTTGATTATATTTTACTTGCTTGTATTCTAGCACTTGGTTTCATAAGTCTTACAACAATGTATTCTACAGATGGTGGAAAAATTCTATTTCACACAAAAAGCCATTTCACAAAATTAGTAGTTTTTACTTTAATGATGTTAATTTTCTCTTTTGTTAATATTAAATTTTGGTTTTCAATTGGATATTTATCTTACATTTTAGTTGTTGGCTTACTAATTTGGACTTATTTATTCGGAATAACTTCCTCAGGCTCACAAAGATGGATTAATTTATATTTCATAAATTTACAACCCTCAGAATTAATGAAAATTTTTATAATTTTATGTTTAGCTAAATATTTTCACAGGATGAAATTAGAAAATGTAAATTCCATATACACAATTTTAACCTCTTTAATCATAATAATATTACCTATGGGCCTAGTAATTGTTCAACCAGATCTTGGGACTGCACTTTTAATTGCAATAAGTGGAATTGCTGTCTTATGGTTTGCGGGAATTAATCATAAATATTTTATCTATACAATGCTGGGGTTCGTAATTGCATTACCTTTTATAATTGCATTTCTTAAACCATATCAAAAATTAAGAGTTTTAACTTTCTTAAACCCAGATAGGGATCCTTTAGGTGCTGGTTATCAAATTATTCAATCAAAAATTGCAGTAGGATCAGGAGGAATCTTCGGTAAAGGTTTTTTAAAAGGAACTCAAAGTTACCTAGAATTTTTACCTGAAAAGCATACTGACTTCATATTCACTTTATTTTCTGAAGAGTTTGGTTTTGTTGGTTCGGCTATACTTTTAATTATCTATGCAGTCACAATCTATAGAATCGTTTCTGTAGGAGCTTCGTCAAGAAGTTATTTTGCTAAAATTTTTTGTTATAGTTTTGCTGCTGCTATTTTTGTTTTTATTGCAATAAATATGAGCATGGTTTTAGGTTTATTGCCTATTGTTGGATCACCATTACCAATTATGTCCTATGGAGGTTCATCAATGTTAGCAACTATGATAGGTTTTGGGATAGTAATGAGCGCCAAAGTTCATAATCAGCAATCAATAGCCTAAGTATAATTTGTCGCTTAAATTATTTTAAATTTAGATTATATAATTATAAAATGAATAAACATTTGAATATCGGAATTGTCGGTGCTGGGATTCAAGGAATTAGCAATGCATTGTTCCTTCAAAAAAAAGGTTTTAAAGTGACAATTTTTGATAGAGATGAACCTGGTAGTCCGGCCGCATCTTATGGTAATGCAGGACATTTTTCACCTTACGCGTCGTTATCTTTAAATAGAACAGATATCTTGTCAGATGTACCAGCAATGTTGTTAAATTCCTCTGGACCGTTAGCATTAAAATGGAACTATGTCCCAAAAATGATACCTTGGTTTATAAGATTTATTTTAAACACCACTAAAAAAAAGATGATGCATACTGCTAAAAATATGCATCAAATTTTAGATTTAGCGTTACCTGCATATGATGAATTATTTGATGAAATTGATTTAAACGGATTAGTTGAAAATAAAGGGATTCTTTATATTTGGAATGATAAAGATTTAAAAAGTAGAGAATTAGAAATTAAAGTAAGAAACGAATTAGGTGTAAAACAACAATTAGTTAATAAAAAAGAGATACACGATTTAGAACCTCATTTAAAACAATTTTATCATGCTGGAGTTTATTACCCTTATGCAAGGCACGCAAGAAATCCAAAAAAAATTTTATTGAAATTATTTGAATTATTTTTGAAAAAAGGTGGAAACTTTAAAAAAATGAATATTCAAAATATTAAATTTGATCTAGATAAACCAATTTTAATTACTGAGGGACAAAACTTTACTTTTGATAAAATTGTAATTGCATGTGGTGCCTTTTCAAAAAAACTTACAGATAATTTAAATGAAAAAATACCATTAGATACCGAGCGAGGATATCACGTGCATTTTAAAAATTGTGATCATCTATTAAGTAGACCAGTAATTTTTTCAAATAGGGGATTTGGTATTACGCCAATGGAACAAGGTTTAAGAGTGGTTGGGACAGTTGAATTTGGAGGACTAAAAAACCCATTATCAAAATCAAGAATTAGAAATCTGATAAACAATGCAAACTATATGTTAGATAATCTTCCAGAACATGAGGATGAATGGTTAGGTTTTAGGCCAACATTGCCAGATTTTTTACCAGTCATGGGCCCCTCCAAAAACCATAAGAATGTTTTTTATTGTTTTGGACACCATCATTTAGGATGGACATTAGGTCCAATATCTGGAAAGATTGTTTCTGGAATGATAGCTAAAGAAAATACAAACTTAAATTTAGAACCTTATAGCTCAACAAGATTTAATTGATAAAATGCAAAATACTAAGGCATATATAATGCTAGTATGTGCAACGTTATTTTGGGCAGGAAACTTTACATTAGCAAAACTTGCTTACTTGGAAAATATACCTCCAAACTCACTCGCATTTTTAAGGTGGTGCCTAGTATGGATAATATTACTTCCTTTCACCTATAAAGAGATATTAAAATTAAAAGATCAAATTAATAGAAATTTATCATTATTCCTTATTCTAGGTTCTACTAGTGTATGTATATTTACTTCTTTTACTTATAACGCTTTAAATTACACTCAAGTAATTAATGCATCACTTTTTAATACCGCAATACCTGTAACGATAATTTTAGTTTGTTTTTTATTAAAAATTGAAAAAACAAATATTTTTCAAATATCTGGATTACTTATTTCAGTTTTAGGAATTTTAGCTATTATTACTAAACTTGATCTAAATATTTTACTTACCTTAAATTTTAACAAAGGAGATTTATTTATGGTTGGAGCAATTATTGCTTGGGGAATATATTCTGCTTATTTGAAAAAAAGAACCTTCGAAGTATCTTTACTTGCTCTTGTCCATATAATTTGCACATTTGGATTAATTTTTCTTTTGCCTCTTTTTATTTTAGATATGACACAAGGCAAAATTATTGAGATGAGTGGTAATTTTTTTTATATTTTAGTTTATGTTGCAATATTTCCAAGTATCGGATCTTATTATTGTTGGGCAGGCGCAGTTTCGATTATTGGAGCTAATAGAGCTGGAATTTTTTTATCTTTAATTCCTTTATTTAGTACAATAATGGCTATATTTTTTTATAATGAACAATTCCAATTATTTCATTTAATTGGAGCGATACTAATTATAATAGGTTTATTTTTATCTAATAAGGAAATTAATAATGCTTAAAGTAGCTATTTTAGACGACTATCAAAACGTATCTCAACAATTTGTTGACCTTGAGAAACTTTCTGGAAAATACGAGATAAAGATATTTAGTAAGCCTTTCGAAGATGAAGCTGATGCGATTGAAAAACTTTCAGACTTTGAGGCTTTATTAATAATGAGGGAACGAACACCAATTACAAAAAATTTAATAGAAAATTTAACAAAATTGAAATTCATAATTACAAGCGGATTAAGAAATAAGTCTGTTGATTTAGATACCGCAAAAAAACAAAATATAATTGTATGTGGCACAGAAAGTAATTTAAATCCAACGCCAGAATTAACTTGGGCTTTGATATTGGGATTAGCAAGAAATTTAAAAGAAGAAATAGACAATATGTATCAAGGATATTGGCAAACAACTCTTGGCGTGGAGCTTAAAGGAAAAATTCTTGGATTAATTGGTTTAGGTAAGGTTGGATCTCAAGTTGCTAAAATTGCAAAGGCATTTGGTATGGAGGTAATGGCTTGGAGTGAGAATTTAAATTTAGATACGTGTAAAAAATTAAAGGTTTTACCGTGTAGTAAAGATGATTTAATAAAAAATTCTGATTTTATCTCTATTCATGTTCAAGGTGGTGAAAGATATAAAAATTGTATCACATTAAAGGAAATGGATAAGATGAAAAAAACGGCTTTTTTAATTAATACTTCTAGAGGTCCTATTGTGAATGAAGATGATTTAATAATTGCATTATCAACTAATGAAATTGCTGGAGCTGGTTTAGATGTTTATGAAAAAGAGCCTTTGCCAGAGAATAATAAGTTAAGATTTTTGCCTAATGCATTATTGACTCCCCATATTGGTTATGTGACTGCAGAAAATTATCTCATATATTACAGTCAAATGATAGAGTCCCTTGAAGCTTGTGTAAGTGGCAAGCCAATACGAGTGATCGAGTAGATATGGAGTTACCCGTTGTCAATCACAAAGATTATTTTGCAAAAATCGGGGATGATCATAAGTTTCCAATAAATAAGTTTGGAGATCTTGCAGATTATTTGATAAAAAAAAAAATAGTTAAAAAATTTTACACACCATATCCATGTTCTGATGAGACTTTAAAAAGAGCACATTCTGAGAAATATATAAATGATATAAAAAATAAAACTTTAGATAAAATAGGAGTAAAAAAGATAGGTTTCCCTTTAGTTGATAGTGTCGTTCAAAGGTCTCTTGTTGCAACTGGTGGTACAGTTTTAGCTTCAAAGCTTGCAATTAATAATGGAGTAGCGTGCAACACTGCAGGAGGAAGCCATCATGCCAATTATTATGGAGGTGCAGGTTATTGTGTTTTTAATGATGTAGCTGTTGCATCTAAATATTTATTAGATAGAGGATTGGCTGGAAAAATTTTAATAGTTGATTTAGATGTTCATCAAGGAAATGGTAACTCTGATATTTTTAAAGATGACAAAAATGTTTTTACTTTTAGCATGCATTCAAAATCAAATTATCCTGCAAAGAAATCTATTAGTGATTGTGATGTAGAGCTTGAAGACAATATGGAAGATAAAGAATATCTTAAAATTTTAAAATTTTATCTAACCAAACTGAACCAAGAAAATTTTGATTTCGTTTTTTATATCGCAGGAGTTGATATTCATCTTAATGACCGATTAGGAAAATTAAAGATTTCAGATGAAGGTATTAAAGAAAGAGATGACCTTGTCACTGAAAATTTTTTCTCAAAAGGAATTCCCCTTTGTGGTGTTTTAGGTGGTGGTTACAATAAAAACTCCAAAAAACTTATTGAATTACATTCTTTTTTGCACCAATCATGTGCTAGGTTATTATAATTGTATGAATAAAAAGAATTCAAATCTTTCTGTCGAACAAAAATTAGTTATGTTTGAGGATGGAACAGAACCACCAGGAACAAGTGAATTAAATAATGAAAAGCGTGAAGGAAGTTACCATTGTGCAAATTGTGGAGTAAAATTATTTGACTCTAAAACAAAATACGAAAGTGGATCAGGCTGGCCATCTTTTTACGAGTCGTTACCTGAAGTTTTTGAGACTAAAACAGATCATTTATTAGGTTACGCAAGGACAGAATATCATTGTAAAAACTGTAATGCACATCATGGTCATATATTTGATGATGGTCCGCAACCAACAGGAAAAAGATATTGTAATAACGGTATTTGTTTGATTTTTAAGAAAAAATAAAGTTATTTAAGTAAATCTTGTATTTTATTTTCTTTTTCTAATGCTCTTACTTCGTCATATCCACCAATATGTTGATCATCAAAAAATATTTGTGGTATTGTTCGTTTTCCATTGGCTTTTTTAATCATTTCATCCATTGCACCTTCAACATTTGCAATATTTATTTCTTTAAACGTAGCATTATTTCTTATTAATAATCTTTTTGCTGCATCGCAATAACCACATTGTGGACCAGTATAAATTGTTATTTTTTTCATTACTTATTAATAATCACCTTTTTTTAATTTACTAGTAATTTGTTTTCTAGAATATTCAAATTTTTTTCTATGCTTAATACTTTTTTGATTTACTCTTTTTCTCCATAATCTGAAAGATGATGGTTTTAGAGATCTTCTCATAATTCTAATTACGTCATTTTCTCTGTAGCCAGTTCTTTTTTCTATTTCCTCAAAAGTGATCCTGTCAGCCCAAGCTGCCCAAATGACCCAATCTGGATCCTCAATATTTGGCTCTGGATTTTTGACCCGGGTTATAGGCCTGTGACCTTTTTTTTTCATAAATCCTTTATATTTGAAAAAAATCTATAATGCATTTTTTTTAAGATTTGTTATAGTGTTTTAGATAGTCCTTCTTAGCCATCTTTAGCTCCCGGTTTTTAAGGACTATCTTTTTTTATATGCTCCCCTTAGATTTTATTCTTTTTCTACAAATAATAATTTTTCTTTTTATTACACCGGGTACACCGAGGGTAGTAATTGTTTCGTATTCTATGAATTATGGAGTTCAAAATTGTGTTTGGACTGCACTTGGAGACATAACAGCTAATTTTATCCAAGCAACTTTAGTAATATTTGTTTTAGGAACATTTTTTTTTGATAACCCATCTTTTTTAAATTTTTTTAAGTGGATTGGCGTTATCTATTTGCTTTATTTGGCCTATGATGTTTATAAATCATCACCAAAAAATATAAATTCAAAAACAATCATATCAAAAACCTTTTTTTCCTTTTTTAAAGATGGTTTTTTAGTTGCAGGTACAAGCCCCAAGGCATGGTTGTTTTTTCCTTTAATATTTCCACAGTTTATTGATTTTAATTCAAATTATATTGTTCAATTTTTAATTTTGATAACAACATATGTAGTTTTAGATTTTATATCTTTGATTGGATATGCAATGCTTGCACAAAAGTTAATCATATGGATTAAAGCAAATCCAAAAACAATTAATACAATCTCAGCGAGTGTTTTAGTTATTATTGCTTTGATAATTATTGTTACACAACAATATTAATATCTCTTATTGGATATATTTGTCACTTGAAAAGTATTAAATTTCTTTATTAAATAATCTTTTTAATTAATTAACCAAAGGAATAAAATGAAACTAAATAAATTAATTTTGAGTTTTATTTCTGCGATAGCAATTTTATTTTCAACTTCTGTTGTTTCATTTGCAAAAGTAGTTGGTGATAAGATCGTTCTTGGTGCTGCAATTTCATTAACTGGAAAATATTCATCTAATGGTGTTCATACTCAAAACGGTTACAATATGGCCGTTGATAGAATTAACAGCATGGGTGGAGTAAAAGTTGGTGGAAAAACTTATAAGTTTGAAATTATTTATTATGATGATGAATCAAACCCAAAAAGAGCAGCTCAATTAGCAGAAAGACTAATTTCTCAAGATGGTGTTGAGTTTATGCTTGGGCCATACAGTTCAGGATTAACAAAAGCAATTGCACCTGTAACTGAAAAATATGGTGTGCCAATGGTTGAAGCAAATGGTGCTTCTAGATCTTTGTTTACAAAAGGTTACAAATATCTATTTGCAGTTTTAGCTCCAGCTAATTTATATCTTGATGTAGCTATTGAAACAGCAGTAGAGTTAAATGGCGGAAAAGGTGTGAGAATAGCACAAGCATTTGAACAAGATGCATTTTCACAAGACGTGAGATTAGGTATTTTAGATGCAGCTGAAAGAACTGGATCTGAAATTATAATCGATGATAAGCTTCCAAAAGAGCTTAATGATATGGCGGCTACTTTAGTTAAAGTTAAACAAATGAAGCCAGATGTTCTTGTTGTGTCAGGTCATACAAAAGGAGCATTAACTGCAATCAGACAAATTGCTGAAATGAAAGTAGATGTTCCAATGTTAGCAATGACACATTGTGATGCTGCGAAATTATCAAAACAACATGGTAAAAATTCCCAGTATGCTCTTTGTGCTTCACAGTGGCATAAATCTTTAACTTACAAAGATAACTTTTTTAAAGATGGTATGACTTACGCTGCGGACTTTCAAAAGGAGTTTGGATATGATCCACCTTACCAATCAGCAGAGTCTTCAGCAGCTTTACTAGTATTTAAAGATGCTTTTGAAAGAGCTAATTCTTTTGATCAAAAAAAAGTAAGAGATGCTCTTGCCGCAACTAATATGCAAACATTTTATGGAAATATTAAATTTGCCCCAGGTGGTCAAAATGTTGACAAGCCTATGGTTCTTTTCCAAGTAATGTGTGATGGCTCAGGGAAATGTGAAAATAAAGTTGTTGCTCCACTTAAGTGGGCATCGGCAAAATTAATTCACCCGATTCCTAAGTGGTCTGAAAGATAGTAACTAATCTATAAATACCCCCTAAACTCTAGGGGGTATTTTTTTTTAAAAGGCAATTTATGGATTTCATGGTTTTCCAGTATCCGATGATAACAGTCCAAGCTTGTTTGGACGGAATCTTGTTGGGAGTTTTATTTGCATTGATTGCTTATGGAATGGCTTTGCAGTGGGGAGTGATGAATATCATTAATATTGCTCAAGGTGATTTAGTTATACTGGGAGGATACATCGCATACTTTATGTATCTTTACGGAATCCATCCTGCTTGGGGTGTGATTGTATCACCATTCATAATGTATTTTGTTGGAATTGGAATTTATAAATTGGTTATCAATAAAGTTGTAGATAGGGATTTATTTATTTCAATTTTAGCTACTTTTGGAATAAGTATTCTTTTTATGCAATTAATGAACTTTGCCTTTGGTGCAGATGTTGTCTTAGCTAATTCAGGTTATGGCACAACATTTTTATTTGATAGTAATGTAGTTTTACCTAATTCAAAAATCTTTTCTGCAGTTGTAAGTATTTTATTTGCTATTTGTTTAGTTATTTACATGAAAAAATCTAAACTTGGTCGAGCGATAAGAGCTACTGCTCAAAATGCTAGAGCTGCAAAAATTTTAGGTGTAGATACAGAAAAAGTTTACGCTGCAACTTTTGGTATTAATGCTGCGCTTTGTGGTGTAGCTGGAGCTTTAATCTCAATTACTTTTACAATACATCCATATATGGGTCTACCGTATACAATTAGATCATTTATGATTGTAATTGTTGCAGGGTTAGGAAATTTACCTGGTGTAGCGCTATCAGGCATGGGATTAGGTGTTTTTGAGGAATTTGCAGACTATCTTTTGGGCACAGAATTTAGAATTGGTTCAGTATTTTTATTATTAGTTTTAATTCTTGTTTACCGAAGATTTAAACTTTCTAGAAAGAGAGAGTATTTAAAATAATGAACAAAAACATAATATTATATGTTACAATTTTAATATTTGGATTAGCAGCTCCATTTATTTTTCCTGCTTTTAAAGTCCAATTATCTATTCTTTGTGTTCTAATTATTCTTGCTGTTACTTGGAACATTCAAGGTGGAGAAATGGGTTACAACTCATTTGGAAATATTCTTTTTTATGGACTAGGTATGTATTTATGTGCATCTGTACAAGTTGGAATGTTTTTTCCACTAGCAGAGTGGACAGAAAGTGGTGGTGAAAAAACATTTGTACACACTCCAACTCAGTTTTTTCAAGGAATGGCAGTTGGACTTTTAGTAGCAGCAGTTGTCCCTACAATAGTTGCAGGTTTAATTGGATATTCAATTTTAGGATTAAGAGGTCATTACTTTGCAATATGCACTTTAGGTTTAGGAGTAGCAGCAGGTGAGATTTCAGGAGGTATCGAAATTATTGGAGCAGGTCAAGGATTTACAACACCACCTTTTCCCGACGTAGGGGGTCTTGAAGCAAGAGGAGAATTTTTCTACTTTTGTAGTTTTTTTGCCCTTGTGATTGCATTTGTTACTATAAGAGCAATTTACTCAACACGATTTAAATTAATTTTAAACGCTATAAGAGATAACGAGGATAAAGCAGAGGCAATGGGTATTGAAACAATGAAATATAAAATCATTGGGTGGATGGTTTCAGCATTCTTCTGTGGTCTTGCTGGTGGAATAATGGGAGGACTCGTTGGATATATAGATTCTACAGATGTTGCTTTTGATGGAAGAGAGATGGGCGTGTTTATGGTTCTGATGGCAATCTTAGGAGG